>JAZOBE010000027.1:0-74466 GCA_045595785.1 Eubacteriales bacterium
TCCTCTATGGTAAGATGTTTGTAGTTCATACGTTTTTCCTTTCTGGTGTTTGGTGTGTGGGAACTCTATTCTACCAGAGATTCGTATGAACTTCTTTTTTTATTTGTAAACTGTTGCACTTGATAGTATAACTCACCCAAACCAATAAAAAAGCACCGCATACGCGGTGCTTTTGTATTATGCTTTAGAACATCAAAGGAATCATGTAGTATGACTGGCTGCCCAAGCCGGCAAGCAAAGCAGTGATGAAGGTGAATCCATTGAGAATAATATAGAGAACAGAACCTGCGAAAGCAACGAGACCAATAATAATTCCGATGAGCGCAAGAATATTTCCAACCTTTACCTGTGTGCAGGTCTCGCCACCGGTAGCCGCAAGATATTTCTTTGCCAGACTGCGAGCAACGAAACCAAAAATTGCTCCGCCAATACTGCCAATTACAAGAGACAGAATGCCGAAAACCAAAATCAAGGTAGGAGACGGGGTCTTCTTAACGGGGGTGTTTGTGTTGTTGTCCATAATAATTACCTCTGTATAATTAATTTATTTTACAAGTTAAAATAAGCACAATTCACCAATGCCGGAAAGAATGGGCATTAAGAAGGCGAATCCGAATACAAAGCACATATAAGCAATATAAGCCGCCCAGAAAAGCGTATAAGCTATACCGGCGTAAATGCCTACTTTGGATAAAATACTGCCGATCATAACGTGATTACAGCTGACAAAATTATTCTCCTCCAGATATTGTTTAACCTTTTTCTGTGCTATAACTCCGAGGATGATCCCGGGAAGTCCATAAGAAGAAAGAGCTGCTGCAACAATCCCCATTGCAAGAACAAAGGAATATGTAACCGGCATTTTGACTTCTGTATCTTTAGGTTCATAGTTATTCATAGTGCACCTCCCAATAATATATAATTACTATAATCATTATAAACTTTATACCACAAAAATGCAAGAATTATTTTGACAAATCCATTACTTTTTCGATATGATTCGATAATAATTATATTCTTATTGCTTTTTAACCAAATTTGTAGTACAATATTGATTAGGCGTGTAAAAACTTAAATACAATATCAAGATATTTTTCCAATTTGGGAGACGAGGTAATAAATGCAGAATGCTTTGCTTCGGGAATACTTACGTATTCGCACCCCATAAGACGTGCAAGCTTTTTCTGGGGCTTGGGACGAACGACGTTGTCATCACCGGAATTGATCATAAGTATCTTTGCTTTGATATTTTTCAGATTCTTGCGAGACAGCAGCTTTTTGCCTATGGTTACCGCATCATACATCCAACGGTTGGTTGAGGACGATGTCTGATAACGAGCGTCCGACAGCCTTACGTCCAGATTGTGCCTGAAGCGCGGGTAACTGCTATCATGGCTTCTCTCAAAGGGATGATTGGGATCAAAATCTGAGGCGTACTTGAACCTTGCATCCCAGCCGTATTTCTTGCTTTCGCTGTTCAACAGTATTTTAAGCACCCATATCGGGCATTTTTGTGTGTACGGCACCACCATGGGTGATGACAGCACGGCGCGTGAAACGGTGTTTCCGCAACGCATCAGATAAAGAGCAGTAATACTTCCGCCCATTGAATGGGAGAAAATGTTTATATTGTCCTTTCCGCCCTTGGGAATAACGATACTTTCAATAAAACACTCAAGATCGGAAACATATTCCTCAAAGCTGTTTACATGAGCAAGGAGATATCCTTCCACCTCTCTGTCGGACAAGCCGTGGCCGCGATGGTCATAAGTAAACACGTTATATCCCGCATTTATAAAATACCAAGCAAGCTCGGTATATTTTACGCAATACTCGGTAAATCCGTGTACGATGACTATGTTACCTATAGGCTCCTTTACAAGATAGTTTCTGTAAAATAATTTGAGCCCGTCGAAGGTCGTCATATATCCTTCATCAGCGTATTCTGACAGAGTTTTCTCTACTTCCAAAATGCGCGAGGAAAACTCTTCTTCAGGTATAACACGGGTTTTCTCAGGTGTGTAAAGCATAATTTTGACTCCATACAAGTGTTTTTACAAATATTCCGTGGAAAGGCGGTGATAATAATGGCAAGCAATTACAAAAAGGGTTTGAAAAAGCTTTTGTCTGCCGCAGTTATTATTACCGTTATACTCGCCGTTTTTTCATTCGGCACCACAAAGATAATATACGATTCATGCTTTCCGCGTTACGATACGGTTTCCGCTGATACAAATGAGATAACCGAAGCAATTTTTGAAAGCAAAACAAAAACAGAGTTTATTTCGGGCAAAAACCGTCTTACCGGATACGTTTTCCCTGCCGAAAACGGAAATACGGAAAGGCTGATAGTAATTGCACAGGGCATGAACGCAACGTACATTGATTATGCCGATATAATCAATGAGTTTTCCCGTAAAGGATACGGGGTGTTCGTGTTTGATCCTACGGGTTGCGGTGAAAGCGAGGGAGACAGCGCTGTTGGGTTTCCTCAAATGCTGAACGACCTAAATGCGGCATTGGAGCACCTTAATGAAAACAGCCGTTTTGGATATGACAGCATATTCTTGTTCGGTCACAGCAGAGGCGGATATGCGGCGTGCTGTGCCACTGCTTACGGTCACGATATTACTGCAGTAGTTTCCGTCAACGGCATAAACAGCGCCATGGAGGGCGTGATGATGCCGGCAGTAAAGGTAATGGGGAATTTCGCATATGGCAACTACCCTATGCTTTGGATATATCAAGCAATGCTGTTCGGTGCAAAGCAAGTAGATGCATCTGCAGTGAAAGCACTTGAGCAGACTCAGATCCCCGCCCTTATAATTCACGCTTCGGGAGACCAAACAGTGCCTGACGACAGGTTTTCAATAGTATCTCACAAAGATGATACAAGCGGTGATAGCATTGTTTGGCTTACTGATTTCGGAAGTAATGACGGTAACCAGCACACGCAAATTCTTTTTGATAAAAACGGAAACGCAAATTCCGATCTTATAAATACAGTTACAGATTTTTTTGATAAGGCAGCCGCAAAATAAGCGGTACGGGTAAGTTTATGAAAGAAATCGTCTTGATTCCGGCATATAAGCCGGACGAAAAGCTTATAGAGCTTGTAAAAGAACTTAATAACAACGGGCTGAGCGCCGTGGTGGTAAACGACGGCAGCGGAAGTGAATATGACAGCATATTCCAAGCTGCTTCCCAATATGCTGAGATAGTTGTCCACCCTCAAAACAAAGGTAAAGGCAGGGCGCTTAAAACGGGGATAAAATATATTTCTGATAATTTCAGTGATTGTCGCTATTTCATCACCGCTGATGCAGACGGACAGCACAAGGTTGAGGATATTCTCCGTGTCCGAAAGCAGCTTAAAGACGGCGGGGAATTCGTTCTTACTACAAGAAAGCTGAGAAGAAACATTCCCTTCCGCAGTAAGTTTGGAAACGACCTTTCCAGATTCGTATACACCCTTGCAACAGGCAAGTATTTTTCCGATAACCAATCCGGACTCCGTGGTTTTTCAATTGAAAACGCAAGCTGGCTGTTGGATGTAAAGGGTGAAAAGTATGATTACGAAATGAATATGCTTTACTATGCGGCGAAGCAATCTATTCCTGTTACCACTATTGATATCGAAGCGGTTTACATAGACGGAAACAAATCCTCTCACTTCAACCCTTTGCTTGACACCGTGCGTATTTACAAATTGCTTTTTAATTCCGCAAAGGCGTCAATCATTTCGGCAATCATCGCAGAAATACTGGTATTATCACACGTTTTTATACCAAACACTAATTTTGACTATTTATACGTTATTGCCGCAGGTTTATTTGGCGCATTAACAACTTATATACTGAACCGCTTCCTGCTGTTCAGAAAGATTGACGTACGGGACGGGCTTCGCACTTTGCTGTTCACTATAGTACGATATATGTTCTATACCGTTTTCACGGCATTAATAATCAACCTGTTCCCTGTTATTCCCGTATTTCTCGCATTCAATATTTGCGTTCTGGCAGGTTTACCAATAAGATTCAACCTGCACAAATATATAGACGCGCTTAACTGAGTGCACTTTCGATAGCTGTGTCAAATCCGCTTTCGGAAAGGCGCATTACCTGCTCAATACACGATACTGCGGTGCTGCTGTTTGCGGCACCGTGCATTTTTACTACCGTCTTTTTTGTTCCAAGGAAGGTAGCGCCGCCGCGCGAATTAAAATCAAACTCATTATTCAAATAGCTGTATACCTCGCAGCCGCAGGATAGGCCCTTCGATTCAAGGTATGCTTTTGCCATGGCTGCGGCAATCTTTCCGGTAGCTTCGGTATTTTTAAGTATAACGTTTCCGGCAAAGCCATCACAAACGATAACGTCTGCTTTATTCATCATAACGTCGTTACCTTCAACGTTGCCGACAAAGTTAAGAGATGAACCTTCAAGAAGCTCGTAAGTTTCCTTGGCGCTTTTGTTACCCTTTCCCTTTTCGGCACCGGTAGAAAGGGAGGCAATTCTTGGTGTACTTGTTCCGTACATTGCCGTCATAAAAGCCGCGCCCATCTTTGCAAATCCCAAAAGGTCCGCAGGAGGGCAATCTACGTTTGCACCGCAATCCACAAGACAGGTATATCCGCCCGACACATTGGGAAGTGCTGTAGAAAGAGCAGGTCGGCGCAACCCCTTAACAAGACCTAATCTGCATATCGTTCCGATAAGCAAAGCACCGGTGTTACCGGAAGATATGAGTCCGGCACAATCATTATCGCGGAGATATTCCAGCGCAAGCGCCATAGAAGAATCGTTGCAACCGCCGAAAATACACATAGGCTGTTGCTCGTTGGATATATATTCGTTTGTATCAATCACTTCATACTCTTCACGGGCCACATTTCTTTTATTCATAACGGAACAGATGAGGCTTTGATTACCTACAAGCACCGGGGTTATTCCCCCGTGCTTGACCATATAATCCGCAGTACCCTCTATAAGAGGAAGCGCGCCATTATCTCCGCCGAGAGTATCAATTACAATTTTTTTCATCACAAATATCCTTTTAACGTATTTCGGGAATGAACACATGCTCATTCCCGATACTTTTACTCTATTGATAATATAAAGCTGTAAACGTCCTGACCGCCGCGCACGTAACCGCATTCAATAAGAGGATAGTTGGTTTCCAACAAGTCCTTAAGCTGTACCAGCTCAGAATGTGTTACGTCTGCACCGTAGAACACAGTAATCACCTGCTTATCATCAATATCCTCAAGCTTTTCAAGAATCCCCATAACGGCAGATAGCTTATTACTGCAGGCGCAAAGAAGATTATCATCATCCAATCCGATATAATCACCTTTTTTAACATCCACGCCGGAAATGCAGGTGTCTCTCGTTGCAGTAGTAACGTATCCGGTGGTAACGTACTCAAGACAAGATACCATACTTTCGATGACACCCTCTACCGTTTCGGCGGAAAGATCCATCATAGAAAGTGCAGAATATCCTTCCGCAACGGAAGACGTCTTTATAACCCGTACATCCGATTCTGTAAACATCTCACCGGCCTGACGGGCAGTAAGGAATATGTTGGAATTATTGGGGAGCACGATTATATGCTCCGCATTCACTTTACGGAAGGCTTTGATAAAATCATCGGCAGAAGGATTCTGGGTCTGTCCGCCGTCTACGATGGCAGTAACACCTATCTCACTGAAGTATGACTTTATTCCGTCACCGGAAGCAGCGGCAACAACCGCATACTTTGATTTGGGTGCGGCAGGCGCATCCGTCTCACTATGCTGAACGGACATATTTTCAATTTTTACGGTAATAAACTCCCCGTAGCGAAGTCCCAACTCCAAAGCCTTGTTAGGCGCAAAGGTATGAACATGTACCTTTACTATATCTCCGTCCCAAACCGAAACGATGGAATCACCTATTTCTTCAAGACGTTCGGTAAACGCTTTATGATCAAAGCTTAAAACGTCACCCTTTGCATTGGTAAGAAGCAAAACGAATTCGGTACAATACCCGTATTCAAAAACAGAATCTGCATTAAAGCCTGTGCCGACAACAGCAGGAGAAAAATCCATAGAGGTGGTATCACCGTCTTCGATATATTCACCTCGAAGAGCACATTCCATTCCCTCAAGCACGCAAAGAATGCCTGCTCCGCCACTGTCAACAACCTGCGCTTCCTTTAATACAGGAAGTAATTCAGGCGTATTGGCAAGAGAGCGACGAGTCTCGGCGCACATCTCTGTAAACATATCCTCAAAGGATGTGTACTTTTCGCAATTCGCCATTGCAAGCGTTGCCCCATCTTTAAGAACGGTAAGCATTGTGCCCTCAACGGGATTAAGCACGGATTTATAGGCGCATTTAACGCCGGAGGTGTATGCAAACACGAAATCCGAGATCGAAAGTGTGGTCTTGTTCTCACATCCTTGCGCAAATCCGCGGATAAACTGTGAGAATATAACTCCCGAATTGCCGCGGGCAGACATAAGCGTATTCTTTGAGAATGCTGTCATATACTCTGCTACGTCATCTGTCAACACCGCAGAGAATCCGCCCTCAAATGTTTTCGCCATATTTGAGCCTGTATCTCCGTCAGGCACGGGAAACACGTTGAGATTATTAATTTTATCTACGTTTCTTTTAAGATTTTTATAACCGTTTTCCAGAAGAATCTTAAGACTGCTTCCGTTTAATGGTATACTTTGCATTTTAGTTTATTCTTTCCCCTCAATAGTAACCTGTTTTCCGTAAACGTACGTTATAAGAGTTCCGGGTCCGACGGATGCTCCCACAATAGGTCCTACGTAATCGATATATACTTCTTTGAACTTACCCAGCGCAAGCACCTCATCGCGTAGCTTAAGCGCATTTTCAATGTCGTCAGCATGAGCGATATACAAAATACTGTCTTCAATATTTTCAGCCGCTTTTATAGTGTCCAAAGCGATTTCTTTACGGGCATTCGCTGCGCCTTTAACCTTACGGTAAGCATAGTTGCTTCCGTGAATATCTGAAATAATAAGCGGTTTAACGCCAAATATATTACCGAAAAAGGCGCTGGCTGCTTTTATTCTACCTGCACGTCGCAAGTATTCAAGAGTATCAACGGTGCCGCACTGATTAATCTTTTGCTTATTATCTTCAAGCCAAGAAACGACTTCCTCTATACTGTGTCCAGCCGAACGCATATCGGATGCCTGTGTAAGAAGATGGCCTTGACCGAGAGAGCATCTGAGTGAATCCACACAGAATATCTTTCTGCCGGGGAAACTTTCCAAGAGCTCCTCCGCAACCGTTTTTGCCAGATTAACAGAGCCGGAAAGTGCTGACGAGCAGGCAACGTAAAGAATATCCATATTCTTTTCCAGCCAATACGTAAAGCATTCAACTATCTCTTGACGGGGAACCTGAGTAGTGCGTATCGTGGTTCCGTTTCTCATCAAATCATAAAACTCTTTTGCAGAAAGCTCGTCCCAATCCAGATATGCATTATGCTCGGTATCATCAAATATATATCGCATTTTCAGATACTCGATATCGTACTTCAGGCGAGTTTCTTTATTGAGATCACAAGTAGAATCACCGATAATAACAAAGTTTTTCATGACATTATTTTCCCGCTATTTTTTGCATTATCGCCTTTTCCTCAGTCAGTCCCTCGGAAATGGGCTTTCCGTAATAGAATGCCGCGCAGAGACCGGGGCCGATAGAAGCGCCGCAAGCCATGCCTACGTGCGTGATAATGACTTCCTTGGGGCCAATCTCTTTTTTGATCATCTCAGCCAGCATTTCTGCGGCTGCGGCACGATTGGAATGTGCAACGAAAATAATATTATCCTGCGGGTCAACAACCGTTTCTTTTATATACTTAACGGTTGCATCAAGTGCGGTGCGCTTGCCCTTGAATTTAACAATAACCTCTGCAAGACCCTTGGAGTTGAAATCTGCCATGGGATTGACGCCGACGAGAGTACCGAACAACGCCTTGAAATTGGAAATTCTTCCCGTCTTTACAAGGAAGAACAGGTCGTCCATAGGTCCCATCTGATGAATGCAATGGCGGATATTATTAATGTAGTCTGCGGTTTCCTCAATTGTAGCACCCTCTTGGCGCTTTTTTCCTGCCAAAACGGTAAGAAGCGCCATAGAAGTAGAGTAACGCAGAGAGTCAATGCATATTATTTTTCTGCCGGGATATTTTTTCATAAGATCCTCTGCTATACGCATACACAGGCTGTAAGTGCCGGAAAGCGCAGAGGAAAGAGAAATGCTGAGTATATCAATACCCTGGGAAAGATACTTTTCAAAAATCTCGTATCCTTCCTGCTCGGTAAAGGTAGAAGTTTTATAAAGAACGTTTCTTCCGCTCATGGATTTATAAAAATCCTCAGGAGAAATTATGCCCCAATCCAGATCTGCATACTCGGTATGTCCATCAGGGAAATAAACGGTACCATGAAGATAATCGGGGATATCAAAGCGTTGTCTGAGATCTGCAGTAAGATCGCAGGAACTGTCAGGTATAATGACAAAACTATTCATTTGATATTTTCCTTTCGCAAAAGCAAAACTTTAACATTACAAATATATCACAACCTTTGAGATTTTTCAACAAAAAAATTAAGTAATTACAAATTTGTAGTGCAAAAATCGCAAAAGTATGTTATAATACAAAGCAATTAAGAAATATTGGAGGTAAAAAACCTTGTTATACCTGTATATAACCCTTGGTGTGCTTCTTGTAAGCGCTGTTATCGGTGTTGCAATAATGCTTAAGATAACCGTTCCCATATCCAAAAAGGTTTATTTTGATACACTGGTCCGTAATTCGCCGGACAAATGGCAGAGAGTTTGCTCTTGTCCCGAGAATGAAGAACAGATGGAAATGTGGAACACCGGTTGCGCTTGGGCTGAAGAGCACAAGGAAAGCATGCGTGAAGTCAGCATTGAAAATGACGGACTCAAGCTTTACGGTGAGCTTTATGATTTCGGCTCTGACAGATGTGTCATTATTCTTCCAGGAAGATGTGAAAGCCTTAAGTATTCATATTACTATGCCCGTCCCTACAGCGAAATGGGAGTGAACGTTTTGGTGCCTGACCCTCGCAGTCACGGAATGAGTGAGGGAATTTACAGCACTCTCGGTGTATGTGAAGGAAAAGACGCCAACGCATGGGCAAGATATCTTAATGAAAAAGAAGGCATTAAGGAAGTATTCTTCCACGGCGTTTGTGTGGGCGCCAGCACGTCTATTTTTGCGGTGGCAGACGAGAATATGCCTGCCTGCATTAAAGGTATGGTAAACGAAGGCTGTTACGTTAACTTTTATGAGACCTTCAAAAATCATATGATTGCGGACGGACATCCCGTTTTCCCCGTTTGCGGCATGGTAATGCGTCAGGTCAAAAAGCATACGGGCGTGGATATAATGAAAAAATGCCCGCTCAATTACGTTGGCAAGGTTAAGATACCTACTTTGTTCATATTCGGTGAAAAGGATATATATACCGTTCCCGAAAAAAGCAAAAAGCTGTTTGCCGCCTGCGGCAGTGCAGACAAAAAGCTTGTCTGGTTCCCTAAAGGAGGACACAGCCACCTTCGTATTAACAACACGGCTGAATATGACAATGCCGTAAAAGAATTCATAACTTCTCATTAAAGCTTTTCAAACAAATATAAGAGCAGGCACTTGTGTAAATGCCTGCTCGTTTTTTTATATTATATGTTTACACTTTTCATAAAGCTTTTGTGCCCAGACTGCGCACCCTTCTTCGTTGGGATGCCCACCGTAACGCGCCATATGGGGAGCATCTTTTTCTCCCAAAAACTCCACCGTGTCAAACACCAGATCCACCTCGGCGGAAAGCGTTTTCTTAACGTAATCGTTTACATCCTCCCAGACAACACGCAGATTCTCAGGATAATCGAATGGCGGAAGCGTCTGCAGAATCACCTTTTTGCCCAGCATTTTGAGAGCGTGAACGATTTTTGCCAGTGAGTTTTTCACTTCTTCTGCCGAAAAGCCCTGTAAAATATCATTCACTCCAAAACACACAAACAACACGTCATTGTGAACCGCCTTTTGATACCACGCGCCGAGAGATGCCATGTCGTCCGCTCTGGCATATCCTATGCCGAGATTCCAATAAGCATATTCGTTACCGAGCATAGCCGAAAGCACTGCATTCCAATGAGTATATGAGTTTACAGGTACACCGATGCCTTGAGTAATAGAATCACCGATATACCCTATCCTGCTTTTTACTTTTCGATCACATCCGATCATAGCGGGAAGCGGCATTCGTTTATCATACGTCCAGCCTTCTTCGGCTTTTATGAATATAGGCAACAATGATTCCTCGTGATACGGAAGCTTTTCTCCTGTAAAGGTAAGTTCAACACAGAGATATTCACCGCTTTCAATATCCACATTAAAAGAATCGGAAAAAAACACTTCTCCTGCAGATACCGTTTTTGTTTTTTCACCGTTAAACGTAACAGAAACAAAATCGCATACGCGGTTATTTATGATCGACGCATTTTTCGGGTCTGAAAAATCGCTTGCAAAAATATCCTTACCGCACACAGCTGCTTTAGCCTCGATCATACGCCAATTTCCGCAAGAAAGATTCTTTTGGCTTTGGCTTCCGTCTGCGTAAGTGCTGTCTAATGCATCCGTAAACAGTAAAGAGTATTCGTGTTTTCCCGAAGCTGTTATTTTATAATATACTCTGCCGACTGTATTCCTATCTGCAGACGATATAAAATAGAACTGATTACAGCTTGAAGCGAGCGAGTTTGAAGTATATTTATCAAAATATTCCATAATGAATTCCTTTATGCTAAAAACCGAGAGCGTCAAGCCCTCGGTTATTTTGATATATTAAACTGCGGCGCTTTCAGATGCAGTAGCTTCAATAGGCTCATCGTTGCTCTGAGGCAGAGGCTCAAGCTTAAGCATGGTATAGAAGTATATAACCTTCGCCCAACCGCCGACAAAGGCATCGATTACGGTAACAACGATAGCGACAGTATTGTTGTTCTTTTTATCAGCCTTGAAGATATCAAGCATATCGCGAAGATATACGTACTCAAAAACACCTGCGACAAACGCGGGAACCAGATGGAGAACGCTGGAGAACATACTTAATATCTGACCCAAGCCGGGGATAATGTTAAGCACCAAGGTAATAAAAGACAATATAGCACCGCCGCAAATGGCAACCAGCAGATATATCCAGAAAGAAGTGAAACGGTTCTTGATAGTTACCTTTCCGCCGAAGGCCTTTGCCTCTTTGTCACCTGCCATATCAGCAATTACAAACATGCGGAAATAACTTGAAAAGACGGGTATCCATGCAAGAAAAGCATACTTTCTGCCAAGCTTTTTTGAAAGCTTATAAACAGGATAAGCCGCAAGCAGGTACTGCGCTAAAGTAAAAATAAATCCCACTATTGCTGTTACAGCACTGATCGTCAGCAGAACTGCGGAAAAGCCGAGCTCCGCAAAATCAAACCCAAGCGAAAACGCCTCAAGCACTCTGTCGAAATCTGTATAAGAATCACCCATAATCAAAATCTCCTTAACATTTTGTTAACATATTTATTATACAGTGTGTGCCGAAAAATGTCAATAAGGGAAAAAGGGATAATTCAAAATCTCTTGTAAACCGATTTTATTTGTGTTATATTATAAAAAATCCAAAATCAAGGTAAAGTTATGAATGCTAAAACACGCAGGCTAAAGTATGCTTGTTATACCGCCAATATATCTATGTCGGTAGTAGGAAATCTATCTCCCGTACTGTTTCTCACCTTCCGCTCGCTATACGAAATATCTTATTCAATGCTTGGCCTGTTGGTGCTTATCAACTTTGTAACACAGCTGATCGTTGACCTTATATTCTCGTTTTTCTCTCACAAATTCAATGTTTCAAAGGCTGTTAAGCTGACACCTGTGCTCACGATTGCAGGACTGCTTATATATGCGTTATGGCCTTACGTTTTCCCCGGCTCAGTATATGTGGGGCTTGTTATCGGAACCATTCTGTTTTCGGCTTCAGGCGGGTTTAACGAGGTGCTTATAAGTCCGGTTATTGCCGCCATCCCCTCCGATGACCCTGACAGAGAGATGAGCAAGCTTCATTCCGTGTATGCATGGGGCGTTGTGTTCGTCATTGTCGTAAGTACATTGTTCCTGCTGTTTGCGGGCGGTGATTATTGGCAGCTGCTTGCACTGTTTTTCATAATCGTTCCCCTTGTATCGGTGATATTATTTGCAGGTGCTGATATTCCGAAAATGGAAACTCCCGAAAAAGCATCAGGCATTCTTAAACAGCTGAAAAACAAATCGCTTTGGCTTTGTGTGTTTGCAATATTCCTCGGCGGTGCATCGGAATGCACCATGGCACAATGGAGCTCAGGGTATCTTGAGCAAGCACTGGGAATTCCCAAGGTGTGGGGCGATATTTTTGGTGTTGCTTTGTTTGCCGTAGCTCTTGGAACCGGCAGAAGCTTGTATGCAAAATTCGGTAAAAATATTGGTAAGATCCTCTTTTTGAGCGCAATAGGCGCAACCGTATGTTACCTTGTTGCGGCAGTTTCTCCTTTTCCTTTAATCGGTCTTCTCGCATGCGCCTTTACAGGCTTTTGTACTGCCATGCTTTGGCCCGGAAATCTTGTTGCCGCATCTGAACGTATACCTCACGGCGGTGTATTTCTGTTTGCTATGATGGCTGCGGGAGGAGATTTGGGTGCATCGGTAGGTCCCCAGCTTGTTGGTGTTATTACAGACACAGTGGCGGCTCTCCCCTGCTCTGCCGATTTATCTTCAACTTTGGGTCTTGCACCCGAACAGCTGGGAATGAAAGCAGGCATGCTTTTAGGTATGCTGTTCCCTTTGGTGGCTATCCCCTTGAACTTGTATATGTGGAAAATCGCTGACAGAAATAGAAAGCAAAATCAAAATTAAAAATTAAAAAGTCAGAGGACAATTGCCTCTGACTTTTACTTTTTTTGGATATTATTTATTCCAACACAGTTACAAGTTCCTGAAGGGATTTGCGTTTTTTAGTACGGAGCGGATCGTTGGGCGCGGGATAGCCGATAGTTATAACGAGTCGGATAGTTCCGTCGATACCGCAGAGGGCGCGAAGCTTATCATTATCAAACCAGCCGAGGATGCAGGAGCCAAGTCCCTGCGCCGCCGCTTCTGCAGTGATATACGCCGCAGCGATACCGATGTCGATGGAACGATAATCATTATGCTTAGCCTTTGCGCCGAGAGCGGCAGTTGCATTATATGGCTTTTCGGAGATTATTATCAAAGCCGCAGCATCATCCGCAAACTTGTTCATACCCATACCTTGAGTATACTTGGCCGCGCGGGATGCAATTTCGCCTTTGCAGACTGTAAAATGATAGGGCTGACCGTTGCAGGCAGAAGGAGACAAACGGGCGGATTCAAGAATAGCGTTTATCTTTTCTTGTTCTACGGGACGCTCGGAATCATATTTACGGCAAGACTGACGGGTTTGGGCAATTTCTGTAAAATTCATATATACGCTCCAAAAAATTAATAGTAAAGTTATATAGCACCCGACGAAAAAATCAAGCATATATCAAAAGACTACTGCTTGATTTTTTACGTTTGCGGTTTCTCTGCTATTTCAATGTCTGCAACTTTTCTTTTAGTTTTAAGTTTTTTCAAAAACGCTGTAAGAGATTCTTTTTTATTGGGTAGTTTTGAATATTCAACACAAAACAATATTCCCCATATTATTACCAAGACAACTGCAATGCCCAAATAATAATCCTTTACATCAGCAGTTAAATGGCCAATGAGTGCTTTTCCGGAAGAATCGACAAACCCCTTTGAAATACAGATAAAATCGTGTGTACACTCCCAAAAAGCTCTGTCAATTATACCGCATGCTGACCCTGCCCCGATAAAAACAACAGACGAGCTGACCAAAAAGCTTCTGCTCTTCATTTTAGCAAAAATCGAATAACTATACACAGCAAAAAGCACACACAATATGAGAAGGGACAATATCAACGCTTCAAAAACATCGACCCATTTCCAGAATTGCACGTTAAATCCGAAAGCTTCCGCACGGTATTCCCACAGATTTGGATTTTCGTAATTTATCTTATGATGAATATGAACAGTATCTTCTACTTGATCAAGGGCTTTGTCGTCGGCTTCAAAACTATTTGTTATATAAATTTTTGCGCTTTGATCCGCAACTATTAGCAAAAGAATTAAAAATACAACAGCCCATGCTTTTTTCATTCTATTTACCCAACAGTTCATATTTCAACTCATTTATAAATCTGTGCGCAAACAAACGAGTGTCCGCAAACACAAACATTACAAGAAATAGAAACATTGCGAGCGGTATGAACCCTGCATAATCACCGAAGTGTATAAACGCAAGAAATCCAAAAATCTGCAAAAGCACAAGAAAGCAAGAACAAAGAAACGTAAAAATACGGGCGAATTTGTTTAAGGAAAAGGTCAACACTATATCAAATTTTTTATTACTTTCATTCACTTTTGCTTTGACATTGCAGATAGCCTTAAATGAATCTGCGGAAGGAATAAACACATAACCGTCCTCATCTTTGACACACGAAAACGAATGGTTGCCAACCTCAACCCGGGCAGAAAGAAACGAGGTATCTATATCGGAATCGGCTGCAGAAACAGTTAGTGTTTTTTCAAATTCAAACAGTTTGATTTTCATAAAGCATACCCAACACTTACAAAAACCGCGACGTGGGACTTTCTACCTTGGGATATAGATATTCTTCGATAGCAACGGGAATAAACGGTTTCACATCGGTATGTGACGAGCAGAAATCAAGGATAATACGGTATACCTCGCCGTCTTTTCTGGCGGCATAATAATCCCAGTTTTGTTCCTGATTCAAAAAACTGCAGCTCCATTTGATCTTTACGTTTTTAAGGTCTTTTCGCTCGTGCCTTTGGGTATCGGCTTCTTTATCGGAAAAATAAAACATATACGTTTTTCCGTATTCTCGTTGATAGAGCAGAGTTTCAACTTCAAGATCATAATCCTTATTTGTATGGTCATAAGAAAAACCATAATCTTTAAGGTCTTTCCAGGGAATGATTATTTCACCAAAGGGAGAAACACGGTGGACACCGACTTTATCAAAGACATAAGTATACAGAGCATCACGAAGGAAAAAGAAAAACAAAACCGGAAGTCCCAATACAAAAACAGACGAAATGATAAGCAATGCTATAGGAACGGCGTATGCTGCAAACGAGACCCAAAAGCGCACGTTTTCTTCAAGATCTACTGTCGATATCATATATATGCCAAGGATAAGCATCGGAATTGCAAGCAGGAATACACCGAACACAGCGCCCAATCTTGCTATGGATATACCTTTTCGGTTAAAGACAACTTTATCGTCGGTTACATCAAACATAATGACCTCTTTTATTCGTACTCAACTATTTTTGTGGGTTGTGCGTAAGCCTGTGCTTAACCAATTCGTTATGACAGTTCCAGCAGGTTTTGCTGTGAAAATTGTTCGCGGTACCGCAAACTATGCAATGTCTGTGTTCGGAGCAGGGCTCGTGAACGTAGAAGTTATATTTGAAGCCGTAAAAGTGATAAACCTTGTCGCCGACAGAAAATTCGTCCACGTGGTTTTCGATTTTACCGGTGGCAACATTGTGTACGCTGCCCAAAATTGTAGCACTAATGCCGACACGTTCTTTTACGCCCAGAGATTTTGCGGCGTGCTTTACCGTTTTTCCGTTTTGTTTTTGAATGGTAAGTATTATATCGTTCTTATAATAACCGCCGGGTTTCCCGCCGTTTACATACGTTGCCATGTTTGTTTTTATATCAATACCGGTAATAACCCCTTCCCAATTGCTGTCAAAAAGTATAGCGGGAAATCCGGACACGGCAAAGGGAACAGAATATACTGCAATACCAATACATGCTATTGCAAAAGGCGGGATAAGCTCATAGGAAAATATCGTCTCACGGTAATAAAACGCCAAAGCTGTTATTGCCGCAAGCAAAGCCAGACATAACACCAAGCGCTTTAATATGTTCTTTGTGCGGTAGGTTATCAACGATTCGGGTAAGTTCATAAAAACGTCTCCCGTTATGCATAATTCATTTGCGGTTTAATGCTTCCATAATATCGTCATAGGTGTATATAGTTTCGGAATACGCCTCAAATATCGGTTCGTATTCCCTAATGATTACGAAATAACCTGTAGTTAATTCGTCGTATTTTAACAAGAGAAAGGCTCCATTTCGATATTCAAAGGTAATATGTTCATCGTTTCCTTCAAAAACATTTTCTAAAAGTAAATATGGGGTTTCGCTTGTTATTTTATCACTAGACAACGTTAAAACTTCAGAATCTAAAACGTCTTCAACGATAGCGTTATCAAAAACATCAATAAACGCCAATAGGACATACGGTCCGATTTTCACGGCATGATGACCACACAAAGCCTCCAAACCATCGGAAAAACCGGAATCATTTGGATCGTGCAAGGTTTTCAACTCGTAGTTTTCAGCCGGATAATCGTGCCATAATCCATCAGAGTAATAGCCATAGTAAATTTGATATATTTCCGCATTTTCAGCAAATCCGCTGTCAGGAGCATCGGGAATTAATATTCCTCGTTTCGGAATAGAAATTCTAATTTTTTCGATTTCCATATCAGGACGTGGAACTAAATACGCTTCTCTCGCCCTGCTTGAATGAAATGAAGCTGTTGTAGAATCACCGTATTGTTCTAATGCTTTTTCGTATGTAATAATCTTTTCTTCTTCGGGCTTGAAATCACCTTTTATAAGAATCGGTTGATCAAGCGTATCGCTGACATCATCAGAAATATCACCGCCGGAAGCGCAGGCGTAAAGCGACAAGCAGAGTGCAGTTATAAGTAATATCAAAACAATGGTATATATCTTGTTTTTCATAAGCCGCTTCCTTTCAAAACGTTAATCATTTTTAAGATTGACGATATGCAATTTGCTGTGACAGGGCGAAATCCATCTGGTAAACACTGCCGAATGCCTCGCCCTCTATAGGTTCTGACCAACGGCTTCTTTTCTGCTCGTGAAAATTATTATACCAACACGCTTCTTCCTTTTTCTTTTCGCGCTTGAATTTGTTTAATACTTTTTTGAAGATATTCATAATTTCCGCTTTATATTGATAAAAATATTAATCCGGCAACAGCAAGTGCTGCGGTTATAGACAAGCTTATTATTGCGAGGATCTTACCGATTCGTACCATTTTGCAGGTCTCGCCATTGTTTTCTGTGCGAAATACTTTTTCTTTGTAAAGCGCATACACGGCAAAGATTATACCAAGCCAACCGGAAAAAACAAGTGAAAATATACCTAACCACAATACCTGATTGGGATATACGGTGCAGTGCTTATATTTTTTTACTTTGTCACCAGGCGCTTCTTCGTTATATTTATATTCATACGATGCCATATTGAACTCCTTAACACAAAGCACAAATTAAAGAAAGGACAGGAAGGATAAACGCTTCGGACACTTCGGAAGCATACATAATGGGAATTATAACCAAAAGGTAGAAATACCAACCAATGGCAACTGTATACAACAATCCCGTAATAACAAGGTTGAGTATGGCAAGAACCTTGGCAATTTGTACCATTTTGCAGGTGACGCCATCGTTTTCAAAATGGTAGTTACGCACTTTCTGAAGCGCATAAATAGCAATAATTATACCCAACCCGCCCAAAAAGAAATAAGAAACTATTGAAATAATAAGAATTCTGTTGGGAAAAGCGGTTTTTACCTTATATTCACCTACCGGTTCAGCCGGCGGTGCATCATGCTCATCATATACGTACTTATAGTTTGCCATTTTGTTTTCCTTTCTATATCCCCGAAGGGCAAAGACGTTTGCTTTGCCCCTCGGCTTTGGAGTATATACATGGCGGTTTGGCGTTACCACATATATCGTTGCCAATACCCGTTTTTGCCGCACGGGAAAGCGGAACTCAATTACTCGGCTACAGTGGTTTCTACCCCTGCCTCATCAAGCTTTTTGCCGAGGATGGGGGGAAGCTGCATGCCTGCCATTGCAAATACCTCATCAAGAGGAGGAACGGATTTCATCATACCGGAGATAAAGTTTGCGGTTGCAGTCTTGCCGTCGCCGCCCTGACCGCCGTCCCAAACGGTAACCTTATCGATCTTGATACCCTTAACAGCGTCAACCTGAACGCGCATAAGATCTTCAAGCTTATCGGCAATAAGGAGCTTAAGTGCTGCCTCAGGGTCGCCGCCTGCGGACTTAACGATCTCAGCAAAACCTGCTGCCTGCTTTTTAAGTATCTCTTCGACACCGCGAGCCTCTGCTTCCATCTTTGCATAGATAGCGTCTGCTTCACCTTTTGCTTTTCTGCGGAGACGTTCTGCTTCCGCTTCTGCTTCCAGCTCGATCTCCTTTTTCTTTGCTTCTGCACGAACGATAAGGTCTGCTTCGAGGGTTGCCTGCTCTTTTGCGCGACGTGCTTCTTCAGCAGCCTTCTGTGCAGCATAGGATTCTTCCAGTGCCTTTGCTTCCTGGATCTTTTCAGCGGTAGTGGCGATTTTCATTGCCTCTGCCTCTTTTTCCTTAAGAGCCGCATCGGACATAGCGATCTTCATCTTCGCTTCGTTTTCACCCTGGATAGCAATAGAATCTGCCTCGGAAACCTTGATACGCTGTTCCATTCTTGCGTTTGCTTCACCGATAGAACCTTCTCTATCCTGCTCTGCAACGCTCTTCTTTGCATCGTTGATAGCCTTTGCAGCAGCTTCTTTACCAAGTGCTGCGATATAGCCGGACTCATCGCTGATATCGGTTACGTTAACGTTGATGAGGCGGAGACCTATCTTCTTAAGCTCGGACTCAACGTTGCTGGATACTGCCGCGAGGAACTTATCACGGTCGGTATTGATCTCCTCGATATCCATGGTAGCGATTACCAGACGAAGCTGACCGAAGATGATATCCTTGGAAAGCTCCTGAATCTCGGAAAGCTGTAAGCCCAGCAGACGTTCAGCGGCGTTCTGCATTACGCCGGGTTCGGTAGAAATACCAACGGTAAATCTGGAAGGAACGTCGATACGGATATTCTGTCTGGAAAGCGCGTTCTTCAGGTCTACCTGAATGGAAATGGGCGTAAGGTCCAGATAAGAATATGACTGGAACACGGGAATTACAAATTCCGCGCCGCCGTGGATACATTTCGCACTGCGGTTGGTGCCGTCCTTGTTCTTACCGATAGAACCATAGATTACCATGATCTTATCGGAAGGACATTTCTTATACCTTGAGCATATCCATACAATGAAGGATACCAGAATAAGAACGACTGCACAAATTAAAATGATTACTTGGGGTTGCATAGTATTTCCTCCGTTTTATATTTTTTTATTTTCTTCTAACTACAAGTGTTGTGTCGCCGCTTACACGGACAACTACTATTTCGCTTCCCGTGGGGATTGGTGTTTCCTCATCGGTAACGGCGTCACGCTCAACGTAAGCGCCCTGAAGCATAATGTGAACCTTACCCTCGCCTGTATGACCGGCGGGAATTGTGAGATGAACTTTACCGGAAGTGCCGATAGCGTTACGGTTATCGGTGTTGCCGTCGTTACGAAGCTTCATAACTGCTCTGAACATAAATGCCAAAAGGAACATCATAATAAGACCGCAAACCGCAGCAACGGGAACCGTTATCCACATGGTAATGCTTGCCGCATCCATTACGACACCGACCCAGCCGAACACAACGAGAAACGCTATTATACCGCGGACCGTAAACACACGGAGTCCGTCGAGACCGTCCATATCCAGATCGTCAGCCGTGTTATCACCCACCTCTGGGATATCATCGGAAACTACATCACCGTCGATACCGTCGGCAGCATCAGCATCAAGTTCGGGTCCGTCGGAAGCGTCCCCGTCCTCGCCGATACCGATAAACATAAGTATTGTCTGTATAAGCAATACCAACGTGGAAGGTACTGCAATACAATAAAAAATTTGCGCCGCTAAACCAAGGGAATTCCACCATTCAATTATAGCCATAACGCTTTCCTTTCTTATACTCAAAAATTAATCAATTCATTATTGTAAAGTGGCAAGTATTTCCCCTGCCTTATCCCTGAGTCGGGATGCCGCGTGAGCATAAAACATAACCTTAAGCAGCTTGCACAATTTAAGCTTAGCTCCTGCAACGGGTTCGTTAAAGCCCTCTGCCGCCCGTTCTGCGGCGCGCATTACCGACATTTCGTTAAGCAAATCAATGTCTTTATCCGACAGCATATCAACGTATCGGTGATAAAGCTCCTCGTCACTTATAAGATCATCGTCGGGATCATAAAGCTCGCCTCCGATAACGTGGAGTAGACCGCATATCCTGTCGATCTGCAAGGATTCACGAAGCATATTGATAATAATTATTCTCGCGAACTGATCACGGGAATAAAGCCTTTTTACAGGTGAGGTAAGAAAGCCTCGCTTTACCCAATTTTGTATAACGTGAGGCTCAAGCCCCGTCATCACGGCTACCTGTGAAAGAGTTATGCCACCGGCCGCAAACACGCCGTCAAACAGTTGCTTTGATGCACCCTTTTGTAAGGCAGTAACTTCTATTGTTGTTCCGGGGAAAATTGTTGCCATTGCGCACCTCCGAATTCTTGTGTTCTTTTCTCTACGATGTGATTGTATCACACGGTCACGTGATTGTCAAGGGGGTTTAGGTGATTATTTTTGTGTTCTCCGTTTTGCACATTTTTACGTTTTGCTTTTTATACAACATATACAAAAATCCCCTTCGGAGTGAATAAACGTCCGAAGGGGAAACCCTTATGGCTTTTTAACAGTATTAATCCGTATCCTTTTCCCTGCCCCAAACTGTTCCGCGGTGCGTAATATGAAGCGAAGCAAACAGTACGGGAATCTTTTCTATACGGCGGACAGCAGTGATCTTGCCATAAACGTAATATCCGTTGTTATATGCGTAATTTGCAAGCAAAGCGTCATCGCCCAAAAGATATCCAAACACGGTATCGTTTATCCTAAACTCCATTCCCTCAGTACATGGAGTACCGAGTAAAATACTACCGACAGAAATATCCTTGCATATCTCAGAATAGTTTTCGATAGCGACGCCGCCCTCAAGCTCAAAATTATCAATAATTCTCATAGGACTGTTCCTCCGTGGATACATTATAACACATTTTTCCGATTGTTACAATTCTTTACTTGACAAAGTGAAATAAATATACTAAACTATAACAAACACGGAGGTATGAAAAAATGTTTAAGAAGACCGTTATTTTGTTAGTTTCACTTATGCTTGTATGCATGACTTTGGTTACAGTTTCTTCCGCTTCTCAGACTTGTAAGGTTGGCGTGGATTATACTGTTGACGGCGAGATACTTACCGTTAACGTAAAGTTTTTCGAGCACAACGCACCTGAAGGAGTAGTTGCGGTTGACTGTAATATATATTATGACAGCACTGTTCTTGAATACGTTGCCAACAAGACAGTTCTCCCCGAAGAATGGGGCGAATTTGCTACCGATTGGACAAATCTTAAAAAAGACGGTGAGCTGTTGGTTGCTCTCCTTTGCGATACCGGTGAGACCGGTCACGGCGTTAAGGGCGACGTTACCCTTACTCTTGAGTTCAAGGTTCTCAAGACCGACGTTGAGACCGCTATTGACGTTAAGAACTGTACTCTTTCCGAAGACGTTAATCTTGAGATGATCTACGGTGCAAACACCTCCCTCAACGTAAGCATTTCCGCAAGCGGTGAGGTTAGCGGCGAGATCAGTGAAGATGAGGTTTCTCTTCCCGAAGAAGAATCCAAGCTTCCCGATGAATCCAAAGAGGATTCCGAGCCTGCTCCTGAGAGCCAGCCCGACGAAGACGAGAGCAAAGCTGTAACTGATATTTCCGAGAATAATTCCGAAAGCGATATCGGCAAGACCGAAAAGAGCAACGGATGGATAATCTGGGTAGTCGTTATTGTTGCTGTTGTTGCGATAGCTGCTGTCGTTGCTGTTGTTGTTAAAAAGAAAGCTAAATAAGCAAAAGAATTAAAAAAACAATTGACCGCACGGTTATAAGCCGTGCGGTCTTTTTGTTGGGGAACCCCAAGAAGTTGCAGACTTCTTGGAGTATTTTTTTATTCTATTGTAATTGTTACCATGCAAGGCTCGGAATCGCAAAGACCTTCGGTATAGGAATATTCAAAGGTTACGGTGCCGGTAAAGCCTGCTTCGGGATAATACGTGAAAGAACCGTCTGCCGCAATGGATACTGTGCCGACCGCGGGAGAAGAAGCAAGCTCAAACAGATAATATCCGGGGGCATCTTCCATAAGCGTTGCGCTGACAGGATTATCCTTTGCGCCGCTTACGTAAAGAGGATTAAGCGTTTCGGGATAAGGCTGAAGCGTACCCTTGATAAACTGATAAGTATAATCGTATACCTTGCGGACACCGCTGTCCTTGGAGGTAGCCGCGTCATAATATACGGCTACATCCTGATAGTACATATGTACGCAATCCTTCATATAACCGTACATATAACCGCCGGAAAGGTATTCCATGTACTTGCGGTAGAACAGATCGTTAGTAAGGCTCTTGCCGGATATTTCTATCTCAACGCCCATACCGTAAAGCTGGGTAAGATATGCTGCCTGCTCAATACGGGAATAAGGAACTTCCTCGTCAAATACGTAGTTAGGCTGCATACAAGCAACGTCAAAGCCGAAATCCTCCCATGCGGAGAAGCCGGATGCTGTGTAATAAGGTATCCAGAAGAAGTCATATCCTCTTTCGTGAACTATCTTAGATGTTTCTGCTACGATATAAGGTGCGTTATCTGTGGGATATACGGACTCATCATACCAATAATAGCCTACGAATTCGATGTTCTCGAAATCGTACTGTGCAAGCTTCTTTTCAAACTCTTCCATATACCACTCAAGGGCGCGGAGACGATTCTCATCAGTAGTAAGTCCGTCGACCTTGCCGTCGCCGTCGATATCACCGAAATCGGTGCGCTCGGAGTTAGGATAATAAAGCGTAACGGTAAATCCGTATTTATAATCATCGTCAAGTTCAAGAGCATCCTTAACGATTCCTGCCGCCTCTTCCAAAGCGAGAATATTCTCGTTCTGAGTAAAGAGGTCGGTTATAGTCCACAACCAGTCGCTGCCCTTGGAATCGCTCCAGCCGGAAAGTCCGGAGGGGAATCCGCCGCTGAGCAGGAACAAGAAGCTATCGAACATAGTATCCTTTATGTTGCCGTTCTCATCCACATACGCCAAATAAGGGATAAGAGTATCAACGGTATAGCCGTCGAATTTAGGGCTGTGGTAAAGGAGAACCAAATCCTGTACGCCGTTAAGCACATCCTCTCTGGGTGCCTGATTACCCTTGGAGAACATATTGCGTTCCTTAAGTCCGCTTGAAGCCAGCGCGGTAACGCCGGAAACCGAGGTAGTACCGAATACCTCCAATTCCCCTATACCGCACCAAGTTGAAATATCCATAGAGAAGCAGACATATCTTGCACGTACGGGAGAGGAAAGCGAAAACTCGGCATCTGCAAGACAATTATCGCTTGTTGTGTTTACGGGCATAACTCCTGCGGTATACCATCTGTTTCCGTCCATTGAAAGCAAAACTGTAACGGTAGCGGGAGCCAGCACAGCCCAATCTGTAAGATGGGTAAACTGCGCAGTAAACTTCTGTACAGCGCTCGTTGCGCCTAGATCATAAAAGATTTCACGGGATGCACCCTGATTAAATTTGAAGAACTGACCGTTGTGTATAGAATTGCTGGTAGCCTTCTTGCCGTTGGTCATTATAGTAGAGGTAATGGGGGTGTTGTTTGCCTTTGCCTCTTCGGAAATATCGGAAGGACAATTTATCTGCTGAGTAAGACCAAGAATAAGATTTTTGGTGTCTGTCGAGGGGTTAGGCCAAGTTTTCTCGGTTGCATCAAAAACAAGCTCGGGATACAAGCCGTTGTACTGTACCACACCGGTATTGGCATAAACGAATATCTCCTCAAGAAGATACATTCTTGTTTCGGTAGCCTCAAGAGTTACGCGTACGTATCTGCCGGAAGCGCATTTATCAAGTATAAGCGGAAAATCGTATACACTCTGTCCGGTAGCAATACCGTAAACTCTGCCCACATCGTTAAACGTCTTATTATCATCACTGACAGCATAAGTGACAGCTGAAGGCATATAGGAGCCGATATTCATATTGGAATAGCACTGAGCGCGGAATCTGCTGATATCGTCGCGCTTCTTGCCAAGGTCAATAGTAATTGAAACAGACTCGCCGCCTTCATAACCGACCCAAATACCGCTTTCATAATATCCGGTGGCAGTTCCGTCGGTAAGACGCTTACCGTCATCGGGGAAATCGGAAACCGCCTTTTTGGATGCGGAATACTTTGCATTTTTGCTTATAAGCTCAAGAGCAAGAGACTTATCTGCAGCCTTGCCGCCGTCAAATTTAACGGTGCCGAGAGCTGCATAAGCGTTCTTTATCTGCTCAAGGAAGGCTTCGTCAAGAGCAATATCACTCTCTTCGTTAGCTACAACCATAAGCTCATCCATAAACACCCAAGCGGAATTTTTTGCAACGGCGAATCTAACGTAACGCGCGGTAAGATAATACTCGGAAGTGAGCACTGCCACACCGCGGTTTTCGCTCTCGATCTTGGGAATGGTACAAAAGCCAACGTTGGTAAACTTTTCTCCGTCCTCGGAAACAAGCACTCCTACGGAGCGCGGAGGCATAATGCCGTCTGTGCTGATAGCGTAGAAGCCGCAACGGAATTCATATATGTTCTCATACACCTTACCCAAGTCTATGGTAACGTATACGGTCGCATCGGTATATCCTGAATACTTTGTGTCTTTATAATCGTCGCTTTCATCGGGAGCAACCTGTCCGTCTGTAAGCTCGGTACCATATGAATCGGCATAAGAATCAGCAGCCGCAGACTCATTCTTATAGCTTGCGCCTGTACTGATAACGGTAGCAAATCCCGGGTTCTCTACCGGAATCTTATTAACCTCTTCCTTGGAAACCTCATCCGAAGTGTCTTTGGAAGCTTCCGGCTGTGTTGCAGATACCTCACCGGAAGTATCAGAAACGTCACCGCCGGCAGGCTTACATCCGGCCACAACGGCGAAAAGCATAATGCACACCAGCAGTAATGCTATTTTTCTCATTGTTTTACCTCCATAACCATCGGGCAAATCGGCCCGCATTTTTCACCTTTACATTTTAACATTCAAAGACGGAAGTGTCAAGATAATAAATAAACGATGCCGCAACAAAACAGTAAAAACTTGACAAAGTATCGGCATTGTGATATAGTTATACAAATTGGAGGTAACTCACTATGAATATTTATGAAGAACTGCGGGCAAGAGGACTTATTGCCCAGGTAACAGATGAAAAAGAAATACGCGAGCTGGTAAACAGCGGCGGCGCGAGATTTTATATAGGCTTTGACCCTACTGCTGATTCTCTCCACGTAGGTCATTTCATGGCGCTTTGTCTTATGAAGCGTTTGCAGATGGCCGGCAACAAGCCCGTAGTACTCCTTGGCGGCGGCACAGGCTTTGTTGGCGATCCTTCCGGAAGAACCGATATGCGCCAAATGATGTCGCCCGAGACGATAAAGAGCAACTGCGATAAGTTTTTGAAGCAGATTGGCAGATTTATTGAGTTTGGTGAAGACAAGGCTATAGTTGTAAACAATGCGGACTGGCTTCTTAGCCTTAATTATATTGAACTGCTTCGTGACGTTGGCGCTTGTTTCTCTGTTAATAACATGCTCCGTGCAGAGTGCTACAAGCAGAGAATGGAAAAAGGACTCAGCTTCTTTGAGTTCAACTATATGATAATGCAGGCGTATGACTTCTATTATCTTAACGAGCATTACGGCTGTAATATGCAGTTCGGCGGTGATGACCAGTGGAGCAATATGCTTGCAGGTACCGAGCTTATCCGCAAGAAGACAGGTAAGGACGCTTATGCGATGACCATTACCCTGCTTCTCAACAGTGAGGGCAAGAAAATGGGCAAGACCGCAAAGGGTGCAGTTTGGCTCGACCCCGAAAAGACCACTCCCTTCGATTTCTACCAGTACTGGCGCAACGTTGACGATGCTGACGTTATGAAGTGCATCCGTATGCTTACCTTTATCCCCGTGGAAGAGATAGAGGAAATGGATACATGGGCAGACAACCGTATTAACGAAAAGAAGGAAGTTCTGGCATACAGCCTTACCGAGCTGGTTCATGGCAAGGAGGCGGCTGACAAAGCAAAGGCAACTGCAGCAGCGCTGTTCTCCGGCGAGGGCGACGATTCCAATATGCCCACCACTACCATTTCCAAGGATCAGATAGGTGAAGACGGCATTGGTATCGTAGACCTGCTTATAGCTTGCAAGCTGGCACCCAGCAGAGGTGAAGCGAGACGACTTATCGACCAGGGCGGTATATCTGTTAACGGCGAGAAGGTTCCTTCTGCAAACCACAAGATTTCCGCAGAGATGTTGGCAGAAAGCGTAAAAATTAAAAAGGGTAAGAAAGTATTCCACAAGGCAACTTTATAATATCCGTTTTTGCATACAATCGACAGACAATATTTCAAAGGCACTGCAGAGTATATGCAGTGCCTTGTGTTTTTTGAGGGAAACATATATGAACCGCGAAATCATTCACCTTCCCAAGGAATCTTGGAAAGGAACTCCGATAATGATAAAATACACTACGGAAGAATATTACGATCTTGAGACTACCGTTGACGCTAATGGTTTTAACATCATGATGGTAAAAAAGAAGTTCGAATCTCCCGTAACGCATTCACCTGAAGAATACGATTTTCCCGATAGTTTGTATCAAGACCATTGGGAAAAAGCCGAAGCTTACGGCATTGTGCAAGAAAAAGCCGGCAAGCAGGAGCTTCTGGCCTGTATTGAGCTTTGTCCGGAGGAATGGAGCAACCGCCTTATGGTAACAGAGCTTTGGGTTGCTGACGAGCTTCACAGACAAGGTATAGGAACACAACTTATGAATTTTGCAAAAGAGCAAGCAAAACTTCAGGGACGCCGTGCCATTATTCTTGAAACCCAATCCTGCAACGTGCGAGCTATAGCATTTTATCTGAGCCAAGGCTTTGAGCTGATAGGATACGATTCCTGCTGTTACACAAACATTGACGTGGAAAGACACGAAATACGCTTTGATTTCGGATATTTCTTGGATAAACGTCACGGCAGATGGTGACACACAATAATAACAAAAGCCAAGCTTCTACAGCTTGGCTTTTACTTATGTTGTGATTATTGCTTGTTCTTGACTATGGCGTAAATTATCAAACCAATTGATATGGCAATAGCCGCTATAAGAGGAACAAGATGAGCAACCGAAAGGAAGCCGGGAAGCTTTTCGCTTTGCTGCTCGGATGGATCGGATACTTCGCTTATATCCTCAGAGGGCTCTTCGGAGGATTCTTCTACGGGAATTCTATCGGAAAGGCGCTGTTCAAGCAGTTTTTCCAGAAGTCCCTCGGTAGCGAAAGCGTCGTTCCAAATACCATGACCCGCGCCGGGATACTCAACGTATTCAACCTTGGTTCCGCCCGCTTCCTTGATGGCGTTAACAACGTCGCGGGAGCCGGAAACGGGAACCGCATCGTCCTTGTCGCCGTGGAAAACGAACAGAGGAATGTCTACAAGGTTTTCTGCCTGGGAAAGGTCGCCGCCGCCGCAAACGGGTATGCCTGCGGCAAAAACGTCGTTATGGCGCATCATAGCGTCCCAAGTCGCAAAACCGCCCATAGAAATACCTGCTGCATATATACGGTCAGAGTCAACTGAGTATTTGGTCTGAAGATCTGCAACAAGCTCCATAACAGCCTTCATCTCGTCAGACTCGGGAACAGCTTCAATAGAATAAGCGCCCTCAGACCATGGAGTATCGACCCACTGGTTATCAACGGGGCACTGAGGTGCTACGATAATCACCTCAGGAAGATTGTCTGCCAGATACTGAACGCAGTGGAAGAACTGCAATTCGTTATCATTACCTCTCTCCCCTGCACCATGGAAGAAAAACAGCATGGGATATTTGTTATCCGCGCTATAATTCTCGGGCAGAATGAGACGGTAAGGAAGTGTGGTAGTATCGTTGGTATAAACGCACTTTTCTGCAGTATCTTTAATATTGCCTGCCGCAGAAACGGTAAGAGGTAAAGTAATAAAAAGCATACACAAAAGTACAGCCGCTATTTTACGCATGGCGTTCTCCTTTTTATCTGTTGTTTATTCTGAGTCCCGCACGGCGGATATGGTCGATTTCTCCCAAGCGCTTGAGCACAGGACGGGTGAATCCGGTATCCGAATTGCGGAATTCAAAAGTGGTAACGCTGGAGGTATTAAGAGAAATGCTGGGGTACATTACGCCAGGCGCGGTATTAAGCAGATGAGCTATCCACGCACAGCCAAATCCGCCATGACAGAAAACTGCGATGCAATCGTCATTGTGATTGGTAATACGGTAAAAAGCGCCTTCTCTGGAATAACCGCAGGAAGCGAGAAATTCATCGGAATTGCGGATCATATTCTCCACGGTGGACATTCTGTCCTCCGCATAATGATCCTTGAAATCATACACGCCCTTTTGAAGGGAAAAGCTGTACGAACAATTACAATCAGGAGTAAAACGGTGGGATTCCATATAGTCCATGCTCTCTGCTGTCCAAGGAAGGATGGTAGGCTCAAGTCCCTTATCCTTGCAGGTGGGAGCAGCAGTATCAAGGGCTCTGCCCAAAGGGGAAGCATATATACGGTCAATATGAACATCCTTCATCCAGTCGGCAAGGGCGTGAGCCTCCTGCCAACCGAATTCGGTAATAGTATTGTTTGCGTAATCGGGGTCCGCGTGGCGGATGATCAATAATTTCATTTTAACGTATCCTTTTTCATTTCTGCAAGACCTTTTCTGAAAGCAGCCAAGGTATCGGGAAGATTTTCGTCTAATTTAAGATAGTTGGTAATAACGCTGTTTCCTTCTACGGTTGCATAATCGTTGGCGGAGAACCATACTGCAACCTTGATACGCTTACAGAATTCCTCATCTTTCTGGAAATTCTCAAACATACCGGTTATCCATTTAGCCTGAAGCGCCTGGTTTCTGCCAAGCTCGGTCTTAACGTAGCCTCCCTTACCCCAATCGTAATAATACTCACCGCCGGCGCCGCAAGCAAACTCACCGATGCACCAAGGGAATTTATCAAAATAAGGCATGCTCTGATTGTATACCTTGGTATACATTTCCTTAAAGGAAGGTACCGTCTTTCCGTTGTTCATTTCATAGTTGGTGATACCGTACATCTGTACACAAGAAATATCGGGCACATAGCAAAGGAAATCACCCCAGTTGGAATAAGGACAGCTGGTTGCAATGGGGTTGAATATCCAGATACAGTTATCAACACCCTCCTCCTGGAAAATGTTGTACATACGTTCCCAGCACATCTTGAAGATATCGGGATCTGCCAAAGTAAGCATACCGCAGTAATCGGTCCAGTCAGTATTCATCTCGTTACATAGACGGAACAGAACGGGTTTGCCGTATTCCTTGATGTCCTGTGCAAGCTCACGGAACTTTTTATCCATCTTACCGCGAATGATATCGTACATAGGAGTATACGCGTTTGCGGCATTGTTGGTATACGTCCACTGATAAGTAAACATAAGAACAGGTTTACCGTTAAATCCGTTACCACCTGCAAATTCCTCTGCACGGGGAGCAACACTCTCGGTAAAATCAGACTCGCTGTCATACCAACCCATGTGCATATAGGTCATATAAACTTCCATATCATGGTCAAGCGCTTCCTCACCCCAAAGCCAATTGGTATATGCGGAATCGTTACCCTGCTGGAATGCGCCCCAATCTACGTGTTCCTGTTTCTGGAGCTTTTCAAAATACGCCTTGGTCTCTTCGTTCCAGGTTTCGGGAATCTTAAGCTCATATGCGCCCTGAGCATTAACGGGGGTGCCTATTCTGTCAATTTCACAGAAGGAAGAAAGTATCTTATCAAATTCATCATGCATCTGCTTGGTGGATTTGAAAACGAACAGGAAGAAGTACTCATACGAATCTACGGGACGAACGATAGCGATGTTGTAAAAAGGCATCTCTATGTCCATAGGCAGATTGATAGTGATGCTATGTACGGAAACCTCATAACCGGGTGCAAGCTCGGTGTTAGCGGTAATAAGAGGTCTGGTACGGCGGAGATTGTTTTTAGCAAGGAAGTCGACGCTGCCGAACTGCTCAGTTAGCCACTCACCGGTATAAAGTGTAAATCCATCTACGTTGTCACCATAAGGATTCTGATCCTCATAGGTGATGGTGAGACAATAATCATCTGTAAAATACTGTGAACGGAGTGCGCCCAGATTGAAATCAGCCTGAGCCTTGCCGCCGGGAACAGTAACACAATATCCCTCAGGAAGGTTTACGGCACGGGTATATCCTTCACCGCCGAAAAGATAACGGATATCCTTGCCCTCTGCTTTATCAACAGAACCGAGAGATACACCGTTTGCAAAAACGTTCAAGGAATACACCTTATCAGCGGTATCTATTCCCGAAGCGGAATCAGCATAAGAATCGCTCCACAAGGAAGCTGCGTTAGTATCGGTAACCAACTCTTCACTCTCCTCAACATTTGAAACTTGGTCGGATACTGTACCGGAAGCTTCTTCCTCCGGAGTACAGGCGGATACTACGGGCAATATCATAAGCGCCAGCAGTATTATGGCGAAAAACCTTTTCATAAATTACCTCCGTTAACAACCGTAAGTAGGTTTAATACGTAGATTATAATAACATATCTTGTTATAATTGTCAATTTTAACTTGTATTAATAAAGGGTTTATGTTATAATTTTTTACATAATATTACAGAGGTGATAAATATGGCTGAAGTCCTTGTTCACGAGTATTTAATTCCCGTAAAAGGGGTCAAAAAGAAGATATTATATCATTTCAGCGATTCACATCTTACCGAATACGATGAGTTTTCGGACGAGGCTGAAACCGAAAAGGCAAAAAAACAGACACTTGCCTGGGAAAACGTACGCGCAGGATTCACCTCCGCTTACAACGAGCCTTATGGTGAGGGACAAAAAGCAAGTGCGAAAGAGCATTTTCTTAACCTTATAAAAGCTGCCGCAGACGGGGACGCTTTGGTAATTGCCGGTGATACTCTTGATTATATAAACGGTGCAAACCTCCGCCTCGCCGAAAAAGGATTCAGTGAGATAAAATGCCCATTTATCGCTGTTTGCGGAAATCACGAAAAGCCCCACGAAATGCCAGACGAGGGTTTGGTTTCCGGCATGAAAAAGCCGGTGCAGGTAATTGAGCTTGAAGATATTATCGTTATTGGATTTGATAACTCCAAGCGTCTTATTACAAGAGAACAGATCGACGCACTGAACAGCGCTTATGAAAGCGGAAAGGCTGTGGTGGTATCCTTCCATGTTCCCGTAATGACAAAGGATAACGAGCAGGCGCTTAGAAGAGCAGGAGAATATTTCCAGCTTAACTATGACGGATGCCCTGCAGATAATCTTGAGTTTATAGATATTATTAAAGCCCACGCAAAACAGACCGTAGCGGTGCTTGCGGGACATTTGCACTTTACCAACATAACCGAGATAACCGACGGAGTTACCCAATACGTTTCCACCCAGGGAATTACCGGAAATATTAACAGATACGTTATAGGAGAATAAAAGATGACATATACAGAGCTTTGCAGTAAGTATAATTTTGATATGCCTGCCTACGCCAAGGATTATTTCGATGATTTCATAGCGGAATATGACAGAAGCAAGCCCGTCTTGTCTGCAGAAGACGCCGCTTTTGTTGCTGACAGCACTTCCCTGCCCGATGACGGCAAAGAAGCGCTTATCCGTTGTGCGGAAGCTATTAACAATGATGACAACGCTCATTTGTGCGCATCCTTTTTAGCGTGTCTTACCGTTTACAAGAGAGTGCCCTGGGTCAACTATATTTATCAGGACGATTTGTTTACCGTAGGAGGGCTACACCCCGAGCAGGTAGGCTGGGTGCTGGTTGCAACTCAAATGGCAAATACGCTTATAAACAAAAAGCCGCCTAAGGATCTAAACGAAGAAAACGTAAATTCCTTCCGCGGATATTCCAAGGCTTGTCTGAACGAAAAGGGATATTGGGGTATTCTTGAATGGCATTGGAATATGCTGGGTGCAGGCGGATGTATGTTTATGTTCGGTATACTTAAGTTTGTTCCCGGCGAGTTCACCTCGGATTTCCCCGTTATTACCGACGGAAGCAGATACGTTTCTCTTGTGGGCGGTGAGTACTTTATCGGCAAAGAGGGCGAATTGGTTGACTGCGAAGAAAAGTCCACAGGCAAAACCAGCTTTTATGAGGACGATGAAAAATACGTTGCAAACGTAGTTTCCGCTCAAGGCGTTGTTGAAGCAAAGCCTACCGAGTTTTCCAAAAAGGTGTGGAAGGATTATCTCCGCGGCGGAACACCTACAATCGAGATACACATACCATCCAAGATACAATACGTACCCGAGACAATAAAAGATGCATACAAGAAAGCAGTTGAATTTTTCAAGGAATTTTATCCCAACCACGAAACGAAAGCTATTTCGGGATATTCCTGGATATTCTCTCCGCAGCTTGAAAAGGTACTTCCCGAAAGCAGTAATATTCTTGCAGTAAACCGCAGTATGCACCTGCTTCCCACCACCGGTTCATTTGGTGCTGACTGCCGTTTTATAAGAGAAGGCTCGTCTCTCCACAAGAATATGGTTATTGAGTGCGAAAAGGGCACCGAGTTCCATTACGCAGTAATGTACACCGCCGTTGACGAGATAGACGAATTCGGAAAAACGATAGACTGATCGGAAGGTATATGAAAGCATCATTATTAAAGAAAATCATTGCTTCAATTTGCACGGTTCTTATAATTATTCTCGGTTTGTTTCCATCTAATCGGGTATATGCCGAAAAAATCGATCTCATTGAAAAAGACAACTTTACGGTTCTGTGGACAAGCGATCCTCAATGGTATTCATTCAGATATCAAGACATACTTGTTCAGCAAAATGATTGGGTCGTTGAAAATTTTGAACGTCTGAACATGAAATATATTGTTCATACGGGCGATTTTGTTGACCTGCCTCACAACAGAGAGCAGTGGAGCTTCGTTACAGAGCAGTACGAAAAATGGGATGAGGCGGGATTGCCTTACGGTGTGCTCGCAGGCAACCACGATGTTGACGGAACAGATTACACCGAATTCAGTGAATATTTCGGCGCAGAACGGTTTGAGAACAATCCCTGGTATGGTGATAGCTACGATAATAACCGCGGTCACTACGATCTTGTAAGCGAAGGCGGAACTGATTTTATATTTGTCTATCTCGGATATGGAGATCACACCGAACGAGACTATCAATGGCTGAACGACGTACTGTCACAGCACAGCACGCGAATCGCATTTATTTCCTTCCACGAATATCTTTATGCTGACGGAACGCGCACAGATATCGGAGAAGAAATATTCAACAAGGTGGTACTTAAAAATCCCAACGTGCGGATGGTATTTTGCGGTCACAATTACAATGCCGCAAAACTTATAGATCATATCGATGATACCGGTGACGGTATTGCCGACAGAACTGTATACCAGTTGATGGCCAATTATCAAAATCTGACAAACGGCGGAAACGGTTATATGCGTTTTTTGGAGTTTGATAAAAAGGACGGCACCATTGCTTTCCGTACTTATTCACCGTATTTGAATGATTTTAACGCCTACGATAACCGCGGAGACGAAATGGATGAATACGGTTACCGCGACGAATTCATTGTTCCTTTTGATTTCACCGCGCCGCAGGCTAAAACGGAAAGCGATCCCGAAAGCGGAACGGTAATTCTGAAATCCGCCGTTGTTTTCGGCGGCACAGCAAAAACCAATCTTCCGCTTAATTACATAAACACCGCCGAAAGCGGAAGCTCTTATAATAACGCAGGTATTTATGACCGTACATTTTCCCTTGATGCTCGAGACGCTGTAAGCGGAAATGCTGACGTGGATTATATTATCGTGCGTTATGAAGACAAGAAAGGGTACAGCGTAAGCAGTATTATCCGCGGCGGCAAAGACACGTCTTTTCCTGCTATTCCGCAGGACGGAATGGTTATTGCAGTTGCGCAAAACGCCAAGGACAAAGACGGGTCCGCGTTCAATATTAATGACATTTATGTAGGACAACCGGTTACTTTCAGTCAGATATCCGGCGTTGTCTCTCCTATGGTTTTATCTCACGCGAACATAGTTATAGACTCTATCGACAGAGACTTTAACATCGACGGCGCAAACCGTACCGTAAAAGCCGATGAGCTTATAATATTCGACAGTTCTTGGGGCAAAACCACATATAACAGCGATGATGACAATAAATGGAACATGATATTTACTTTTTCTCCGGTTGAAGGCGCAACAAACAAGTATATTCTGACCGCTGCTTCCACCGCATCCGGCGAAGCCAAAGAAGAAGCGATACCGGACGGCGGTTTTGCAATGATCATGAATTCTGCTTCTTATGAAAGTTCCTTCCGCGCAAGCATGCGAAGAATACTAACGGTCGGAGCAACCGTCACGCTCAACGGATATGTACCCAACGAAGGATACGTGTACGAAGGCGAAAGTATAATATCCACCGTGCCTTCAGACTGGGCGTACGACAAAACTGTTCTTGTTGCAGAGAATGATTCCGAAAACGCTCTCGTTTTCTATAATACAGACGGTCTGTGGCCCGACGCGCGTTATAACCTCGTATCTCCTATTACCTTCTGTCCCGAAAACGCCTCCTTATATTATGAACTTGAACTGGAGGCCGGTTCGAAAACAAGTATTTTGCTGTTCTTTAACGACAGTTCCCCCGATTCCCCCATTGAAGGACAGTACATAAAAATCAACTCTATGCTTTCGGACGTTACCATTTCCTCAGGAAGCGGCGACATAAAGGGTGACGGAAGCGCGGTCAACGGCACACTTTGTTTTTCCGATGCTGAATTACCGCAGGATTGTTATAATGAAGACGGCACCGTGACACTAAACGGAATAAAGATATTTGCTTCAGGCGAAGCAAATACAAAAGTTACTATTCGCCGTTTGCTTATTGTAACCGATAACGGATCCGAAGAAAGCGTTCCCAATGAATCGGTTTCCGAAACGGTTTCGGAAACGGAAGACGAAAGCACCGTTTCCGAACAGGAAAGCACCGGTGACAGCAGTAACGGCAGTAAGAACAACGCAGTGCTTCCCATCGCTGTTGCGGTAGTTGCTGTAGCTATAGTTGCGTCAGTAACTTACGTAATTATAAAAAATAAACACTAATATAACTGATTTCCCGCAAGGCAGTACGCTTTGCGGGAAATTTTTATTACAGTTTATTCATTTTCGCGCGAAGCAGGTCTTTCTTTTCCAAAAAGCTGTCTCTTACCGTATCCCAATTGCTTCCGCATTCAAGAACATCTAGCAACTTCAAAGTCTTTTCGCATTGATGGACAGCGTTCTGAAGGTCACCTTTTTCCTCATAGCAATCAACCATAATTGAATGCATATCTACCATATTTTGCAGACAGACGGCTTCTTCCTGGCACGCGGCGTTCCACCTTTCCTCCCCTATCATTACCTCTGCTTTTACAGACAAATGAGAAATGTAGATCTCGGGTATTATGTCAAGTATCTTTCGGGCACTTTCAAGGTCGTCCTTTGCTCTGTATGCGTAAGCCATAAAGCGGCAAGCATCGTATTTTGTAGCTTCATCCTTGGTAACGTCAAGTATTTTTGAACCGATACGCAGCACTTCGTCGGGATTCGCTTTTTCATCAACTACATAAAGAAGATTGTTAAGCAAAATATCGTTATTGGGATATTCCTTTAACCCCTCTTCCAAAATGTCACGTGCTTTTTCTCTGTCGGAAAAACGGTATTTCCAGCTTTTCTTTGCGATTGCAAGAGCCTTTTCGCTGATTTCCGCGCTGTTATAATCGCATAGTTCATCAAGGGAAACGTCGAAATATCCTGCAAGAACAGGCAAAAGAGTTATATCCGGAAAAGCAAGGTTGTTTTCCCACTTGCTCACAGCCTGAAAAGAAATACCTATACTTTCCGCAAGAGATTCCTGGGTTATTCCCCTCGCCTTTCGTAATTCTTTAATTTTATTGCCTATATTCATAAAATGCTCCTCTGTTTTTTTCGGCGGCGCCTGCCTTGTGACTGCATTATACCACGTATTCGCATCGTCGACAATAACCGCTCGGATGAGATTTTTCTACCAACAGTTGAAAACGCATCGCCATTAGACGATGCGTTTTGTTATTTTACTTTTTCTTTTTTATTATAACGAAGGCGATGGCGGCTGCGGCAACAATTCCTGCGGCGATGCCGAGACCTATCCAAAGTCCTTTATTAGTCTTCGTCTCAGGTTGTTGTGAAGCGGAAGTATCCGAAACGTCTGAGGTATCTGCGGACAGGCTTGCCTCGTAAGAGGCAATTTCTTTTTCAAGTCTTTCGGTTAAAGCGGCTATATGAGTATCATAAATAATTTCCTCGTTAAGATAATTATCCAGTGTCTGCATAGCCGACTTCAAAGAATCGGGCGCATCAAGAGCAATATAGTCCAAAGCCTTGTTAACAAGCTCGTTATAGGGCTTGGGGTCAAAGCCGTACACTTCAAATTCAAGAATACCGCCGCTGTAATATGCGTTCCAATCGGGAATATAAAAGCGCTTGTTCTGCTCGTATTTGATATATCTAGCTTTGACCGGTGCTTCAAAATCCACCTTGTCAGTTTGCTTTGCGCGATCCTCACCCTGCTGAATATGGGCGACCTTAACGTAATTCTCTCCGTCCTCGGAAACAGAAATAACGTAATCTGAGATATGCTCGTTAAACTGAATAACAACCTTATCAACAGTGCGGACCGTACCCAGATCCACTATCATCCACTGATAATCTTCTTTTGCGGAAAATGATACACGGGTAGCAGGATTTCCGTCAAGGGCAAGATCGGGAGTAAAGCGTCCGTCGTTTACCTCGAGGGCAGATACGGTTGCAGTCTTCCCAAGCGCGTAGTTTCCGTTAAGGATGTGAGCGCTCAGATCAACGGTACCGCTTTTTACGGAAAGGTTTGTTATATTACCGCTTATCTGCTCAAGAGGAAGAGTAAATGTAGATGAGCGAGTAAGCGAAGCGTTTTTATTGTTGATGGGAGTATAATAAAAAGTATCGTCGACAACCAGAACGGTTTGCTTATTATCGGCAATAAGCTTGATGTTTACGGTCTTTCCTGCTTCAAGGCTGCTTTTATATTTGAAATCATACACGCCACGCTTAAAGCCTATCTTGCCTTGATTAACATAAAGCTCACCATCGTCACCGCTAAGAAGAACAGTGTTTTCAAGAGAATCCAGAGTAAGATCAAAGCTTGCAACATAGGGCCAACCGAAGGATTTTTCACCATCAGGCACGGATCCCTTTATTTCGTCAACATGGTGCCTGCCGGGGTCTCCCTCGGGAGCGTAAAGAGAAAGAGCGTCGTAACGGGAAACAAAATCCTTGGCATCGATATTACGGGTCTGCTCGCCGCACCAGGTCTTTTCAGCCATTAGGCATACTCCGCCTCGGAGACGGTCAAAAATATCAAATATCGAAAATCCGCTGTATTCGGTATAAAGATCGTTCCAAAGAGCAAAGTTACCGCCGAGAAGCTGAGGATGGTCGGCATCCACAGAGGTAGACTTATCATAGCCCATATAATTTACGTACCAAGTGGAATACAAACTTTCAAGGTTATAATAATCAGCAAATCCGTAGTTTCCGCCGGGAACTATGTAAAGAACGGGACCACAGGTGTTGATAATATCATATCCCATTTCAAAAAGGGTTTTATAATCGGAAAGTTCGGTCGCCCAGAAGTTTGCCTGCGCCTCGGAAGAAACGGGAGTATCACCGTTAAATCCGCTGTTTCCAAAGGATCCCCAAAAACGGGGCGTATATCCGTGGGAATTAATATGGTTAATAAGCTCATCCGTATAAGCCCGCATAAGCTCATTATAGCCGGCAGGATATTCATCGGTACCGATATGTACCTTCTTGGTAACAAAAACGGGGTCATCACCGGTGATATATTCGTCAAAAAGATCTTTTACAAACTGTATTACCTCAGGCTTGGAGATGTCAAGATGACCGCCGTCCAGCATAAGCTCCTTGTCTACCTTGTTAAAGCAATGGGAATGGGCGGGAGTATCTATTTCGGTAATTACCTCTACACCGTACTCAAGCATACGCTTCTGGTATGCACGGTACTCATCCTTGGTGTAATATCCGTCGGTAGCGGTAAGACCGGGCACGTCGCTTTCAAGGCGGAAAGCCGAATAGCTGTTTGCACCTGCATCGTTAATATGAAGATGTATTTCATTCATCTTAAAGAAAGCGTAATACTTGGTTATCTCCTCAACGTATTGAAGAGGAATCCAAGCGCGGGCAACATCAAGCATACCGCCGCGTATCTGATAATAGCTGTAATCCCTCGCCTTGCCGCAGGGAACGTATCCGTCTGCCTTAACAGACTGAAGCACGGTATATATACCGTATAAAAGTCCGATATCCTCGGGTGCTTTTATGGTAATCGTTTCTTCGGTTATATCCATCGTATATCCGTCTTCGCCAAGCTCAGTGTCACTTTTATCGGTAACAAGGAGAATATCACCGCCATCAGTCACGAATTCAACGGTTACACCAAGATATTCTGAAAAGCTGTTGGAGATTATGTCAACCTTCGCCTCGGATATGTCCGCTTCCTTTGTGTTGACAGCCACGGTGCTTCCCAAAACGAAATTACCACTGCCGCCGTCCCACTCACGAATTGCGGGAATAACGGTAGGTGCCTTGTTTTCACCTGCGGCACCTGCGCCAATACAGCATAAAGGCATTACCGCCGCTGCAGAAAGTAAAAAAGCAAAAATGCGTTTTTTCATTTAATTTCCCTCCGTTAAATTAAAATGTCTGCCTATCTCGCAAGCGCGGGAGCGCAGGAATTCATAGGACAATATATTTTGAATATCGGAAAAATCTCTTATTTCAATGTCAGGGAAAAGTGCAGAGTCGGTTCCGCTTTTAACAGAATTATAAATCACACTGAACAGGGGCCAGCGCAGGTATGATATAATTGTTTCTTCCAACCAGAAATTCCATCGTATATGGGGTGTTTTCGACGCTATCTCTCTGAATCTGAGATACATGGGAGTTCCGTCGCCCGCATCATGCCAAATATCAGCCAAAACATAATCGACATCGCTTTTGGGAAGTACCTTTTCCCCGTGGACAAATGCGTCTTCATGCAGAACGGTTATTTTATCTTTATAAGGAAAAAGCGGGAGAATATGAGAAGTAAAAAGGTCGATTACGCTTTGGTCCTTTTCAACAACGGTAACGGATTTTACGTTTTCCTTGCAGGAAGCGCGGTATGCAAAATATCCAAGCCCTAATCCGTAAGTAACCACATTGCCGAAGCAATTTTTAACGGCGTTTTCAAGCGTAGCGGTTTCGTTTGGCATCAAGGTCATCCATTCCCTGCCGTTCTGCAGTACTGCAGGAAAATCAAACCTCTCTCTGAAAAATCCGATACGTGGTATCTCGGTAAAATCGGGCAGCAGTATGGGATCGTTATACACAAACCCCTCCCACGGCGACAATGAAAGAGTCTTAAGCTCCCATTCACCGCGCTTAACGTCGGGAAAAGAAACGTTTTGATAATAGGGATTAAGACGGTAATAAAAGGAATCCAGACATTTTACCGCACCGGGAAGATACTTACGGATAATGACACGGTCATCCTCGTTATCCGTATCCAAACCCAAAGCAACCGTAAGTGCGGCACAAAAGGCTTCCTCGGGAGAAGATGAAACAAGCAGGTCGGAAACGTATTCATCTTTAACAAAATCCGGAAACAGATTCAAATACGTGCTCATAAGCTCTGCAAAACGAAAGTTTCTGCGTCGTGTATCCTCAAGTCTGGAAACACGTGTTACTTCTGCCGCGGACAAGCTTATTTTCATTTTTTCCACCGCCTTTCTTTAAGCTTAATTTTACAATAGCCTATAATAAAAGTCAAGATTGAAAAACGCTCGTTTTTATGATACAATCTGTTTGGGGTGATTTATCTTGACGCACGAAATGAAGCTGCATCCGCAGCCTTTCAAAAGTATATTTGACGGAATCAAAACCGCAGAATACCGTTTGTATGACGAAAAACGGCAGAAAATTTCCGTTGGTGACAAAATAGCTTTTACAAACACCGAAAGCGGAGAGAGAATAACGGTTTCTGTAACCGAGGTATCGGTATACAAAAGCTTTTTGGAGCTGTTTTCCGAACGCGGTGGAAATGAGTGCGGCTGTAAGGGATGGAGCGCAAAACAACTTGCCGACTCTATGCGCGAATACTATGCAGAGGAAGACGAAAAGAAATACGGCGCGGTCGCTATCGGAATTCGACTTATAGGACCGGATTTGCGCATTATCGGAAGAGTCAAAAACGATTTTCCCACAAAATTCGGGCTTCCCCGTCAGGCAGGACTGGTGGAGGATATAAAAGGATATATTGAGTTTCTGCCTGAATACCGTGTAAAAGAGGCATTCCGCGGTCTGGAGGGATATTCGCATTTGTGGATACTTTGGGGATTTTCCCACGCGGAAAGAGAGGAATGGTCGCCTACCGTACGACCTCCCCGTCTTGGCGGAAATACCCGTATGGGTGTGTTTGCCACAAGATCGCCCTTCCGCCCCAATGCTATCGGAATGTCCTGCGTGAAGATCGAAAAGATAGACACCGAAAAGTGTATTATACATATTTCAGGCGAAGATATGTGTGACGGAACTCCCATTTACGATATCAAGCCCTATCTGTCATTTACCGACAGCCATCCTGACGCATTTGACGGCTTTGCGGGAGAAAAAAAGGATTACTCGGTTGAAGTATCGATACCCGAAAGCATAAAAGAAAAGATACCGACGGAAAAACTGGCAGGACTTATAGGCGCACTCAGGGATGATCCCCGTCCGGCGTACAAAAGAGACGAAGAAAAGGAATACGGTTTTTCTTATGCCAAAATGGAAATCAAATTTGTTTCTTCCAACGGCGTGCTTACGGTAACAGATATCATATAAAAACAAGCTAAAAGCAAAACCAAGGATTCATAAAGGAGAACGGATATGCTGATAAAAGATTTGAAATTGTCTTTGTGTTTTTGGGGTTACGGTCCCGGATGTCCTTTTGACGGTATCTATAGCTTAAAAGAGATCAGATTCTCCGATAGCGTTTTATATTTACGATTCGAAGAAAACGAAGAATGTAGTATCTATTGTCCGAAAAATATTATATCAGCAAATAACCGTTTTGAAATCCGCGATGCAAAAAAGATAATATGGACATTTTATCCTTACGGCGAGCCTCAAATAAACAAATATTCCTATGAGTGTTATATGACCGACGATGGTAAAGTGCGTATTATCGACCAATACAGTAATACAGACAAGACGATATCCGCCGAAGAAAACATCCCCTTTGTTGGTTCAGGCTACGATAGCAGAAAAATTGCGGAGATCTTGATGCTCGAAACTTCAAAATCGCCGAGTCTTACCGACCAAATAAACTATATTAAGGAAAAAGCCGAATTACTTGCAAACTCAAATTCACCCGAATGTGATTTAGCTGTCACACTGGGAGATTATCTCACCGATGATATTGCAAATGATTGGATAGCGGAAGACGTAACATTTCTTGAAGAAATGCAAGCTTTAGGTATTATAGACCATAACGTAATCGCTCTGTATAAAAAAATATCGCTGAATTTTGAAAGCGCGTGTGATGACGCTTCGGTTTGGAAGTCAGAAGCGTTATTTGAGCATCCCTTCTGGATAAAGCAACGCCGCTTGGCGAAAAAAATGCTTGCAGAACTGGAATTAAAATATGAGTTTGACCTTGAGCTAAAAAATAAAATTGTTTACAGTTTCCCTTTGTGCGAAAGTCCTGTACGCAGGAGTCTTTGCAGTGGATTGGAGTTTCACGATATTGAAAAAAATATTTATTTGGTCTTTTTGAACGGAACTGTCGATAAACTTAATATAAATGATTTTTCAGATGCAATAAAAGAAAACATTAACAAATTCATTGTTGATCAAAGAAAAACTGTTATTGCTGTAGGTTATACAGATGATAGTTTTGAGAAAAAAGACTTGATTTTCTTTGACAGCAAGGACACTCTCATCGTGTTCTATCTTATAAATAAAGACAGCAAAGAAGTTTTTATGAATAATTCTCAAACTGTTGCTTTGGAAAGCAATCACGCTAAGATCCTTAATAAAATTGATGAAATGGTACAGTCAGAGATATAAAAACAGTCCCCCGACAAAAATCGGGGGACTTTCTTTTATTCTTCTTTCATAGCGGACACGATGATATCTGCACATTTTTCAATGCCGATAGCACTGCTGTCAAGGCAAAGATGGTAATTAAGGCTGTTGCCCCATTCCTCACCCGTATAATTCTTATAATGAGCGCGGCGCTTTGCATCCTTGTCTGCAAGACGTTTTTCCGGCTTATGCTCACTCTCACCGTAAAGGCGGACTATGCGCTGTGCACGAAAATCATCCGATGCGTGGATAAACACTCTAAGCACGTCGTCACGGTCCTTAAGTATTCTGTCCGCACATCTGCCCACAATTACACAGGGTCCCTTATCGGCAAGCTCAAGAATAACCTTGCGCTGTATAACCCATAAAAAGTCAGAAGCGGACATACCGCCCATAACACCGGGAACACCGGGGTTTGAAAAAGCATAAGACCACACGCTTTTCCCACGGGCATGCTCGCCTATCTGTTCTATGTATTCTTCGGAAAAGCCGGTCTCAAGGGCAACCTTTTCCACAATTTCTTTATCATAATACGGAATTCCAAGCTGTTCAGCCACGTTTTTGGCAACGGTTCTTCCGCCGCTTCCGAACTGACGACCGAGAGTAAGTATATTCTTCACAATAAATACCTCCCCAAATGGCCTTATTTCCCCAAATAATTCTGTATGTATCCGCCAACCTCTTGCTTTGTGATCTTAAGGGACCAAGCAAACTCCTCACTAACCATACGCTCTGCGGATCTTAAAACGTGATCATCCGCATCAGACAAGCGTTTGCCTGCGGCATCAAGCAGTTTCTTTTTTTCCAAAATACAAGCCACAAGTAAAATATGTGTCTTCATATCGCCGTTATGCAACATCTCACGGAAGGTGTTGATACGTGTCTTACGATCATCTATCCAGTCCAAGGAATGAGCTTTAACGTTATCAAGCACCTCTTCGAGCTGACCGGCAGAGTATACATAACGCATTTTTCCGCATAGAATCGGATTATCCAGCGGAACGTACAGCACCGAAGCGGCACTGTTTACGGGACGGAGAATATAGAAAAGCTTATCATCCTCCTCAGAATTGCGCATGGGACCGATATCGTCAACAAGGCATATTCCGTTGGTTCCGTAAACTACATATTCACCCTTAGAAAACATTTTACACCACGCCTTTCCGAGAAGTTACCTAACTCTAATTATAGCATAATTGTGAATTTTTTCAAGGGTAATTTTGTACAAACTATTAACGAAACTTATGTATGGTTATTTAAGCTTTGCTTTTGCTTTCTCCAAAAAACGGTCAGACGTAACGATAAAACGCTCGTGGATTCCCTCTCCGATTTTGCCGGCGCTGTCAAACGCGCAGACTATAAACCGCAGATTTCTTCCGTCCACCTCGTTAAGAGCACAAGTATACGTAACCGTATCTCCAACGGGAGTTGCGGAAAGATGGGAAACGCTTATACGGGTGCCGACCGTGGTCTGCCCATTCTCAAGATGCTCCTTCACACAATTCATACACACGTTTTCCATTCCCGCGATCATTGCAGGGGTGGCAAGAACAGGGAGATCTCCGCTGCCAAGTGCACTTGCGGTAAGTGATTCTGTAACGATAACAGTATTTAAATTTGTTAATCCTTCGGTAAGCATATTCTCCTCCTGAATTATAAAGCGTAAAAGGCTATTCCGATAAACTGAAGCGCGCTTCCGGCTATAACGAACACGTGAAATGCGTTATGCATATAACGGCGTTTTTTACCCAAACCGTAAAAAATCGCACCCACGGTATAAAACAGACCGCCTGCAAGAACGTATAGAAATCCGGGTACGGTGAGCACCTCAATGGTAGGTACGATAGCAAAAATAATTGCCCACCCCATAACAATATAGCAAATCATTGAAAACACTCGGTACTGCTTAAGATCTATAGCGGTAAGTGTTATTGCAAGGGCGGCACAGCCCCACTCGATACCAAAAACCACCCACGCAATGACGGGGTATACGGGACGCATTGCGCAAAGCAGAATAGGTGTATAAGTGCCTGCAATAAGCAGATAAATTGTACAATGGTCAAGTACCTGCAATACTTTTTTTGCTGTTCCCGGTTTCAGCCCGTGATAAATGCTGGACATACAGTATAGAAGTATCATCGCAGTACCATACACGGCCGAGGTAACGATTCCGTAAACACTGCCCTTAAAGGCAGATATAAGCACACAGGCAACCAGCGCGAAAACAGCGAAGGCGCCTCCGACAATGTGGGACACCATATTAAAAATTTCTTCCCCCTTGGTGTAAACAGGAAGAATTCTGTCAATAAGCTTTGTTCTCAAAAAAAGTACCTCCGTTACTGATTATATTATAATAACACTACAAAAAAAGGAAATCAACACTATTTTGTTAATATTCGCATTGACTAAAACAAAATATAGTGGTACAATTACCGAAAGAGGTGAAAAACTATGAAAAATATAAACAACGCATTTCAATATCTTACCGGGAAAAAGGTATATTCGTATGACGATTCTTTTCCTTCCGCTTTACAATGCGGTACAGAAGCTATCGTTATGCTCGAAAACAAAGGCTGTCTTCCTTTAAAGGAAAACGCCCGAGTTGCGGTATACGGAAGAATGCAAAAGCATTATCTTTTTGCCGGAACCGGAAGCGGTGGAAGAGTTAATCCCCCCTACACCACCAACATTCTTGATGCCTTGAAGGACGAAGGTGTATGTGTGGATGAGGAAACCGAAAGATTTTATGATGAGTTCGTTAAGGAAAATCCTTACGATCCCGATAACGGCTGGACCCATCCTTGGTCGCAGAAAGAGCCTGAGCTTGATGCGGAGTTTGTTAAAAAAGCGGCGCAAGTAAACGATACGGCAATAGTAGTTATTACCCGTACCGCAGGTGAGGATAAGGACTGTGCACCTGTAAAGGGAAGCTTTTATCTTTCCGATACCGAGGAAAACAACATTTCTATTATACGCCAACATTTTTCAAAAGTATGCGTTTTACTTAACGTATGCGGCGTAATGGATATGTCTTGGGTGAAAAAATTCAATGTTGATGCTGTGCTTTATCTGTGGCAGTCAGGTATGGCAGGCGGAAAAGCGGCGGCAAAGGTACTTACCGGAAAGGCTTCGCCTGACGGAAGACTGCCTGACACTATTCCCGTAAACCGTGACGTTTGCCCCGGTGCAAAGAATTACGGAAGCAACGAATATAACCTTTATCAAGAAGATATTTACGTTGGATACCGCTATTACAACACGTTTGCAAAAAATGATATTGCGTATCCCTTTGGATACGGTATGTCTTACACAAGCTTTGATATAAAGGTTACCGACTGTAAAAATATAGACGATACTGTAAAAATATGCTTTACCGTTAAGAACACCGGAGCGCACAGCGGCAAGCAGGTGGTACAATGCTACTGCAAGCAGCCTCAGGGCGTTTTAGGCAAGGCAGAAAGCGTTTTGTGCGGTTTTTACAAGACACCCCTGCTGTCTCCCGACGAAGAGTGTAACGGCACTATAACCGTGCCTCAGCGTCTCGTGGCATCTTATGATGACAGTGGAAAGACCGGAAACAGATTCGCATACGTGCTCGAAAAAGGCGATTACGTTTACTGCATCGGTGATTCGTCCGTAAACCTCGCTCCTGCCATTACCGTAACTCTTGATAACGACATTGTTATTAAAAAGTGTGTTTCCGCACTAGCCCCCAAACGCGAATTTGACCGTATGGTAAACGAGGGTGGTGTTATCGGTACCGAAAAGGTTCCTGTAAGAGAAAAAGAATATCCTCTTCCCGTTTTACCTGACCTTCCTTTTACCGGTGATAAAGGCATCACCCTTTATGACGTAGCTGACGGAAAGGCGGAAATGTTTTATTTCATCGCACAGCTTACTAACAAAGAGCTTTGCTGTATCGTACGCGGCGAGGGCATGAACAGCCCTAAGGTAACTCCCGGTACAGGCGCAGCTTTCGGCGGTGTTACCAAAGCACTGTGTGATAAAAAGATACCCATTATGTGCTGTACCGACGGTCCTTCCGGAATTCGTATGGTAAGCGATGCAAAATGCTTCTCCTATCCCTCTGCTACCACTATTGCGGCTACCTGGAACGAAGAGCTGGCGCAGGAAATGTATCTTAACTGCGGTAACGAGCTTGCTTCCTACGGCGTTGATATGCTGTTGGGACCCGGAACAAACATCCACAGAGATCCCATGTGCGGAAGAAACTTTGAATATTTCTCCGAAGATCCAGTTCTCGCAGGTAAAATGTGTGCTGCCGTATGCAGAGGTCTTGATGATGCAGGCGTTTCCGGAGTAATCAAGCATTTTCTTGCAAACAATCAGGAGCAGGCGCGTCATGACGTTGACTCCGTCATCTCTGAACGTGCGGTACGCGAAATATATGCATTCCCCTTCTATATTGCGGTCACCGAAAGCAACGTGCGCGCTGTAATGACCTCTTACAACCCCGTAAACGGAATTTGGGCGGCAAGTAATCCCGACCTGTGTCTTGGAATTCTCCGTGATGATTTCGGATTTGACGGATTTGTAATGAGTGACTGGTGGGCAAAGACAAGTGGTGACGACGGAAAGGGCTGTATAACCAATCTTAAAGCAATGGTAAAGGCTCAGAACGATGTTTATATGGTATGTCCCGATGCCGAAACAAGAGAAGATAATCTGGAAGAGTCACTTGCTTCCGGCGTTCTTACCAGAGCACAGCTTGGCGCTTGTGCCGAACACATCTGTCGCTATGCTATAGAAAGCCTCTCTTTCAAGGCAATGCGTGAGGGCTACGGTAATCAGGACCCCAAGAGCATGATCGAGGGAAAAGAGCCTGTATTCGTTTCTGAGGTAACCGAAAACAAAGCGGTATTTAACTCCGACAAAGCACGCAGAGCAGTTCTGGCAGTAGAAATAATGTCTGATACACCTGCACTCACTCAATCGGATATTCAGCTTATTATAAGCGTTAAAAATGCCGCAACCTATACAGTCGGCGGCACTGAAGGTAAAACCGTTACCGAATACAGAGTTATAAGCCTTATTGAAGGAAATAATGATATGCTGTTCGTAACAGGATCCGACATGGTAAAGGTACTTAAGGTAGAAATCTATTAAATAATCTCAAAAGAATTAAAGCCCGACATATGTCGGGCTTTTGTTTTCGGAATTGATTACTTGTTTTTGCGCTCGGGTATGGAATATATTTTATCCTGATTTTCGGTGAGGGTTACTTCGGAAGAGATCTTCTTGAAAGTCTCTGTTGCGGCAGCCTCTGCAGATTCGTTGAAACAAATAAGCTGCCAATTCAAAAGAGAGTCTCCGCTGAAATACATTACGTGGTAACCGTAGCTGGTGGAAACAATTCCGGTGTCTCCTGCTTTACGGCTTTCATCAAAGCACCACGCATCAAACTCCTCAACCATCTGTCCCTTAACAACCCGCTTATAAAGTCCGCCGGTTGCATAAGAGCCGGGATCGGTGGAATAGCGGGTTGCGAGCACAGCAAAATCCTCTTCGCTGCCGCCGTTAAACTCTTGAAGTATACGCTCAGCCTCTGCTTTTGCCGCCTCCTTGGAATCAAAATCATCCAGAGACACCAGAATATGGCGAACGTTTACGGATTTCTGCATATCAAAATACGGCGCAGTAATCAGCATATACACGTTATAGCAGTTCTTGGTGGAATCCTGAATCACCTTTGTACCGTTGACCTCAGCTTCTTCAAAAAGCCAATCGCCGAGAGTGCCCGAGGTATATGCGGCGGCGTTTACTGCCATACCGTCAACCACCTTTTTGACTGCCTCATCCTTTTCGTCAAGAACGGTTATCTTTCCGTCTGTATGATGCTTTACAGCGGCAAGCTTGAATTCCTCCGCTGTTTTGGAAAGTGCGATAGTTTCGGCGGTATTCTCTGCCTTTTCCTTTGCGGCGGCATCATCTTTCGCATATTTTACGGAATAAACGAGGTAATCCACACGCTGGCATTTGGTAGGATTCTTTTCTCGGTATTCCTCAATCTCCTTAAGAGTTGCGGCGTTTTCCTCGTACAGCTTGGCATTGTATTCTGCAGCAAGAGCGGAAATATACAATGCGTTATAGATGTCCTCGGAATCCACACCTCTGCCGTAAAGAGATGTATCGTATCCCTCAGCACGGGTCTTGAGCGCCGTTTTCATATCATCTAAAAGATCAAATCCAGCTTTTACAGCCGCTTCACAGTAATAAATATAAGCGCCTACGTTTGCGTATGCCGCATCGGCAAAATATTCAAAGAAGCTTTGCTGTTGATTAAACTTTTGCTTTTTAAGGGGCTTATCCTTATCAAAGGATATGGCACCCAAAGAATCGCCGTAGTAATCCAGAAAATAATCGTACTGCTCGTATATGAAATAGCTGAATGTTCCTTTTGTTACAGTAAAGTTATCACTTTTTATAACCGCGCTGTTAAGGGTTATGCCCGAATCCAGCACAAGATTTACACACAACACGGTAACCAGCACTGCAGCGACGATGCATCCCAGGATGCAGGAGGAATTTCTTAACAATCTTTTTTGGTATTGCTTTCTCTCTTTTTCCAGACGTGCATTTTTTCTCTGCTCCGCAAGATAAGAGCTTTTACTTGACTTTTTTGACATTATTCTTTCCCTTTCGGTATATTATAAAAAATATTAATACTGCCGCAACAACACAGCAGACGGACACCGCGGCAATAAATCCGCCGTTATCATTTTCAGTATCGTCCTGAGGTAAGCTTTCTTCCGATGGCTCGGTGGATGACACTTCCGCCGCTGCCTTACGGACTACCGTAACAGTGTAGCTTATTTCTGTTCCGTCCTCCGCCACGCAGGTAAACACAACGTCGGTACTGCCCACAGGATAGCTTTCAGGCGCTATAACAGTCACGGTGGTATTCTCGTCCCTGGTCAAATAAGAAAACTCGGGGTCGGAAGAATCAAAAGGAATTGTAAGCTTATACTTAAGCCGCTCAGGCTCAAATTCAGGAAGCATATCTCCCACAGAAGCGGACAAGGAAGAAAGATACGGATCATTGGCAAGAATCTTCTCGGCACTTCTGGTAACGTATATTCTGTAGTCGGTAGATACGCCCTCCGGTGAGGTATATCGAATATTTACGGTAAGCTCGTCGGTTTCGGGAATAACAGTATCAGAAATATCCAGCTTGCCGCCTTCGGGGTAATCTGCAGAAATATCCAAGGTTACTGCATCAAAAGGAACGGTAACCGAATAATTGCGGACCGTAGGATTAAACACAAAGTATTCCGCGTTGGATATCTCCATACTGAAGTCCGAAGCTGTCCTGCGCTGAACAACTGCCGTTTTAACCGATTCCTCGGAAAGCAGTACCTGTTCTCCCAAGGTAACACCGCAGTTTTTGAGAGTAAACGAAGTCTCGGCAAGCGGCGCGTTTTCCTTTACGCGGAAGCGTGCCGTGCCAAAAGTTTTTACGGTACGGGCAGAGGCGTTGCCGTCTTTATCAAACGCGGAAAAAATCACTTTTCCCTCGTCTACAGCCGAAACAAGTTCATAATTGATTCCGGTCACGTACAACAGCTCAAACACTTCGGCATCATATTCCAAAATACCACAAGCTGAATCTACTCCCTTGCCGTTATCAACGTAAAGAATGACCGAAAACTCACCGACGGGATGCAACACCGCAGGAACGGAAGCGGTAACATAAGGCGTACCGTAAGGCAAGGCGTTGAAAATATTAAACTCGTTTATCATTAAAACAAGTGCGCTTGTATCGCTATCGGTAATCTTCCCGTCAAAATCGCAATCCAGCGATGACGAAATAAGAAGTCCGCTTTCGTATCCGCTGATACATCTTGAAAGCAAGCGCATATCGGCAGGTGAAAGAAGTCCGTCGCCATCCCCGTCGCCTTTAACAATAATAGTAATACCGGTTATGGCTTCGCTCGTATCGGACAAAAATTTTATCACGTTGCCTGTGCCGACAAAGCTATCGGGCATGATATCAACGCCGTCTGAATCTACAAAACGGCGGTGATGTGCTTCCGAAACGATAAAGCTGTTAAGCTTGCCTGCAGTAATTCCGGCAGGCACCGTGCAGGTTCTCGTAACGGCATCAAAAACAATACTGCTGTCAGAAAAACCGATAGCAAGCTGTGTTACGTTTATTTTTATGCTTGCGCTAAATCCACCTGCAACTACAGTAACCGTTGAAACGCCTTCGCTGACAGCGGTAACGAAACCGTTTTGGTTTACCGTAACGCTATCGCCGGATACGGAAAACTCAGCATCCACCGCAGAGGCTCCGTAAGGCAGGTACTCAACAAGAAGATAATCGCTTGTGCCCAGACTCATTTCGCGGCTGCCGCCCGAAACGGCAATTCCCTCAAGCGCGGGAATGACTGAAAACTCGGAAGCAAAGATAATGCCGAAGGGCATAACACATTCCAACCGATGGACTCCGCCATTTGTACAGATACCGTCTTCAAGAAAAGCGCCGTCCACAAATAGTACGCCTCTATCGGAGGAGATTTCCGTAGAAATATCGTATATTCCCTCTCCGCCCACAACATTGGGCTTTTTGCCGGTATCGTCACCGCCATGGAAAACAATGCTTTTGTGTGACACGAAAACGTTTTTTCCGTCCGCAAACACACCGCTGTACACCTCATCGGAAAGCTTCTCTCCGTAAGGGGAATACACTCCGCCATCGGTAAATACGAGCCCGTCCGTAACTCCGTTTATGCTATGAGGTATCTTACCCATAACGTCACCGGTAACGGTAAGATAAACAGTGTCACGGGAGGTGATATAAACGCCGTCGGTATAACTGAAGGGAGTATCACCGGAATCAATGCTTCCGATAAAAGCACCGTCAAAACCGAACATACCGATTCCCTCGGAGCTTGCCACGAACACGGTATCTGCATGAAGCGCTATATCCGAAATACTAAGGTCTCTGAGATATACGGTATTCTTTCCGTCAAACAAAACAAGGTCGTTTCCGTATTTAGCCGCCAAGCCGTAATATCCTGCCAGTGCTTTATCCGGCACGGAAAGGAAAGAATAGTATTCGTATTCAAAGGTTTTGGAATCTACCGTGCAAAAGCCGTTTTCAAAAAACACATAAAGGTATCCGCCGCCTGCGGCGATATAAAGCGGAATATCTGTAAAGGGCAATATACCCGATGCCGAGAAGGTAATATCTGTATAAAATACTCTTCCGCCGCTTAAAAGATATATCTTGTCAGTAGCAGTATCAAGCACGACCTGCTCAACCTCATCGGACAAATAAGCAGAAGAGGTATACTTGTTATAAGCAGACGGAACGCCTGTAATTCCCATAGCTATAGGTGCGGCGATATCTGTAATATCAGCAAAGACCACCAGCCCACTTTCCTTAAACAAAGCAAAGGAATTGCTGATACAGACAGCTTCCTCACTGAATGCGTACAGCAGACTTCCGTCTTTAATATCAACTACGCCGAAGGTAGTATATACTACGTCTCCGTTTATGGAAAGAATATTGCCATAAGGAGTTGTGAGAACGGGAGAACCGTTAAAATACAGACGGTTCTCTTCAAAGCTGTAACCGCCGTAAGGGATATAATCGGGTTCTGCGTTTATTTCGGGAGCGTCTGCACCTGAAACAGCGGCGCGGAGAACCGAATACACACTGTTTTCAAGAATGATATACAGTTTTTCCGCATCAGAATCAAATCCCATGATATGACCCGGAAGGTTAAGGGTACGAACGGGCGAGGAAAGATTAGAATACTTATAAACACGAATGCTTCCCACACTGTCATCTGCAGTAACGAGGTATCCGTTTGAAAGGTCCGAGTAAACATGAGTCTCGTACCTGAAGCCGTTGCACACGGTTCTGGACGTAACCACCTCAAAGGAAACAGAAGAAACTACCGCGCCGTTTGTATCGGTTACGGTGGCGGTATACTCTCCGTCGGAAAGCACCTTCACGCCCGTAAAGGGGACTTCGTTTATATAAAACACACCGTCTCCGTAGCCGACAACAGCCACACTGTCCTTATAAACACATCCATCCTCCACCCCTGCCAGATAGGCGGGAGCGCCGATATTAACGGTTACAGAATGAGAGGAATAGTTATTCTTTACGGTAAAGGTGTGAAGCCCGTCAGGAATACTACTGTCGGAAACGTAAGGCATGCCGTCAAGATATCCATTGCCGCCGGAATAGGTAATGCTGTTTTTGTTCACGGAATAAACCGGCTTTTCGTCAGACAGAGTGAAGGTAATCGTTCTTACCTCGCCGTCATATTCAAGACGGAAGGTATGCACGCCCTCTTCGGTAACGCTTTCTCCCGATTTGAAGCGGCGTCCATCCAAACGCGCCGTTCCCTTGTTAAAGGTTATCACGGGAGGAATGTCCAAACGAGCACCTTGATATATGCCGGTAATGATAGGTTCCTTTGCTGCATTGACGGTATCAAACGCGTCGATAACACCATAACCAAGATAATGATCGCGCTTACTTCCCAAAACGGAAATAAGCAGATATTCAAACTGTTCTCCGTTGAGCCCATCGGCGGCGTATGCCGACAAAGCGGCGATACCGCTGACCAAAGCGCAGGAGTAACTGGTTCCGGAGGTGGTTCGGTAATCATCGTTACCAATACTGCAAACTGTAACATATCTGCCCAGAGAAGCAACATCTACCTTATCGTTAAACTGTGAAAAACGTGCGTGCGCACCGTCGCGCTCGGAAGATGCAACAGAAATAACGCCTTCATAGGAAGCAGGATAAAAATACTTTCCTGCCAACGCCCCGTCAGCGCCGTCGTTACCTGCAGCGGCAATAATGATACAGCCCTTCGATAAAGCGTAATCAACAGCTCTTTGCTCGCTTACGGAATAGGAATATCCGCCAAGCGAGATGTTGATTATATCGGCACCGTTATCTGCGGCGTTATAAATTCCTGCAATAAGACGGGAGGAATATATATTTCCCTCACCTGAGGAAACCCTTACGGGATAAATGGTCGCATCCGGAACCACACCGGTTATGCCGACACCGTCATCTGCGGCGGCGATAAGACTGATGACCGCTGTTCCGTGGCCGTCGTCATCACCAAAAACACCGTTTTCTCCGGTAACCGCATCAAACCCATCAAGAATATTTGCGTTTTTCAGTTCTTTATGGGTACGGTCAACACCGGTATCAAGAACGGCAATTACTATTCCTTTTGCATTTCCTGCCGAAGCACGAGCTTGAGGAATGCGGCAGCAATTGCTCTCCCACGAAGGAACAGGCGTATCGTTTTCCAAAAGCTCACGCACGGTGTCTTTCTCAACGTACACACAGTAAGAAGAAAGAGAAGAGACATCTTCTGCGGTAACGGAATACACCTTTTGGGAACGGGAAATGACGGAATAATCATAATCTGCAAGCAGCATTTCCGCATCCGCATCCTGACGGAAAGTAAGGATATAACGAGAAAAAGCGTCAGAATCCCTGTTGCTATCCGTCACCGAAGCAAACGCTTCAAGACCCCCCGCGTTAAACGCGGCGAGCAGAAAGGACAACAATAAAATCAGGGAAACTAAACGCTTTGTCATTTTTATAACTTAACCAAAAATAATATATTTTACACGGCGCTCCGTCAAGCGAATTCGCCGTAGATTTTTTTCATTTGTTCGGAATAAACGGTATGAGAAGCATCGTCATAAATATAAAACACGCTTTCAAACACCATGCCCTCTGCGGCGTCCTTTTTGGCATCCACCAACACAAGAGACGGCTTTTTATCCTTGGAGGGGCATATCACCCTTAAGCGTTTGGGCTGTAAGGAATGCTTTTTAAGAGAGAACAGCAAGCTGTCAACACGGTCAGCCCGATATACCATATACACATTTCCACCGCTTTTAACGCTTCTTGAAGCGGCGGCACAAACGTCGTCTATAGTACACATCACCTCACGGCGGGCGATATTAAGAGCGGCAGAGCGATTATCAAACCCGCAATCGTTTTTAAGATATGGCGGATTGGAAACGCAAATATCGTATTCCCCTGCCTCAAACTCGCTTAATGCTTTTATATCACGGCAAAGGGCGGTATATCTGTCACCAAAGCCGTTTTCTTTTGCGTTCTCTGCGGCAAGACGCACGTACTGCTCCTGAATCTCTGCGCCTGCGACGGTTTTTACTTTACCTGAAGACAAAAGCAGCAAGCCGATAATACCGCTGCCTGCGCCAAGGTCAAGACACTTTCCGCCGGAGGAAACAAAATCTGCCAAAAGAAGTGCATCTGTCCCGAAACGGATACCATCCGTATACTCGGAAAGCAGTAACGATTTATTTACTTTGGTCTTTATAATCTCCATAAACAATACTTCGCTTTCCGAAAAAAGGTTACAACTGCAAAAAAGTTTTTCCGTTAAGCACCGATAAGAATAATGCGCCCCGTTAAAGGGCGCATTCTTACCGAATACAACTTATTCAGCAATAGCCTGTACAGGACATGTACCTGCGCAAGCACCGCACTCCAGACAAGCATCTGCGTCGATGCCGGCCTTGCCTTCATCGTCAAGTGCGATAGCGGAAACGGGGCACTGATCTGCGCAAGCGCCGCAGCCGATGCATTCGTCTTTGTTTACCTTATATGCCATAACGGACACCTCCAAAATTATTATTCTGTAAGTATAATAACACAAGAAAACTCTTTTTTCAAGTGGTTATGTAATTTATTAAAGTATTTTTAATAATCTCCCAGCGCCTCACGTATCTTGACGATCATTTTCGAATAGGATTGGTTATACAACATTTTTTTACTGTAGTTGCCCTTGAACAGATAACCGTTGGCAAACATTATATCGCTGTATTCCTCAAACGCCTCACTTCCTAGAGTAGTAGAGGAAGCGGTATTCATAAGATCCAGATACTTTTCCTGATCGGTAGCAAGAGCCGTACGCTTGGTAAGCGCATAAAAAGCGGATTCAAAAAGACTGTTTTTAAGAGACAGATCGTGCTCCGAATCAAAAGACTCATAGTTCCAGATATCTTCAAGATGCTCTACATCCACGTTAGCGTCACCGGGACCGAAGGTATCGTAATACGCATCCGGCACGGGCTCGCCTCTGTCAAGATAAGACTGAACCTCGTCTCTGAAATCGGGGTTATAAACTTTGATTTCAGTATCAAAGGAAACAGTTATACTTCCCAGCTCTTCAATTATAGCGCGAAGTCCGCTGTAATTAAAGACTCCGTAATAATCCATTTCATATCCCACGAGATACGGAACCGTCTCCATAATCTCGGCAGGAGTACGCAGACGGAGATAAGAATACAAAGGAGAAGTCTTTCCTCCGTTATCCACCACAGTGTCAAAAGGCACGTTGGTAGTAAAGTAAACGCCCTTCTTCTCGTCTATATGTATAAAGAAAATGTCAGCTATATGCGCCTCATCAGCCATACCGACAAGTGCGATGTTTACAACACGGTTACGGTCCGATACAATGACGTCATCAGAGGTTTCAGGTCCCGCAATAACGCCGGACACCTCCTCGTCACCACCCTTGTTCACCTCGCCCAAAAGCACTTCATCTATATACGGCACGACTACCTTCCAGGCAAGAAGACCGAAGATTACAAGAAAAAGTAAAAATACAATTAAAAAATTTCTGAAAGCGGCAGACAAAATTCTTCACTCCTTTCCAAGCATATTATAATACATTTACCGCCTTTTGTCAAATATAATTATACTTTAATGGTAATATTGACTTTTCGGCTTTAATACCTTATAATAATCATATTATGTATACTAAGGAGAGTTTATACGATGAGCGTATTTGAGGGAATACTGTACGGACTCCTTCAGGGAATAGCTGAATTCCTTCCGATTTCCTCCAGCGGACATCTGGCGTTGGCGCAAAACTTGTTCGGTGCTGCTTCTACAGACGGGCAGGATTGTCTTGCATTCAACGTGCTTTTGCACCTGGCGACGCTGGTTGCGGTATGCACCGTGTATCGCAAGGACGTTTGGCTGGTAATAAAGGGATTTATCACCTTCTTCAAAAAGCTGTTTACAAAAAGGCTCAACCTGAAACGGCTTGAGTATGGTGAGAAGCTTTTCGTAATGCTGGTATTTGCCACGCTTCCTCTCGTACCTGCCGTTCTGATAAAGGATTGGCTGGAGGCGGTCTCTTCCGCCAGCTGGGCAATAGGACTTTTGCTAATTGTAAACGGATGCGTGCTGTACGTATCGGATAAGCTTTCAAAAAATAATGTCACGCTTAAAAAGACAAACCCCGTAAAGGCTTTTTATCCCGGTGTTGCACAGATTTTCGGTCTGCTTCCCGGAATATCAAGATCCGGCATAACCATTACCGGCGGTCTGTTCGGCGGATTCAGACGGGAGGACGCAGTAAAGCTTTCGTTTCTTATGTCGATACCTGCCATTCTCGGCGCCAGCGTATTGGAATTACCCGAGTTCTTTTCAACGGGTATTCCCTCAGAAAACGTTTTACCCTTCGTTATCGGTGCAGTCACTGCGTTGATAAGCGGATTTGGCGCTATTAAGCTGCTTCAATATATTTCCAGAAACAAAGGATTTGCAATATTCTCCGTTTACTGCATTGCTGTAGGTATTGTGGCAATAATTGCGGATATATTCATATAAAAAAACAGATTTTAAGGAATAATAAAAGATGGCTACTAAAAATAGAAAAAGCACGCCTGTAAAGAAGGCGGCAAAGCCTCACCAGAAAAAGACCTATAAAAACGAGCAAAAGAGTGCGCCCAAGAAAAATATAACCGTTGCGCCTTACATAATATTCATTGCCGCGCTGTTCATTACGCTAACCTTCTTTTTTGATACTAAGGCTGTAGGTAATTGGGTGAATATTGCCCTTGACTGGCTTGTTGGCAAGGGAAAATACTTTTTGCCGATATACATGTTTGCCATTGCATTTATGTGGAAAAAGGACAAAGAACGCAATGCGCTTCCCCTTAAGTCGATACTGTATACCGTAAATATACTTAATTTGCTGACAATAATACATCTGCTTAAGTTCAGCGGCGGTGCCGTATGCGATTGGGCTACCGACCTGCTTACCGAAAAAGCGATAGGCACCGTAGCTACCTGGGTGCTTGCCATTATGTTCTTTACGGTTTCGCTTATTCTGCTGTGCGGAAGCACGCCTGATGCTGTTATAAAAGGAATTATAAAATTCTTCAAGGAAGCGGACTATTCGCCCGCACCCAAAGAGAAGAAGGTTAAAGAGCCAAAGGTAAGAAAAGAAGCAAAGGAAGCAAAGGAAGTAAAGGAAGCCGAACCGGTTACCGACCAAAGCGGACAGCGGAAATTCGACCTGCCTGAGCTTGACCCTGAGCCTGCCGCTCAAAAGGAAGACAAGCACGAGATAAACCGCAGCGCTCCGTGGGAGGACGTAAAGGCACCCGAAACCGCAGAAGCGGAAGCAGAAGCAGTGCCCGAGCCTATCGTTCCCATTCCCGAAGTAATTCCCGAAGAAAATCCCGAAAGCGAAATCACGGAGAGTGGGTCTGTGACCGAGCCGGAGGATATTGAAGTTTTGGACGACGAGGAAGAACCGGTACTGGAGACAGAGGACGTCAACGCACCCGAAGCACCTTACGTCTTTCCTCCCCTCTCTTTGCTTATTGAGGGTAATGATTCTGACGGCGGATATACTCAAGCCGATATACGCGCTACCGGACAAAAGCTTATTGAAACTCTTGAAAGCTTCGGCGCAAGAGCGAAGATAGTAAACACAAGCTGCGGTCCGACCGTAACGAGATTTGAATTACAGCCTGAGATCGGTGTAAAGGTTAAACAGATAATCAATCTTTCCGAGGATATTGCGCTTCATCTTTCTGCGTCCAGTGTAAGAGTTGAGCCTATTCCCGGAAAGGGCGCAGTAGGTGTTGAGATACCCAACCGCCGTTCCTCTATAGTAAGACTCCGTGACCTTATTGCAACTCCCTCGTTCAGAGACAGCACGGACAAGCTGCTGACCTGTCTCGGTAAGGATATTGCAGGTAATCCCGTATTCCTCGATATCAAAAAGATGCCTCATCTGCTTATTGCAGGTGCGACGGGACAGGGTAAATCCGTTTGCCTTAACTCACTTATAGTTTCTCTGCTTTACAAGGCGCGTCCCGAGGAAGTAAAGCTGATACTCATTGACCCTAAGAAGCTGGAGCTTTCCGATTATAACGGACTTCCCCACTTGCTGGTTCCCGTTGTTACCGAGCCCAAAAAGGCGGCAGGTACGCTTAACTGGGCGGTAATGGAAATGGAAAGGCGTTTTGAGCGTATTCAGGACGTAAGTGCAAGAGATTCCCGAGAATATAACGAAGCTATTGCAGGCGATCCCGAAAAGGAATATATGCCTGACGTTGTTATTGTCATTGACGAGCTTGCAGACCTTATGATGACCGCGCCCGATGACGTTGAGACCTCTATATGCCGTCTGGCGCAAAAAGCACGTGCCGCAGGTATGCATCTGGTTATCGGTACACAGAGACCTTCTACCGACGTTATTACCGGTCTTATAAAGGCAAACATCCCCTCCCGTATTGCGTTTACCGTTGTTTCCAGAGTAGATTCCGATATTATTCTGGGACAGAGCGGTGCGGAGCGTCTGTTGGGTAAGGGTGATATGCTTTACGCACCCGTTAGCGAGATAAAGCCTTTGCGTGTTCAGGGCGCATTTGTAGACGGCAAGAAAGAGGTTGCCGCCGTAACTCAGTTTATTAAGTCCGCCGCAAGCGTTTCCTACGATGAAGCCGTAATGGAAAAAATTGAGCAGGAAGCGAAAATGTGCGGTGTAAAGAAAAAGAAGGTTGCAGTTGAAGAGGATGCCGCAGGCGATGAGGATGACAAGGACGATCCTATCAAGCTGAAGGCTATCGAGGTAGCGTTGGAGTACGGTACAATATCCACTTCCCTGCTTCAAAGAAGATTGTCGCTGGGCTATGCGAAAGCCGCCCGTATTGTAGACAAGCTGGAGAGAAGCGGTGTTATAGGCGAGTTCGATCCCACTACCAAAAAGCGTGCAATTCTTATAACACCCGAAGAATTTGCGGAAATGAAGCTTAATGCAAAATCAGGAGACGAAGAATGAAAAAAGTAATTGTTTTTGCTTTACTGTTATGCTTGGTGTTATGCGCATCTGCCTGCAGTAAAGGAATATCCGCCAAACACGGTGAGCCTATCAACGAGCTGGCAGAAGCAGTCGTTAACGGAGACGTTGACGATTATATGGATGCTTTCGAGGACGATTACGTTGAAAGCCTTGAAGAATACTATGAAATAGTTTCGGATAACGGTCTTGAGGGTGCTCTTTCCGAAGCGCTCACCTTTACTAAAGAGTACAACAAGGAGACCTACGGAAAGTTTACCAAGATAACCCTTACTGAGGTAAGCAAAACGGTGCTTGACGATTTTCCCAAAAACGTTGTTTATTCCGGTGAGTTTGTTCCTGACGGAAAGGTTGGGGAGATACTCAGCGTAACCGTTTCTTACGTTATTGAAGGCACAACCGGTTCATCCGAGGAAAAGACAGCCACCTTTACCGTTTATTCGGTAGACGGAGAGTATTACCTCCATCCCGTTCATTTCTTCTTTGTATTTCAATAATTAAGGAGCAAAAAGCATGAAATGTCCTTATTGCGGAAGCCAGCGTATTGAGCAGAGCGTTGCCTGGGGCAAAAGCTCAGAAACCGGAAACGTTGGTTTGAAATATGGCGTAGGTTCAGGTCTGTTCAGCCTTACCGGAGTGGTTCAGGTATATTCCGATTTGTGTCTGGACTGCAAGACTATTCTCCGCACCTATATAAAAGAAGATACAAACAAGGATTGGAGCCACGAGCCCGGAAGCATCGGAAGCTTATAAAAAACAAAAAAACACCCCGCAAATGTTTTGAGACATTTGCGGGGTTTTCTTCTTTAGCTTATAAGATTTAACAGATATTCATACCAAGCTTTGGTGTTACCGGAAGAAGTGTTTACCATAAACACAATATCGGTAAGGCCGTAATCCTTGAATTCTTCATAGATATTCATGGAAACGTGGCGGGGGTCTATAACTATAATGTTTCCGTAATGCTCGGTAAGATAGGGCACAAATGCGTTACCATAAGAATCCTTGATTACCAGAATAGATTTATCCTGAGGATTCTCGGGCACGTTGATGACCATATAAGGATGGTCACCTGCAATAAACGCCGTGTATCCCTTGATATTGGTATTTATACAGAAATTATAGGTATCAGACCTGCCGTTGTTACGGTGGATGGTCATAGTACAAGGCTTGGTGGGCATATAAGCCTCGATAGTATCGTAAAAGCTCTTTACACGCTCATCGCCGGTATAGCCGTACATTGAACCGATATATGAATCCGTAAGAATCTCTACATCAAAGCTTTCAATGGGAGTGGGTGTCATTCCCAAAGACTTGATAAATTCGGAATATGCGTAATAAGCACCGCGGTGAGTCCAATGATGGTCGCTCTTAAAGAAGAGATACTCGTTTGCGTGCTCAATATACACGTTTTTAAGGTTGACGAAGTTTACGTCGCCTACTATTTCCGCCTGCATCTTATCAAGGATCTTGCCCTGATCCGAAACCTTCTTGCTTATATCGGGATCGGTAATGGTAATAGTAGCAAGAGGTGCTATAAGCACGTTCATTCTCGTTTCGGGGAAAAGCTGTGCGATACGCTCGTAAACCGCGGCGTATCTGGGTGCATAGGTGGACGAGAAGAAGGACTGGGAGTATGCCGCGCCCTTATAAATTATAAGACCGCTGGGCAGGAATTCTGCCACATCCTCGGGATTGCTGATAACAATGGCGCTTACGGTAATCTCGCAGGATGCGGTAAAGGTTTCTCCGTCCTTGGTAACGGCGGCTGTGACCACCGCTTTGCCCGCAGAATCGCCTTTTACGGTGGCGGTGCCGTCTCCGTTATCGGTGACAGTAATACCGCTGTCGCCGCTTACAGACCATGTGAGTCCTTCATATCCCTCACCTACGGTTGCGGTAAGAAGATAGGTTGCGCCGGAAGTAAAGGAGGCAGTTGAAGAAGAAAGCTTAATGGGAGTAACAACAGGGGTATCGCTTACGTCAACGCTGACGTCGCTTTCCTCGGACGTTTCGGGCGGCAAGGATAGTTCAGGCAAGGGCGGGAGGCTGAAATCGTCACTCTCCTCCTCGCTTTGGTCGGGATTGGGGTCGATTATAACGGTTATACCCTCCCTCTCGTAAATGAGAGAAAGAGATTTAAGTGTATCAAGCTTTTTTGAGAAAGACACCATTGCCTCTCTACCGAAGAAGGTATCGGAAACGAATTCCGAAACATCGGCAAAATACTCGCCGCTCCAGAAGGTCTCCCAAGTGAAATCCGGCATAGTAGCAAGATTACGGTTTTCCGTTTCGGAAACGGTGGGACGGTCTGTCTGACAAAGATTGAGAATTGACAGAGAGCCGATAAGAGCAATGACGATAAAGATCATCAGCTCATCGATAAATTTATTATGCTTCATTTGTCACACCGTCCTTCCTAAAACTTAAAGTAAATAAACGGGTTGTAGGAATCGCCTACAAGACGTACGGTGCAAAGTGCAAACAGCAGTATGATAACCACGGTCTTAAACACACGGTCAACTGTATATGCAGTATCCTCGCCCAAAAAGCCATTAAGCTTTTTGCGGATAAGGTCCATAACCGTATTTGCAAGAGGTGTACAGCAAATAAGTGCGGCTATGAGCAGGATACCGTTTTCGTATATCATAGATTCTGCGTATACGTTGGTGAATCCGGTAGTGCCTATGCCGAAAAGATATCCCAGATTTGCGAAAAGGTTCTTTTCGTTATAGAAAATAGCAAAACCGAACAAGGTTATAAATACAAAAGAAACTCTCTGTATAACAGTTGAGAGTATGTTGGGCATACGCTTATAAACCTTATCAAGCACAAACTTTTCAAGTATAAGCCACGCGCCGTAATATACGCCCCAAAGGACGTAGTTCCAGCTTGCACCGTGCCAAAGACCTGTAGAAAACCATACAACACTGAGAGCGATTATTGTAGGCAGAGTCTTTGAGGCAGATTTATGTCCACCCTTTTTAAGGCTCTTGGTAAGCCGTGCAATAAATTTCGAGCGCATTACCGGATAGAACAGATAATCTCTGAACCAACCGCCCAACGTCATATGCCAGCGGCGCCAATACTCGGTAACGTTTTTGGAGATATACGGATAATCAAAGTTTTCGGGGAAGGTAAATCCGAACATATGTCCCAGACCTATTGCCATATCCGAATAACCCGAGAAATCGAAATATATCTGCATAGCGTAGAAAAGTATTCCGCCCCAACTGCTTACAACGGTGGGGCCTGCGGTAGAGGCAAACAGATTCTCCGCCGCCAAAGCGCAGGTGTTTGCGAAAACGACCTTTTTACCCATACCGATGGCAAAGCGGTAAAGTCCGTCGTTAAACTGCTTTGCGGAAACACGGCGGTCCTCAAGCTGATCTTCAATATCCGTATAACGGACGATAGGACCTGCAACAAGCTGAGGGAAAAAGGTTATAAACAAAAGAAGACGGGGAAAAGATTTTTGCGGTGCGCAGTTTTCGCGGTAAACGTCTATAACGTACGTCATTGCCTGGAAGGTATAAAAGCTTATACCCAGCGGCAACGCGATTGCTGGCACGGCGAGACCCAGTCCGGTAAGAGAATTAAAGGTTTCAACAATAAATCCCGTATATTTGAACACGCCAAGCAGTGCAAGGTTCAGCACAACGCCTGCGGTGACTGCGGCTTTTCTTCCTGCGGGAGACTGCAGTTTTCCTACCAACAAGCCGAATACGTAGTTTATTAACGCTGAAAACAGCATTAAGACAATATATATGGGCTCGCCCCACGCATAGAATATAAGCGAGAACGCCAGCAGCACTCCTCTGCGCCAAGCGTTATTCTTTACCGAGTAGTAAAAAACAAGCAGCAGCGGCACTAAGAAGATGTATATAAAAAACAGATTGGAAAAGACCATTTTCCGTTACTACCTCTTTCTGCGGGAAGCGACGATATCCGCCAGCTCGCCTACGTTGTTCATACCCACAACTTCCTTCATGCTGAACTTCATGCGAAATTCATCTTCGATGGCAGAAATAAGGGTAATATGGGTAAGAGAATCCCAATCCTCGATATCAGCAGCAGTGGTATCGGGGGTAACGGTTATATCTTCATCAAATACTTCGGTAAATACTTTTGAAAGTCTTTCGTAGATCTCGTTCATAATAATTATCCTTTCTGAATGTGGGTCTTGTTGTAAACAAATGATTCTGTGTCTGCGGTAAACAGGTTATCGTTAACACGGGTAAAGCCAAGCTTTTCGTAAATATCCTTTACCATTGCGTTTTTGGGTGTGGGGAGATATTCTCCGACTACACGCTCAAAACCGTTTTCAGCGGCAGTCTTAACCATAGTATTAATAATAAACTCCTCCATACCGCGTTTGAGCACACGGCAGGACATAAGATAAGTGTTGACGAACAGTTCTTTTTCCCGCTTTTCCATAATAACCGCCGAGATAAGACCGTGATCACCGAATTTATCTTTTAGAGTAAAGTACAAGGTGATATACTTATCATCAGACGTGATATTCTCTATCTCCTGCTCGGTATATCTTACCGTGCGGAGATTAAACTGGTTGGAGCGCTGGGTAAGCTGTGCTATTCTGGGAAAATGATAGGTATCAAAGGGCTTTGCCTCTGCCACCATCTCCAGACTTTCAAGATACTGGTCGTAATCGTTACAGCGGCTCTGGAGCGAAACTCGCTCCGCTTCCGCACGGTATTGATCGGTTCTGTTTCTGTCCTCAACCGAATAAGATGCGGTGCCGAACAGCTCCTCATTACGGAGAAAATCCACGTAATCCTCGGGATTTTCGGGAATATCGGGAACCGTTATCTCAGGAATGAGACTGCGGACGACTTCCCTCTCAAAAGGATTATCGTCTATAAACACCATACTGTCCATACCGATATTAAGCACGTCTCTTATATGACGGATATTGCTTGCCTTGTCCTCCCAGTTGGCGACAAAAACCGAAATATCCTCAAGGCGAAGTACCATTTCGGGATGGTTTATAAAGGGGTCTTTTGCGTTTTCCTCGTTATTCTTTGAGCAAACACAAAGAATAATACCGCGGTTTTTCAGTTCCTTAAGCCAATGCTGGAATTGAGTAAATGCGTGGCCGGTGCCCAATTCACCGATCTGGATACCGTCGGTTCCGTCATCGCCTACGACGCCGCCCCAAAGGGTATTATCAAGGTCAAGCACCGCGCACTTTTTGAACTTTCCTTCTGCGGAAAGAATAATATCGGTTACGGCACGGGCAATAATGGGAAGAATATCGGTGCGGAAGGGCATCTTTGCGATGCAGAACATCTTGCTGTCCCTAAGTGCGCTCTCCCCTACTCTGCTTTGAATTCCGTCTATATCGCAAACAAACACGTTTTTATATTCCATGCTCATTTCCGCAAGCAGCATATTTAATTTTCTTGTCTGGAAAACAAAGGAATCTGCCGTTTTTGCGCCGTAGTCGCCGAACACTCTGTCATCCCAAGCGGGAAAATTAAACTGAATTATTCTGGCGCGGCAGTTGGAGGAAACTCGTTTCCACACGGCAACCATGCTCTCACACACGGTGGCGGCAAAATCCTTGCGTGCGTCAAGAGGGGTTTCGCAAAAGCGCTGATACAGTTTATCTGTACAATTGATAACCGCAACGTAAGACGGAGAAAACTCGTACAATTCAGATGCAGGGTCCATCGTCTGTGCGTCTATCTGGTTATAATCCGAATCAAAAACATTGATATCAAGCTTCTTTTCATAGCCCCAGCCGCGAAGTGCGACGGCAATATGCTGTGTAGCACAATCACCGATAATGCCGACCTTTACGGCAGGAAAAGAAGAAAAATCTTTTTTATTATTTCGTTTTAATTCAATAAACGTGGGGGTATTCAAGCACATTCCCTCCCATTGTGTTTTATGTTTTTATAGTTTATCACCGAAAGCGCAAAATGTCAACAAGAACAGCGTTTGTTCGCAGTAATTTTACTTTTTCCGTCAAGGGTCACGGAGCTACCGACCTTGCGTATTCAAAACCGATTATATTTGAATTGACTTTTCCCGTTCAAACGGGTATAATAATGCAGAAAAACAAGCAAGGAGGACACCGCGTGAAAGTATATCGCCATCCCTTCACACAACTGAACAGTAAAACTTCCGTGGCGTTGGGATTTTTTGACGGTGTCCACGCAGGCCATTCCGCAGTAATATCAAATGCCGTGGAATATGCAAAAGAAAACGGGCTTACATCTGTTGTATGGACCTTTGATTCATCACCTAAAAAAGCGCCCGTCATTACCGACGAGCACGAAAGACGTGAACTGTTTGAGAAAATGGGTGTGGATATACTTATAACCTTTCCATTTGATGACAGTGTAAAGAGTATTGTATGTGAGGACTTTGCAAAACGAGTACTAAAGGACTGCCTGAATGCCCAAAAGGTGTTCTGCGGATTTAATTATTCCTTCGGCGCAGGGGGAAAGGGCAATCCTGAAAAGTTGAAGATATTATGCGCAGAAAACGAAATTGAAACTCAAGTGGTGTCTCCTGTAAATGACGGAAATGCGGCTGTCAGCTCATCCCGTATACGAGAGATGATAGAAAAGGGTGAAGTCGCAGACGCGTGCAGGCTTCTCGGCAGACCTTACTCGATATACGGAAAGGTTAACCACGGTAAAAAGCTGGGCCGTACCATTGGATTTCCAACCGCAAACCAAGAGATAAAAAACAAAAAGGTAATGCCCGGGGACGGAGTTTATCTTACCAGAGTTACAGTTGACGGAAAAGAGTATTTCGGAATTACCGATATTGGTGTAAAGCCAACGGTTGGCGAGCATGCCAGAGGGGCTGAGACTTTTATTTTTGGTTATAACGGAGACCTCTATGAAAAGAATATTAAGACCGAGTTTCTGGAATGCCTGAGAGGCGAAAAAAAGTTTGAATCGGTGGAAGAGCTTAAATGCCAGATTTCCGCTGATGCCGACAAAGCAAAAGAATTGATTAAAACCTATGAAAAGTAAAGCGCTAAAGAACAAAAAGACGGTTGCACTGCTTACAGTGCTTATTCTGTTGGCTGGATTTGTGACGTGGGTCTTATGGGCAAACGAGGCGGTACAGCTTAATACGGTGACCGTTGTATGTACAGACCTGCCCGAAAGCTTTTCGGGATATAAAGTTGCGCAAATTTCTGACCTGCACAACGCGGAGATAGGAAAAGACAACAAAAAGCTGCTTAAAATACTTGAAAAAGCAAGGCCCGATATAATCGTTTATACCGGTGACATAATAGACTCATACAGAACTGACGTTGATACTGCAGTTGCTTTTACCAAAAAAGCGGCAGAAATTGCACCCATATATTTCGTGCCGGGAAACCACGAATCCCGCTTACCCGAGGATTACGGCAGACTGCTGGCGGAATTTGAAAGAATAGGCGTTACCGTGCTTGAAAACAGCAGAGAAAAAATCGAGATCAACGGTGAGCACATATATATTGCAGGAGTGCTGGACCCTGCATTTGAAAAGGCAGACGCAAGCCGTTATGCCGAAATTATGCGCGGGTATCTTGACACAGCCTATACCGATGAGGGCTTTTGTCTGTTGCTGGCACACCGCCCCGAGTTATTTGAGATCTACTGCGAATACTCCGTTGACCTTGTATTAAGCGGACACGCCCACGGCGGTCAGATACGCCTGCCCTTTATAGGCGCGGTCTATGTGCCCGTTCAAGGATTTTTCCCTGAATATACGGAGGGTTTGCACACCGACGGAAGCACCAATATGGTTATAAGCCGCGGAATAGGAAACAGTTCTGTACCTATCCGTTTTAATAACCGGCCGGAAGTAGTTTTGATCGAGCTGAAAAGCAAATAAAAAGCACGGGCTTAAAATGGAAAATTTCGGCACTTTAACATTCTTGAAAAGTGCACCGATATATGGTATACTGCTACTGTAAATACAACGAGAGGCGCATATTATGCTAAAAGGAAAATACATTACAGCATTGTTTATTGCAGGCTTATTTTTACTTGCGTCCTGCGATATGATATATAACGAAGAAAGCACTGAGAGCTATGGCGAAGTATCCGAGACAGTGTCCGAGCAAAATGAAGAAACGGTTTCGGAAGAGCCCTCTGTTCCCGAAGAAAGCACGATTCCCGAAGAAAGTATACTTCCCGAGGAGAGTACGGAAACAAGCATGGAAGAATCTACCGTTCCCGATGAAAATCTTACCGCAAACGGGTTTGTTATAACCGTTGTTGACGGTGTTACTTATATAGACGGAATACTTGTTGTAAACAAGACCTATTCCCTGCCTGCGGATTATCCCGCAACCTCACTCACAACAGAAACCTACGCTGCATACATAGAAATGCAAAAGGCTGCAAAAGAGGACGGAATAAGTCTTTATTCTGTAAGTGATTTCCGCTCTTACGATTATCAGGCAGGGTTGTACGACAGATACTGCCAAAGAGACGGCAAGGAGAAGGCTGACACCTATTCTGCGCGCCCCGGTCATTCCGAGCATCAGACGGGAATGGCTATCGACCTGAATATGGCGTCCAGCGCGTTCACCGGCTCAAAGGAAGCATTGTGGATCGCAGAGCATTGCGCCGAATATGGATTTATTATCCGTTATCCCGAGGGGAAAATGGATATTACGGGATATAAATACGAGCCGTGGCACGTAAGATACGTAGGAAAAGAGTTTGCACAAAAATTGTATCTGGGTGACGGTCAGTTTACCACCATGGAAGAATATTTCGGTATTACTTCCGAATATGCGGAATAAAAACACGGGTTGCTTTTTTGGCAACCCGTGTTTGTTCATTTTTTAACGGCTCTGGTGGCGATAAAGGAAGGTACGTTCAAATCGTGAAGTCTTCCGGAGCCGTTGGTATCCTCGTAAATATGAGTAAGCACAAAGCCTGCTTCGAGCTGACCGCCGAGCTGTTCCTCCATGGTGTGGGAAAACTGCACGCCCCAATCGTTCTTAACGCTGTCCTCATACAGCGCAGGGTCCTTAAGGGGGTTAAATGGCAAAGAATATTTGACCGTGGTCTCGTCCTCATCAAACAGATAATTTATACCGTTATCCAGTCCGCACAGCAAAATTCCGCCCTTTTTAAGCACGCGGTAGCATTCCTTGAATATGGGCTTTACCTCCTCCACATAACAATTGGAAACAGGATGGAAGATTATATCAAAGCTTTCGTCCTCGAATGGCAGACGCTTTGTCATATCGCCTTGGATAACCGTTACCTCATATCCCTCCCTGGCGGCGACCATACGCTCGCTCTCACACTGCACGGAGGAATAATCCAGCACCGTACACAAAGCACCCAATGCGGAAAAAACGGGTATCTGCTGTCCGCCGCCGGAGGCAAGACCCAAAAGAGTTTTGCCTGCAAGAGCGCCAAACCATTCCTTGGGAACATACTTTGTAGGCGTGAGCTTAACGCCCCAATCCCCTTCTGAAGCGCGTACATACTCTTCGTGGTCTATGGGCTTTCCCCATTCCCAGCCTTCTTTACACCAAGCATCTATTGTTTTTGAATTTATTTCCTGATAATTCATATTTTCCTCTTAATATAACAACTCAAAGCGGTTCTTGCGGCAGTCCAGCACGCCCTCTGCCTTAAGCTTGCTTATTTCAGCGGAAAGACCGCTTCGGTCCACCTCCAGATAATCTGCAAGCTCCTGTCTGTCAAAGGGTATCTCAAAGCTGTTGCTTCCGGCTTTTTTGGAGCGGAACAAAAGATATGCAAGTAATTTTTCTCTGGTCGTGCGTTTTGATGTAATTTCTATCTTCTGATGGAACATAATATTCTTGGTGGCAAGATCCTTCATAAGATTGAAAATAAGCTGTTGGTGGAATCCGCAATTATTGGAGCAGGTGTGAAGAATGTGTCCGCAATCGATAAGCATTACCTCGCTTGGTTCGTTTGCTATAATGGTCACGGGAATATGCCCTACCTCCGCACAAGCGAAGGATTCGCAAAACGTATCCGCAGTCTCAACCTCAGAAACGATACAGCGATTACCGAAATAATCTATCTGAACAATCTGGGCGGAGCCGGAAAGCATTATTCCGATATATTTCGCCGGATTCCCCTCGGCAATAATGGTATACTTTTTATCAAAGCTTGCTATCTTTGCACCAAGGCAGGTAAGCATTTTGGTAAGATTATCGTCTGCTATATTCTGAAACAAGGAGCATTTTCTTAAAACATTTAAATATTTTTGCATATTTTTCTCCGTTTGTTGAAATTTCAACAGAATTCTTTTTGCCATTATACTATAATAGCATCGTAAAAGCAAGGAGGCGAAATGAAAATGGTCAGAAAGATAATTAAGATAAACGAAGAAAAGTGTAACGGGTGCGGTGCTTGTGCCGCCGCCTGCCACGAAGGTGCTATTGAAATGGTAAACGGAAAAGCACGTCTTACAAGAGAGGATTATTGCGATGGATTGGGAGACTGTCTTCCTGCCTGCCCCGTTGACGCCATAAGCTTTGAAGAAAGAGAGGCTCCTGCATACGATGAGGCTGCTGTTATGGCTGCCAAAGCAAAAAAAGCTCCCCAAAAGCTTCCCTGCGGCTGCCCCGGAAGCAACGCAAAAGCTATTAAACGCGAAGCTCCTGCGGTAAAGAATATATCGGTAGCCAGCCAGCTTTCACAATGGCCCTGCCAGATAAAGCTGGTACCGGTAAACGCACCTTATTTTGAGAACGCAAACCTGCTTATCGCCGCTGACTGTACGGCTTATGCTTACGGAAACTTCCATAACGAGTTTATAAGAAACCACATAACGCTTATAGGCTGTCCCAAGCTGGACGAGGGTGATTACGCAGAAAAGCTTACACGAATCATATCTGAAAACAACATAAAGAGCGTTAAGATAGTACGAATGGAGGTGCCTTGCTGCGGCGGTATTGAAAACGCAGTAAAGCGTGCACTTCAGGCAAGCGGAAAATTCATTCCCTGGCAGGTGGTAACAATTTCCACAGACGGAAGAATTTTGGAATAAAACCGATTGAATTATTAAAATTAATGTGGTATAATTCTACTTACTAAAGTAAACGGAGACGTGTGATTATGAAAATAACCAACGACATTAAATATATCGGCGTTAACGACCATCAGGTAGACTTATTTGAGGGACAATATGACGTTCCCAACGGTATGTCGTATAATTCTTACGTTATAATTGATGAAAAGATTGCTGTAATGGACACGGTAGACGCCAACTTCACACACCAGTGGCTGGATAATCTGCAGAATGCGCTTGACGGCAAAAAGCCTGATTACCTCGTCATTCAGCACATGGAACCTGACCATTCCGCAAACATTGTCAATTTCGTTAAGGCTTACCCCGAGACAAAAATAGTTTCCTCCGCAAAAGCCTTTAATATGATGAGGAATTTTTTCGGTACAGACTTCGCTGAGAAGCAGGTAGTTGTCGGCGAAGGCGACACTCTTTCTCTCGGCAAGCACGTACTCACCTTTGTTACCGCGCCTATGGTCCACTGGCCCGAAGTAATCGTTACCTATGACAGCACGGACAAGGTACTGTTTTCCGCAGACGGATTCGGAAAGTTCGGCGCTTTAGATGTTGAAGAGGACTGGGCGTGCGAGGCAAGAAGATATTATATCGGTATTGACGGAAAATAGGGTGCGCAGGTACAAAATCTTCTCAAGAAAGCCGCAGGGCTTGATATTCAGATAATCTGCCCTCTCCACGGTCCCGTTCTTACCGAAAATCTGGGATATTATATTAACCTTTATGATATTTGGTCTTCCTACAGACCCGAAGAAGAAGGAATCGTTATTGCATATACCTCTGTTTACGGTAACACCAAAAAAGCAGTGATGCTTCTGGCTGAAAAGCTGAGAGAAAAAGGATGCCCCAAGGTTGTTGTAAACGACCTTGCAAGATGCGATATGGCTGAGGCAGTAGAGGATGCATTCCGTTACAGCAAATTAGTGCTTGCGACCACCACCTATAACGCAGAGATATTCCCCTTTATGCGCGAGTTCATAAACCACCTTACCGAGCGCTCATATCAAAACCGCACGGTAGCCCTTATAGAAAACGGATCTTGGGCACCCTTGGCTGCAAAGGTTATGAAGGGAATGTTTGAAAAAAGCAAAAACATTACCTTTACCGATACCACCGTGAAAATACTCTCTGCCCTTAATGAGGAGAGCATGGAACAGCTCGAAAACCTGGCTGACGAGCTTTGCAAAGAATATATCGCGCTGGATGGCGAAACCGCCAACAAAAACGATCTTACTGCTTTGTTTAATATCGGATACGGATTGTACGTGGTAACCTCCAATGACGGAAAGAAGGATAATGGTCTTATCGTCAACACAGTCACTCAGGTCACCAACACCCCTAACAGAATTGCGGTAACCATTAATAAGGACAGCTACTCCCACCACGTTATCAAACAGACGGGAATTATGAATATCAACTGTCTGACGGTGGACGCTCCCTTTAGCGTATTTGAAAAGTTCGGTTTTGTAAGCGGAAGAAACGTTGATAAATTCGCTGATTGCACACCCAACCGTTCCGATAACGGGCTGGTATTCCTGCCCAGATATATTAACTCTTTTATGTCACTTAAGGTTGAGCAGTACGTTGATCTTGACACTCACGGTATGTTTATATGCTCTATAACCGAAGCAAGAGTTATTTCCGACAAGGATACGATGACCTACACCTATTATCAGAACAACGTAAAGCCCAAGCCCAATACTGAAGGCAAAAAGGGTTACGTCTGCAAGATATGCGGCTATATTTACGAAGGAGATACCCTTCCCGATGATATTGTCTGCCCTCTGTGCAAGCACGGCGCGGTAGATTTTGAAGAAATAAAATAACTTTTTGGAGGAAAATTATTATGTGTAAAGAAACTAAATTTTACATCTGCGAACATTGCGGAAATATTGTGGGCATGATCAACGATTCCGGTGTGCCCCTTGTATGCTGCGGTCAGAAAATGAAAAAGCTTGAAGCAGGCACTGTTGAAGCAAGCAAAGAAAAGCATATTCCCGTTGTTACCCGTGAGGGTAATACCGTTAAGGTATGTGTAGGCAGCGTTGAGCATCCTATGACCGAAGAGCACAGCATTACCTGGGTATATCTCCAGACCTGCAGAGGCGGTCAGAGAAAGTGCCTTAAGGCAGGCGAAGCTCCTACCGTAACCTTTGCACTTTGCGATGAAGAGCCTATTGCTGTTTACGCTTATTGCAATCTTCACGGTCTTTGGATGGCTGAAGTTAAATAATTGATCAACGGAGGAAAAACACAATGAAAAAATACGTATGTGAAATTTGCGGCTGGACTTATGACGAAGCGTTGGGTGACCCCGACCGCGGAATTGCTCCCGGAACCAAGTTTGAAGATCTTCCCGAGGATTTTGAATGCGCTGTTTGCGGAGTAAGCAAGGATAATTTCAGCGAGGAATAAAAAATGAAAGAGAATTACATGGTCTGTAACTGTAAGCAGGTAAGCTATTTTGACATCGCAGACGCTTTGCACAAGCACAGTAAGTTTAACGACGTGCTGGAAGCATTTAACGACGTACAGAAGGTAACACATTGCTCTACCGGCTGCGGCGGATGCCACCAAAAGGTACTGGATATTATTTCAGAGCTCCTTATGGGCCACGAAAAGGTATAAAGACATAACGGGTATCGGCGGCAGAAACGCAGCCGATACCTTTTTTAACAAGGAGAATTATTTATGAAAATGGTACTTTTGACAGCCTTAGGAGTTGGCGGTGCCACTGTTATCGGAAGCGTCATTGGTTTTATATTCAAAAAGGTATCCCATAAGTTTTCGGACATTGTTCTGTCGTTCGCGGCAGGCGTTATGCTGGCGGCAGCAGTGCTCGGACTGATACTCCCTTCTGTGGAATACGGCGGAAAGTGGGGACTACTTATCACTATTGCCGGAATATTCACGGGGGCTGTATGTCTTAATCTCATAGACAAGCTGGTACCCCATCTGCACAGGCTCGTCGGTACTGAGGACGAGACCCACAACAACGCCAATCTTAGTAAAGTACTGTTATTTGTGGCAGCTATTGCCATACATAATCTGCCCGAAGGTATTGCGGCAGGTGTGGGATTCGGCGCGGGAGATACAACCCAGGCGTTGATAATTGCAGGAGGCATCGCACTGCAGAATATACCTGAAGGTATGGTAATTATCGGCCCCATGCTGGCGGCAGGAGTAAGCCCCAAAAAGACATTCATCTGCGCTATGATAACCGGACTTGTTGAGGTGGTGGGCACACTTATCGGATACTTTGCGGTAAGCATCGCTTCGGCAATACTTCCCTTTGCTCTTGCCTTTGCAGGAGGAACCATGCTTTACGTTATAAGTGACGAAATGATACCCGAGACCCATGCCCATGGAAATCAGCGTGGTGCAACATACGCGCTGCTTGTAGGATTCTGTATAATGCTTTTAACCGACGTACTGTTGGGATAATGATGAATTGTCAAACTAAGTGCAACACTTTTTGAGAAAAAAATCAAACAAATCAACTGGTTTTTGAAAATTGAGAACCTTTTTAGGCCTGGCGTTGATCAACGCCAGGTTCTTTTTTAGTGTTGTTGGGCTTACACGAGAG
>JAZOBE010000028.1:0-13994 GCA_045595785.1 Eubacteriales bacterium
CGTTCCTCTATGGTAAGATGTTTGTAGTTCATACGTTTTTCCTTTCTGGTGTTTGGTGTGTGGGAACTCTATTCTACCAGAGATTCGTATGAACTTCTTTTTTTATTTGTAAACTGTTGCACTTGATAGTATAACTCACCCACAAAAACAAAAGCCCTTGCATTTATTGCAAGGGCTTTAAAATTTGTATATTAGTCTTCAGCAACGAGAGCGGAAGCTTCTTCTTCAGCCTGGTTGATCTTTCTCCAGTTTTTGAGCTTAAGCTCGGAGAAATCTCTTGCGCCAAAGTAGTTGGTGCTACCAATGCCGGAAAGCTTGGAGGACTTAACGTAGCCGTTGGTGTAGCTGAACAGTGCAATAGCAGGGCATTCTTCAACGAGAAGCTCTTCTGCTTCGTGAAGCTTTTCTGCTCTTACAGCACGGTCGTTTTCGTAGCATACAGCGTCGATAAGTGCATCAAATTCATCGGATTCCCAGTTGGTCTGGTGAGCGGTGTAGGAATCTTCTCCGGTAAGAGAAACCTCAACAGCACAGCCGCTGTAGTGGGTAGCGAAGGAAGAGAGCCATGCATACGGATCAGTAGAGTTTACAACGTTGGTAACACCGATTACGTCATACTCACGAGTAGAAAGTGCTTCTCTGTATTCATCCTCGTGGAGACCCTTAAGCTCAACCTTGAAGCCAAGCTTTTCCCAAACGCCTGCGGTATACTCAGCGATATCTTCGTATACGTTATCGTAAACAACCTTACGCTTGTTAGAATTCATAAGATCCTTGGATTCGGGGATAAGGTATGCGATGGAGATGGAGCCCTTCTTGCCGTTGAGAAGCTTCTTTGCTTCCTCAAACTTAGCGGTAGCAGAGTAGAGGTCGCCGCCTTCTTCGCGGAAATCGTTCTTTCTGCCGGTGTTGAATACGCCGGTAGGAACGTAACCGGTGGCAGCCTTCTCACCGGTGCCGGTAACAGACTTAACGATCTCGTTTCTGTCAAGCGCCATGGAAAGAGCCTGTCTTACTTCCTTGGAAGCAAGAACTTCGTTATCGGTATTGAAGTAGTAAACGTATGTAGCAAGCAGGTCAACAACGTTCTTAAGGTCGCCTTCATATTCAGCGTAAGAAGCCTTGTCAAAGCTGCTCATAAGGAATATGTTGCCTTCAGCAAAGCGGTTTGCCTGGAAAACGGCGTCAGTAACACGCTTATCCTCGTCAACGCTGTTCTGGAGAGTATTTTCCTGATAAGTGATGGTGATTCTGTAAGGCTTAACAACCTTGTCAAGGGCCTGTTCGCTGTCTCTGCCGTAGGAAGCGTTTCTCTCAAGCACGAGACGGATACCTTCTTCAAGGTTCTTTACACCGTAAGGTCCGTTACAAACTATGGAAGCCGCACTGGAATCCCAAACAGTTTCGTTCTTCTCAGCGTCGGTAATAATATCTTCACGAAGAGGAACGAGACCGGTACAAGCGATCTGTTCTGCGAAGAGATCGATATCATAGTCGGTTTCAAAGGTGATGCAAAGGAGAGTATCATCAACTGCAGCAATACCAAGGTCGTCGCTGGTCATAAGACCGGACTTAACAGCCTTTGCGTTCTTGATGGGGTAGAGAAGTGAAGCATAAGGACTTTCAAAAGCGGGGTCAAGGATTCTCTTCCATGCGTAAATAACGTCGTCAGCAGAAACCTTACGTCCGTCGTTCCAATAGCTGTCCTTCAAAACAAAGAACATCTGGTATTCTTCATAAACTTCATCATAATAGCTGTACCAATCCTCTGCCAACGCGCCAACAACCTTGCCGTTGGAGTTGATAGTGGTCAGACCCTCATAGATAAGACCCATAACCTGAGTTACCTCAGCGTCAAGCTGAACAACAGCAGGGTCAAGACAGTAAGGATAGGATGTCATGTAAATGGAAATGTTTGCACCCTTTTCCTCGCCCTTAAGAGACGTACAGCCTGTGAGGGCAACGAGAGCCATAATGGCAACGAGCATCAATGCGATAAATTTTTTCATTATCTGTTCCTCCCGGATGATTTGCGAAGGTACTTCACAACAATTCATAATATTATAGCATTGATGTTAAAAATAATCAATAGGTAAAAACCGAAAAACTTATTTTTATTACTTTTGACGAATGTTATGTTTACCGGCTATTGACAAAACGGGTCATTTATGGTATATTTTTCACATAAGGCAGGGTGCCTTTTATTACATTATGCCGAAAGGGGCGATGATTTATGAAAAGCTTATATTTGCCGGACGTAAATTTCTGTCGCCTGCTTGCTGCTTAAGCTTGCCGTCATATAGGTTTCACATCCGGTTTCGGGTGTGTTTTTTTGTTTTTGCGCCCGAAAGGGTGCTTTTTTGTTGCCGTAAAAGTTTTCTCCGAATATAAGTTTCAGGCAAGATATCACTTTACAAGGAGGTATTGTATTGTCTATCATTACAAAAATTATTTGGAGGAAACTTATTTGAAGAGATTAAAGAATTTTTTACTTTCTATGGATAACAACACGTCTACTTATAAAGAAATGTACGAGGGACGGCTTGTTGTGCCCGACGTTCCGGTTCCCGTGATTACGACCGAGCCGTTATATTGGTACGGAGATCTTTCGGTTTATATCGAAACGACCAATAAGAACGAAAAAGACAAACCCACACTTACGTGGTACATTCCGACAGCGTTGTTGGGAATAGAGGAATGTTCGGTTGCGGCGGCAGATTATTGCCTGCGCAGGCTGGCACCCTATATCGATAAGCTTAATGAAGAGATATACAACCGCTCCCGTCCGGATAAGGAAAACGGAAAATATATTCTTTACCGTCCGGGCGGGGAGGTGCTGTTGCGTAACACCGCATTTTTTGATACCTGCGTTCAGAAATATTATCAAAACGCAGGCGGAGCTTCCATATATTTGCTTGATGACGGAATTGAACGCCCGCCGCAAAAATGCCTGTGCATCCGTATGCAGGTGCAATTGCCTGAGCGAAAGCTGAGAAAGACCATACAAATGCTGTGCAAGGACCTTCCCGATGCAATGGAGCGTTTTACGTTCGAGTTTGATACTGCTGGTTTGGAAAACGCCGTTTCTCTTGCTGAAACGCAAAGGAAAATACGCTTGTGGCTGAAGGATAGCCCGTACTGCGCTTTTATTGCTGACGGCAGTATCCTGCCTCGTTTTAAGAGTACCGAAAAACCTATGACAGATGCTGTTCCTTTTGTTTCAACTCCCGAAGATGCTTTAGAGGTCTGCGGTATACGTGGAATGGGTATAAAAAGAGGAGTTACGGTTATTACGGGCGGAGGTTATTCGGGCAAATCCACCTTGCTTGATGCAATTTCCGCAGGTATATACGACCACGTTACAGGTGACGGAAGAGAACTTTGCATTACTGATGACACTGCCGTAACCGTTTCCGCAGAGGATGGCAGAAGTATACAGCACGTTAATATTTCTCCTTTTATAAAATGGCTGCCGGGCGGAGATACAACGGATTTTTCCACCCAACGGGCATCAGGCTCCACCTCTCAAGCGGCGAATATTATGGAGGCTGTCGACTGCGGCACAAGACTTTTACTCATCGACGAGGATAAGAGCGCCACCAATTTTATGATCCGAGACAGCAAAATGAAAGAGCTTATATCCAAGGAGCCGATTACTCCGTTTACCGACAGAGTAAAACAGCTATACAATAAAAAGGGCGTATCCACAATACTTGTTATCGGCGGAAGCGGAGAATATCTTTCGGTGGCTGATAAGGTTTATATGATGGAGGACTATATAATACACGACGTTACCGAAAAAGCCAGGGGGATAAGCGGTCCAACGCCCGAGATCACACCTTCCCCTGCGGTGTGGGAGCAAAATCGCGTTTTGCTTTCTGCGGGTTTTTCATCATATCCCGAAAGGTGCGGTACGGAGAAGCTGGCGGTCTCTGATATGGGGATCATATTTATGGGAGACGAGAAGATAGATATCCGAGGGCTGAACAACGTGATAACTATCGGTCAGATGGATTCGCTGGGGTTTATGCTTAGGCGTATTGCCGTCAATAATGCTTCTGCCAAGATAGACGTAAGCGCGGTTATTGACGAAATGTATTATCTTATCGGCGAGGAGGGGCTGGATACGGTTTATTCGTCCTTCTTTACCACATGCCGTAGATTTTTGGATCTCCCCAGAAAACAGGAGCTGGCGGCGGTGATCAACCGTATGCGCGGTATTAATTACAAAAAAATTCAAACTGACTAAAGAGCACGGGTAAAATCCGTGCTCTTTTTGATAATGTTATTCTTTTTCGGTTAAAAAATATCGAAAAACGATAAAAATCTATTGACAAACGAGAAAGCGTATGTTATCCTTAAACTGTAAAATACATTTTTCGGAGGAAATTCATTATGCCCAAAATACCGTCTAAGGCTTCGGTCATCATTTCAATAATACTTTCTATAATGTTCAGTGCAATAGTTGTGGGTATGGGAGTGTTTTTACCATTTGAGGTTTCCCGCCCCGGTCCAACAGAAGAGTTTGTAAGAGTACTGCTTTCCGACAAACTGGGTGTGCACAGCTATTTGATATGGTTTATGGTGTGGTGTTATACCATTCTCGCGGTAGCATTTATATGCTGTATTGCAGTTACTTTGCTTTTGTTCCGTGTTCGAAACGGATTGGTGTTTACCGAAAAAAGCGTTTCTTATATCCGCTTTATATCCTGGATGTGTGTTTTGCTTGCGGCAATAATCCTTTCCGCACAGTATTTCCATGCAGCCGCGTTTATTATTGCGCTGGCAATGGCGTTCCTCGGGCTTTGTCTCCGCGTTGTTAAAAACGTAATAGAAGCCGCCACCGAAATAAAGAACGAAAATGATCTTACCGTTTGATCCGGAGGAGGGGAAACAATGATAATTATTAATCTTGACGTTATGATGGCGAAAAGAAAAATGTCCCTTAACGAGCTTTCGGATAAAGTCGGAATAACTCTTGCCAATCTTTCTGTTCTTAAAAATAATAAAGCTAAAGCGATACGCTTTTCCACCCTTGATGCCATCTGCCGTGCTCTTGATTGCGACGTGCAGGACATCATTGAATACAAAAAGGAGGATATTGATGGAAAATCTTAATAATACCGAAAGCTCAGTTCAACAAAAAACATCTAAGTATACTGGTGTTGAAACGATATTTGCATGGCTTTGCGTATTTTTTGGATATCTTTTCTGCCGTGCGTTTCCGCTTCCCGATAAACCCTTGGGAATGTGTATCGTTATAATCGCATCACTTGTTGTAACAATTGTGGTATTGTTCAAAAAACGAGTGCGGTTTGGTGTTGCGGCTATCGGATCCGCCGTTATGTGTGTAGTATTTGCGGCGGCACTGGTTTTTTCATCAGATGCTTTTGCACAGTTTTTTGCTTTTCTCGGCTCGGTTCTGGGATACAGTTATTTTGTATATGCCGCAACGGGAAACAAAATAGAAAAGGGCTTTTCCGATCTTCTTCCCGTGGATTTCGCACTTGCTTTGCTGGTAATGCCCTTTAAGGCATTCGGCAGGGTGTGGGTGGCAATGTTTACTGGTAAAAAAAGCGGTAAACCTGTACTTAAAATACTGCTTGGTATTGCAGTCGCTATCATACCCACGGCTGTGGTAACAAGCCTGCTTTCTTACGATGAGGGATTTTCCAAACTTCTTAAGGATACGTTTTCTTTCCTAAAGGATTTTAATCTGTTTTCACATCTGTTTTCTTTGTCGGTGGGAGGACTCGTAGCAATGTACGTGTTCGGTATGTATTCCTCTTGCGCAGACGGCAGAACGGACTCTGTAACCCGTGAAAAATGTGCTTCGGCTTTTGAAAAAGCACATTTTCTCCCTGCACTTACAACCGCAGTCGCCCTTATACCTCTTGTGGTTGTGTACATTTTCTTTTTCATTTCTCAGTGGCAGTATTATGTTTCCGCTTTTTCCGGTAAACTGCCCGAAGGATTAAGTTATGCCGTTTATGCAAGAGGCGGATTTTTCGAGCTTTGCTCGGTTTCGAGCATCAACTTTTCAATTCTTTTCGCTGTATCGCTGTTTATGAAACGTAAGGGAAAGGGCGGGGGAGTATTACTCAAGGTTGCGAATATAGTTATTTCCCTTATGACGCTTGTCCTCATTGCAACGGCAATGTCCAAGATGATCTTGTATATCCAAAACTACGGACTTACGGAAAGACGTGTGGTTTCGTCCTGGTTTATGGTGTTACTTGCCCTAATATTTGTTATAATCATTGTTAAGCAGTTTGTTAAAAAGATAAAGGTTGTTCCTGCGTCGGGAATTGTGGTTGCATTGATGTTGGCTCTGCTTACTCTTTCAAATTATAACGGTATTATCGCGGACAATAACGTGGATAGATATATCCAAGGTGACCTTGATTCCGTTGATCTGGACGAATTGTATGACCTCGGTACTCCTGCGCTTCCTGCACTTCTCCGCTACGCCGAATACTATGAGCAGGAGAACGGTGTGGATATCAAGAAATATATAATTAATGATACAGTTGACCGTTCGGAGATAAAGGACGATGTGGCATATTTCAGCGCTTTATATGTCGGTGCTTTCAAACGCGAACTTGAAAACAAAAAGCCTTTTACCGCCATCACCGTTCCTGATATAAAGGCGAGAAACGCTTTGCGGGATTATTTGAAAGATTAGTATTAACTTTTTGTAAATAATTGGCAAAACAACTTGATATAACAGCTTGTGTGTTGTAATGTATGGTTGAGGAGGAGATGCTATGGATAATTCTGCGATTGTACAAACCAACCCGTTAAAAAAGAAAGGCATTGCACTTTTGTTATCAGGTTTTGCTTTAATTATTGCATCTGTAGTTTTAATTGCAGTAGCATTGCATTTATATGATGACACAAAAGCAAAGGATGTTTTGTCATTTTTGATCATGTCATTGTTTGCATTACCCAGTGTGGGCGCATTACTTGCTTACGGTGGCATATTAAGAATGATAACACGACGTGCAGAGCCGGTCTATCTTAAAGCGAAGCTTACTTTATGTACGCTTGCGTTATCTGCTGTCGGCGGCATGGGACTTACAAGCGGACTGTGTGTATTCTCGATGGCTGCTTTCGGCGAATCCAGTAAATATCCAAACAGATACCCGGTATTTCTGGCTTTTGCATGCTTGTGCCTTATTGTTTTTATCGCACTTATTGTTTTATATTTTGCGTTTTGGATTACCAGTAAAGATGAAGAAGGCGAAATGATTTCTATAAGAGTCTTGCTTTCAGATATACTGCGTTCTGTCCTCGCACTTCCCGGCTGTGTCGCACTTTCTTTGGTTGGAATGGGTGTGCTGGAGCGCTTGTTTGTAAAATGAAATAAAAAAACAAAGGAGAGCAATTATTGCTCTCCTTATATTTTCATAGTCTGAAATCCTTATTTATACTTGCGCTTTCTAGCAGCCTCGGACTTCTTCTTGCGCTTTACGCTGGGCTTCTCGTAATGCTCTCTCTTACGGAGTTCTGCCTGAACACCGCTTCTGAGGTAGCTTCTCTTGAATCTGCGAAGGGCGCTGTCTATGCTTTCGTTTTCTTTTACTTTAATTTCAGCCATTTTTTGTCCCTCCCTCCGTGCCTGACGGGAATTTTGTCATAATATGGTTATTATATCAGAACAATCTTTTGTTGTCAAGTCTTTAGAGTGCAGCCTTAGCGGTTTCAACAAGCTTTGCGAAAGCAGCCTTGTCGGAAACAGCCAGTTCAGCAAGCATCTTACGGTTAAGGGTGATACCGCTCTTCTTGAGACCGTTCATGAAGCGAGAATAGTTGATACCTTCAACCTTGCACTGTGCGGAAATTCTGGTGATCCACAGAGCGCGGAAATCTCTCTTCTTCTGTTTTCTGCCGATGTAAGCATAGTTACCGCTCTTAAGAACGGCCTGCTTAGCCATCTTGAAATGTTTACTTTTTGCGCCCCAATAGCCCTTAGCGAGCTTTAAGGTTTTATTTCTTCTCTTTCTGGTAGAAAGAGCGCCTTTTACTCTTGCCATTTCGTTTATCCTCCGTTAATGATATTTCCTTATTTGGAATAAGGGATGAGCCTGTTGAGATCGTTCATTCTGGTAGTGCTTACATAAGAAGCCTTACGGAGCGCTCTCTTGCGTTTTGCAGTCTTAAGACCGGTCTTATGACGGTGGCCGGGATGACCCATTTTTACTTTACCGCCGGCAGTCCAGCTAAGTCTTTTAGCGGTTGCCTTGTGTGTCTTGATTTTGCCCATTGTTATCTTCCTTTCGATTGATTTGCCGTTCTTTTCGGTGCGAGTATCATTATCATATTACGTCCGTCAAGCTTTGCGGGCTTTTCAACCACACCGCATTCCTCACACGCATCTGCAAACTTTTGCAGAAGGGTAAGGCCGTTCTCGGTGTGAGCCATTTCTCTGCCGAAGAACTTGACAAGAACCTTTACACGGTTTCCTTTGTTAAGGAACTCCAATGCTTTGTTAAGTTTGGTGTTGAAATCGTGAGTGTCGATACGGCATCTGAGCTGAAGCTCCTTGAGCTCAACTGTCTGCTGTTTCTTCTTCATTTCCTTTTCCCGCTTTTCTTTTTCGAAGCGGTACTTTCCGAAATCCATTACCTTGCAAACGGGGGGCTTTGCGTCAGGCGCGATCTCAACCAGGTCGAGGCCGGATTCTTCTGCCAGACGGCGTGCCTGTGCGATAGATACGATACCTATCTGATTTCCTTCTGCATCTATAAGGCGGACTTCACTTGCTTTGATTTCATCGTTGATGAACGATTTAGTGCTGATAGCTGATACACCTCCGTGATAATGCGCTTTTTGCAATAAAAAAAGCTGTGCGAAACAAAAAAGCACAGCAACACAAACCGACATAACTATCGGGTGCGAAAACTATCTACCGCGCCTGACTCTTTGTCGGCGGGTGAGGAGCAAAATGCTCCAACTTCTTTGTCCAAAGCATAATACCACACCTTTTACCCTTTGTCAATAGGTTTTATCAACTTTTTTAATAAATTTTTGCTTATCCTCAGCATATATTGTAATGAAATATAAAGGAGGTAATTTTTATGCCCAGATTGTTTTTAAGCCCGTCGACACAGGAATATAATCTGTATTACGACGGTAACGGAAACGAGGAATACTATATGAATCAGATTGCCGATCTTATGGAACCGTATCTTTCCGCAAGCGGAATTTCTTTTACCCGTAATGATCCTGATGGATCCGTGGGCGCTTCGGTGCGAAAATCCAATTCCGGCAGCTACGGGTTGCATCTGGCTTTACATTCCAACGCTTCGGGCAGCGCCAACCCGGGCGGACAGCAGGGAAGCGATTTTTATTATTTTACCGGCAGTGGCGACGGAAAGCGGGCGGCGGATATTTTTGTTTCCCTTTTTAAGAATATTTATCCCGTTCCCGCTCGTGTTCGCGCTCTTCCCACCACCACACTTTATGAGGTTCGCAACACATCCGCGCCAACTGTGCTTGCAGAGATAGCCTACCACGATAATCCCGAGGATGCCGAATGGATACGTAGCAACCTTAACGTTATCGCACGGACTCTGGCTCAAGGCGTGGCAGAGTATTTCGGCGTTCCTTTCGTACAGCCCGGTGTTTCCGAAACAGGCACCGTACGCACCAACGGCGGCAGACTTAACCTCCGTTCATCACCTTCTCTCGAAGGGCAGATAATAGGCGCAATCCCCAACGGCGCCACCGTTACCATTACCGGAAGAAACGGAAACTGGTATGCTGTTATCTACGGCGGACAAAATGGCTATGTTTCCGGAGATTACATCGTCGTCAACGGATAAAATATAATATTTTGCGCAAAATGACTCCGAAAGGAGTCGTTTTTGTTTATGCTTGGATGGTTAAAAAGATATTTTTGTTTATTTCTCCTCGGCGGCAGTATATACGTTATAATAGAAATGCTTTACCGTGGCAGAAGCCATTTTTCAATGTTTCTCGCAGGGGGATTATCGGTAGTTTTCATACGTCTTGTCTGCGGCAGAATACGCAATCTCTTGCTTCGCTGTCTTGCAGGTGGTGTTATTATTACGGGCGTTGAGCTTGTTTTTGGTATAATATTTAATATATGGCTTGGTATGGGTGTGTGGGATTATTCTCATTTGCCTTATAATATTATGGGGCAGGTATGCCCATATTTTACACTTGTTTGGGCATTCCTCACAATTCCCGCATTGTGGCTTGGCAATCTCGTCTGCGGCAGACACAAAAGGGAATATTAATAAATGCTTGACAAAATCTGTCTTTTATGGTAAAATGCATATACAGTAAATAGCATCTACTTTAAGAGCAGGTGTGCCCATATATCGAGTGTGTTCCGCCCTGCCTTTGCAAGGGCGGTTTTTGCTTATATATCTACGATGCTTGTGGCAATATTCTTTCTGTAACAGGTTCGCTTGCTTCTACAGTAGGTCAGATAAACCCGTTTAGATATCGCGGTTACTACTATGATAGCAAAATTGCACTGTATTACCTCAACAGCCGTTTTTATGACCCGCAGGTTGGTAGGTTTATAAATGCGGACGGTATCGTCGGTGCAAACGGCGGGGTTGTCGGCTTCAACATGTTTGCATATTGTAATAATAATGCGATAAATATGGCAGATTATTCTGGTGAAGATGCAATTCTTCTTCATTATCCTGAACGTGCCAATATTACAGGAATAGCCAATTTTGGACATACCGCGTTGTTATTACAAGATAAGAGTGGTATATGGTACTATTTTTCTTGGGGTGCAAAATCTACTGCCGACAAAATTGCGTTGATTCGCGGCGCTGAGTCAATTCATTATTTAGAGAAGGTTGGAAAAATAAAAGTCAAATATTGGGCTCATATCATAGACCTTCTTATGAAATCGCCCGACCCTACCGCTATAGAAGGTTTAAATTCGTATGTTTATATGAAAGGCGATTTTTCTAATGCGTTAGGATATTTAGAAGGACTAAAAGGGAAAAAGTATTATTTGTTAACGCAAAATTGCGTTCAAACTTGTCTCAGGGCGCTCACATTAGGCACTTTTTCAAAGTATAATTCTCAGAAATATGCTTTGTCTAAAAACGAAAACAGCGCTATACCAAATACAGTGTATCCTGCGTGGCGAAAATTCTATAATAGCATAGACGCGTATTTAAGTGCACCATGGTGGAAACGAGTTTTTATGAAAAATCCATATCGGTATATGTTTTAGGTATTGGAGATATATTATGATTTGTAAAAAAGCATTAATTGTAAGCGCAATTGTTACTGTGTTAGTTATATTTATCACGATTGCTGTTGTTTTTATAATCACAGATATAAAGCACTACAATTGGCTTATGGAGGTTAATCGAACAGAAATATATGAAAGCGAAACAGAATATTTAGAGATTAGATATCAAAATGACGGGAGTTTTGTTTTTACAAAAAGAACAAAAGACAATACTAGTCAATTTAGTAGTGGCGCAGACTTTATTAGCCAAAATGTTGCCGTGTATGACGGAAAATATTCATTGCCCAAATTACCTCTGTTCTATGAGTTTATTTTCAATGGCGATACAGTAACTCTTTATAATAATGGCGAATTAGTTGATGTATATATTAAAGTTCTAGATAATATTTCTGAAAGCTCTGCGTTATCTGACAACAAATATATACGGAGTGGAATTCCGCTATTACGCAAATTATATTAAAGGATATACTTCCATTAGAATTAACGGGGTTCCGGGCCTTATAGGGATTAAGTTTATTTGGCCTACTCGATGAAGGTAAATAGCATGTGTATGAATAATAATTTAATAATCAACAAACTTAAAAAATTCATTAACAATGGCACATTTGATTATATAATGGATGCAGGATATAATGATTGCTATTTGAAAACTCTGATGTTTCCTACTGATGATTTACATCTTACCAAGGAACAATTTGAGTGCTTAACGCACCTGTTAAATGACGGAGAAACTATTTACGTAATGCAAATGGCATGGGATATGAAAGATGGTTTTTTTGACATTAACAACCAATGTTTTCAATTGAAATCGCCGATTGAGTATTCGGAATACGCTTCACTTGAGTTGTACACAATTTCTTTGTTGGTTCCAACGCAATTTAACTGGATTGTGCTAGTCGAAGAGAACTTGGACAACGGAGAAGCACTTTTTATAGGAGACAAAAAAGTTACAGAACAATTTAGGCAGATTTACTCATCGAATCAAGACGATTTAGCTAAATATGTTTTGATGTGGTTGAGCGATTATAAGAATCGTAATGTAAAGTTGGACTATTTGGAACGAGTATTAGGAGCATTATCAAACTAAAGCTTTCACACAGCATTTGTTATAGTTCCAGTTCTATGTCAATAGTTGGGAGTAGGGCTAAAAAATAACAAAGAATCGATGTTCAAGCAGCTGCTAAAGAGGCGGCTGCTTGAATTTTGGCGTCTTTAAGGCGTGGAAACACACCTCAGCTCTAAGAATACATTTTTGTCAATTTTTTCAGTCAAAGGTCTTCGCTTTACCCACACAACAATGTGTAGTTTAATAATTCATAAATTTATCGTAAAAGGTTGCTAACCCACACGATTAATAATATAGCAAAGAATAGTCTTCCATTGACAAAATCTGTCTTTTATGGTAAAATGCATATACAGTAAATAGCATCTACTTTAAGAGCAGGTGTGCCCATATATCGAGTGTGTCCCGCCCTGCTTATGCAAGGGCGGCTTTTGCTTATATATCTACGATGCTTGGACATCTAGTATACAGTCCATGTTTAGACTTGGAAAAACTCCTAGTATGATGTGTAGAAACTGGGACACCGAGGCGGCTTGGAATGTGTTAACAAGAGAAAAACCTTATTTGTAGTAAAACGAGGTGCATTTATGAAAAACAATAAACACATTTTATTATTTATCTTACTTATCGAAGCTATTTGCTTTTCGCTTTTCTCCTGTGTTGCCGAAAACAACGTTTCACAAACCAACTCGCAACAGAAAGACTCAAGCTTGCTCATAATGGGCGATTTCAAGCCTGAAGAAGAGGCTTTCATAACATACGAAAAGGCACTTGAAGAATACAGGGATCCGTTTATCGCATCGTTAGCAGGAAGCGCGCCCAAGGAAGCTCGAATGATTCCGCAGTTCGATGGTGATATAACACAGCTTCGGATTTCAGTGCCGAAACGACTACTTGTGCTCGATTCTGATAAAAAGCAGGCGTATCAGATTTACTACGGGTATTTATCTGATGGTAAATGGTGTGATATTCCTGCCGATAACTATGATTTAAAAACATTAAATGATTTGGATTCAGGCTATTCAGACGGTTGGGACGCACTTTCCGGCGACCACGTGGTGAAAATGGGACCCTATTTGTTGTTAGGTTTTTATTCTCCTGTACAAAACAGTTCTGTTGTAAAAGATTCGTTGAATTCGCAGGTGTTAACCTTCACGGCTGACAGTTTAACTGAGGGAACGGAATACGAAGCGTGTCAAATTTACGAAAACGCTTTGGCGGGCGGAACAGAAAATTATGATTACTTTGTTATAAGCTTTGGCGACCGTCATTATATTGCGTTGGAGTATGACAAAATGCCAACAAATTATACCGTAACAGTTACCCTTGACTTCGGAACCGCGCCTATGGATATTACTTATACCTACGATGACATTATGGAAGCTCTGAACCGCAAATAACAAAAACAAACAAGCCGTTGTCTTTTTGACAACGGCTTGACTTTTTTATTCGATATGTCTCCTAATGTAAGAGATTTTTCTTGACAAAATCTGTATTTTATGGTAAAATGCATATACAGTAAATAGCATCTACTTTAAGAGCAGGTGTGCCCATATTTTTCTAATCTTCGATGACAAATGCATTTGGCGGCATAAAACGTCCAATAAACAATCCGATTCCAAACGGTGAATACAATTATTGGGATTTACTCTTCTTGCTTGTGAAAGACGTTTTAGAAGA
>JAZOBE010000029.1:0-57530 GCA_045595785.1 Eubacteriales bacterium
CAAGGATTTGCCTAACGCAATTTACAATATCCCTGCGGACTCGTCTTTGGCGTTTCCGAGCGACGATACAATAGCCTATCGCAAGGTTGTACCCGTGGGCGTTGAGGAAACGGCAAGAGTGACGAAGCTCGGCGGTATGACTTATAAGAGCAAAAACCTTTTTGATTTGGTAAATTCGGAGTTTGGTATATCGGGAATAACAGTTACCTCATACGAAATTGTTGACGAAGAAAAATTGAAAATAATAGTTACAGGGGCAACAAATGACGGTTGGTACTATGTTAAAACTCCTTTGAATATTGCTTTATCGCAAACATCTCAATTATACATAAGCTCTGTGGCGAACCCTGTTAATTTCACAACAAGTATTATGATATTACGAGTATTCGAGAAATCAACAGAAACAAGAGTGGTTAATGCCGAAGTAAGGGGGTCGGGAAAACAATCCTTATCAATCTTACAGGAAATTCCCGAAGAGTATAGGAACGAAAACTACGAAGCAAGGTTATTTTTCTACGGTTGTGCAGGTGAAACCACCGAAAATGGTGGCTCAATCGAATACTCCGACATTATGGTAGCAACCGAGGAAACACCCTACGAGCCTTACTATGAAGGGCTACGCTCTGCAAAGGTAACGAGCCTTAAGAGCGAGGGGGCGAATAGGTTTGATATTAATGCAGAGCCTTCCGAATTGAATGATACAAAAAGAATTGTTAATGGTAATGATTTGCAATTAACAACAACTAAATCCACAACGACAGGTGCCTTGTGGTATATGCGAACCCAACTTATACGCACATACGGCACCAAATTATATATCAGTACAAATATGACGCCAATAGGAAAAATAACAAAAGGGCGCATATTGATATGGTTCAAGGATTTAAATGGAAATAATGTCGCAAGTACCTACATCGAGGGGTCGGGATTAAAGACTCTTCAAAAAGACATTCCGCAAGCGGCACAGAATGGATATGTGGTGCTATATATTTATTCAAACGTTAATGAACCTTGTGACGTGGGTGATGGGGTTGTATATTCTGATACGATGGTATCTTTCGATGTTGAAGCACCCTATACGCCCTTTATCGGCACACTTGACAATATCGCAATTCCCGAATGGGTGCAGAGCCTTCCCGATTATGGCGAGGGAAAGAGTGCAACCGAGTACAACTATATTGACCTCGTTAATAAGGTATTCAAGCACGATTATGCAAAAATAAGATTACTCTCAACGGTGGGGGGGTATTCGGAGGCAAGTAATTGGTATTATATGGCTTATAGTGCTTTGGGAATATCTCCTATAACTCGTTCGGTGCTTTGTAATCTCTTGCCTTCGGTCGATATAGAGAGCGACTCTTCGTTGTATGGAATTTATACGAATTACTCACAGACACATATAGTTATGCGTATAGAGGGCTTCACAACCGCAAGAGAATATAGACAATGGCTTACAGATAACGAGGTTTATATCGTTGAAAGGCTTGCCGAGCCTATCGAAACCGATATATCGGCGTATCTCACGAGCGACGGATTTTTCAAGGTGCAGGGTGGCGGTTCGGTTGTTGCCGAGAACGAGTACGAGTACGGCGCACCGTCAAATCTCAATTATGTTCAAAAGGTAGGTGGCTAATATGGACTTTAAGCAAAGATATTTAATCGCAAAAGAAAATGGTCTTGAAGAACGTTGCCGAGGCGACGAGATTTCACGAAGGATAGCTGTGAAATATCCACTGAATGCACAAATCGCCTTGCTTATGGATAAAGATTTGAAATATGTCGAATGGGCAGACTACCAAGCATTTAGGTATCAAATAAAAACTGAAGTTGACTCGGAAATAGCAACTTTTTATGAAAATAATTAAATCCACGGTGCGTAGACACGAATATGTGGGACGATATATAGGACGCACCTAAAAAGGCGTCCTTTTTTAATATGAGGTATTAAATGGCACAGATAAGAGATTACGGGATATACATAAAATCTATATATAATGCATTAAAATCCAAATCAAAGTCGCAACAATGGAATGACGATGATTGGTTAATTGAAACTTTTTCGGATTATAAAGATTGCATACGTTTTCAAATTCATAATATACTTGTTCCTATAAATACTGAGGAATCTGAAAAAGAAATTCGTCAAATTTTAAGCAAATATGTTATAGGTTATGTTGACAAAAAGAAAAATGTGGTTTATCAAGGTGCATTAGATTGGATTTCCAGTAAACTTGCTCAAATAGAAAAAGAAAACAAAAAAATTAAACGTATAACATCGGAACAAAAAGAATATGCCAAAAAAAGGCTAGAAATTGAAGATAGGTATCGTGAACTAAAAGACGATTTTATGGCTCTGGCAAGTTTTCGCTCCTATAAGCACTATTGTTTTTATATGCAAGATGTGTTTAATATAAAGTTATGGACTGAAAACGAGAGAGCATTCAGCGGATATTGGTTTTATATGGGGCGAATGATACTTGACGGAGATGTGCGTTTCCTTGAAAAACAGTTGCCGACAGGCACAGGAAAAAGCCTATCGGATTGCTTCGCCCACTCAATGATTTTCGGTGTTGACATAAATTCCGATGTTTTCAAAGTGTGCGGAAACGACAAATTCACCGATGACTGTTTCCAAAATGTTGTCAAACTTATGACACACGAAAAATATCAAAAGGTGTTTCCATATTTTTCCAAATTCTTTGTGAATAGAGAAGAAATGAATGAAAATGGCAACAAAGTCAACAAGAAAGTTTGCGATATTAGCAAAATGTTCAACTTCTGCGCCCGAAAAGACCTTAAATTCAGCATTTCGGGTAGCACAGTTTCGACAAATTTGCGAATTTGCACAAAATTGGCAGAAACAAACGGCATAAGAGCAAAGTATTTGTTCCTTGACGATATTTGCCAAGCCGATGATGTGCTTACGCAAATGAACAAGGACATTGAGAAATTCAAGCGTGAGTGGTTTAGGCGAAATTACAACCTCAAGAACTTTTATGTGGTGGCAAGTGGCACAACCTACTCGCAGTTCGATATTTTGTCCTACTTAAAGCGAGAAATGGGTTGGGCTAGGGCGCAACGCACTTCAATAAATGAATTTACTTGGATTTCTACCTCTCATTACATAACAAAAGACGGAATTTCGGTATTTGTCAAAGTTCCTGCCCTCGATAGCAAAGACGAGAGCGTTTTCCCCACGATTAGAGATACTTTCACTTGCCGAAAGTTGCGTGAAGCCGATTTAGCAACATTCTTGGCTATGGAGCAACAAGAGCCATTACCCCCCGAAAACTCGCCTTTCTATTATGAGAAGTTAAGGGAATATAGCGTGTTGCCACAAGTGGGAGAACAAAACCGAATGGACTATTGCGTGGCGGCACTCGACCCAAAGCGTAGAGGAAACGACTTTTTATCAATGCCGATCTTCTTCCAAGCCGATGATGTTGAGCGTGGCGGTCAAAGCGTTTACTACCTTGTCGATTGGCTTTATGACGATAGACCAATGAAAGATTGCATACCGCTTATTGCTTCAAAGATTATTAAACATAAGGTGACAAGGCTTGTTGCCGAGAGAAACACAGACGAATGTATTGCGAAACTCATTGAGGACGAACTTGCCAAGAACGATTATTACAGTTGCGTTATCGAAGAAGTTTACTCAACCGAGCAAAAAGACCGAAGAATTTTATCGGCAGAGGGTGACATTAAGTCTAAACTTATTTTCCCCGAATACGGAATGTACGCTCCTGTAAATGAAATAGGAAAAGCATTACTGAATACTTATGCGTATAGTTATGCAAAAAAAGTAGCACACGATGACGCACCCGACTCACTTGCTTTGTTTGTCAAACATTTTATATCGGGTTCAAGGCGCAGAAACGGCTCTGTTGAGGTGCTTCGTTTGTAACATTTCCACAAAAATTTACAAAAAATTCATAAAAGGTATTGACAAACATAAATGCCTTGTGCTATAATGAGAAAAAATACCAAAAAGTCGGAGAACAAAATGGTTAAAATAAATGAATGTCCTGCTTGTCATAATAAGGGCATAAAAGTTGAAATAAATAAGGGTTACAAAGTTGTAACCACAGGGCGACCTATAAAAGATTTTCCGTCCGTCGTTGTATGTTCCGTTTGTAAACGTAAGATAAAATACGATGTAGTAAAGGACGAAGATTAAGAGAAAATTCAAAATATGCCGTCGCTCGCAGAAGCATAAGAACGGTTTTCAAGGTACGGAGTGCCTATTTCCTTTAACAAGGGGATAGTGGCACTCTTTTTCTTTTGATTAGTGAGGGATTATGGCAGAACTTTTACAACAAATACCGCAATTTGACTTTAAAGGAATTAAGCGAATTACGATACCAAAACTTGATAGCGACTTTGTGGCTGATAATGCGTATGGTTGGGATATTATCAAGAAGTATCTGCCGAGCATACTTGCAACACACCAAAAAAACGCAAATAAAATTGAATACTTTTATAACTTTAAGTTAGGCGTTCAGGACATACTTAAAAAGACAAGAAAGCACAAAGTTGACGAAAAAAATAATAATATTGAGATTGAAAACCACGCAACTCGTCAAGTAGAGTTTAAAGTTGGATTTATTTGTGGCGAACCAAGAGATTACACTCACAAGTCGGACAGCGATAGTGACGATTTGCTTTATCTTATGCGTTACTTTTCGGATTGTGACTTTTTCTCAAAGGATAGTGACCTAAAAGAATGGATTTACACTTGTGGCATTGGAGTAACTAAGACTACACCGAGAACTGACATAATAACTACCGAAGAAAAAGGCTTTTTAAGTAAGAGAACTGTTACAAGATACAAGACATCTAAAGAAGGTTACAATGTAGACTTTGAAGCACCTTTCAAATTCAATGTTAAAGACCCTCGCACAAATTTTGTAGTATATTCAAGCGGTGACGATAACGAAGATTTGTTTTGCGTTTCATATGTAGATGTCGATGTTAGCACTGCAAATGACACGCAACCTATACTGCAAAAGCAACTATTAATTGAAACACGATATGCTTGGTTTAAGTTCAATGCCGATGATACATTTGCAAATTTCTTTTGGCAAAATGATAAAGTTGAAATCCAACCTAAAGAATTTAATTATCTTCCGCTTATTGAATTTTCCGTTGACAAAGACCGAATAGGTATAGTGGAAAAGAACAAGAGTTCCTTTAACACTATTAACCTTTTTCGCTCCAATGTAAACGATATGGTTGTCGATAATGCAAACTCCATTATGGTGTTTAAGAATGTTGATGTCGATAGCAATACAATTAAAGATATGATTGAAGCAGGTGCGGTTGTTATTAAAGACGGTCAAAACGGAGCGAGCGTTGCCACCGCAGGATTTGAAAATGTGACAATTGAAATTCCATTTGACAGAATGGCAACCTACATCGACCAAGTAATGCAAAATGCTTACGATATTGCAGGTGTTCCGTTAGCAAGCGGTCAAGTCACAAGTGGTGGCGATACTGGGCAAGCAAGATTGCTTGGCGGCGGTTGGAATAATGCTTATATTATAATCCACAAAGAGATTATGAAACTTTTGGAATATGACTATAAGCAACTCAAACTTATTCTCACACTTTGCAAGAGAGTGCCGAAATGTCCTCTTAATGAGTTGTATGCAAGCCAAGTCGATATTCACTACCGAGTAAATCAAAACGATAACCTTCAAGTTAAGGCACAATCAATGAAGTATATGTTTGATATGAATATGCCTCTTGAATTTATCCTTAAAGCAGGTGGTTTATCTAACGATATTAAGACGGACAGCAAACAATGGCAAGACCGTATAGACAAGTCAAATGCACTTCAAGCGGAAATAAACAAGGAAAAACAAAAATCTACTGAAGAAATTATAGTAGAAGAAGATAAAAATAATAACTCGCAAGAGTGATTATATGGGGATATAACTTATGGAGATTTGGAAGGATATTGTTGGGTATAATGGTTTATATCAAATAAGTAATTGTGGTCGTGTTAAAAGTTTCCATAATAATTCCGATAGAATTATGAAGCCGAAAACTAATAATAAGGGATATAAATGGGTAATACTTAGCTTAAATAAGGTTTCGAAAAATTGCCTTATACATAGACTTGTGGCACAGCATTTTATTGAAAATCCCAACAATTACAAAATCATAAATCATATAGACGAAAACCCTGCAAATAACAATGTTTCAAATTTAGAGTGGTGTACTCAATCTGAAAATGTGAAAAAATCAACTAAATTTAGAAATTATTATAAAGAAAACAAGATTTTATGCAATACTAAAAACTCCAAACATAAAGATACAAGCAACAAAGTAAAACAAATTTACAATGGTAATGTTGTCAAAATATTTAATAACTCGTTAGAAGTTAAAAGAAGTTTAGGTTTCGACCAATCATTTATTTTAAGTGTTTGCAGAAATAAAAGAAAATCCGCTTATGGATATCAATGGCAATTTGTATAATTGCTTAAAGATATAGTGCAGGGAAGCACTAAAAAAACGCACGGCATTAAGCCCAAGTTAGGGAAAACTTGTAAATAATCGCAAGGAGAAAAGTTATGGAAAATAACGAAAACAATGGTGTAACCACACAGAACACGCAAAATACTCAAACCGAAACAAAAAATTATCAGCAAGAGTATGAAAATCAAAAGTTGGAAATTGAAAGATTAAAAAATGCTATTTCAAAGACCAACAGCGAAAATGCCGAATACAAAAGGCAAGAGGCAGAGCGCAAGAAGAAAGAACTTGATAGTCTGCCCGAAGTCGAAAGACTTACAAAAGAACTTGAAGCCGAGAGAAATGCAAGAGAGGCAGAAAAGGCTGAAATTGCAAGGCTGAAACTTGAAAGAGATTTCTCAGCTAACGGCTTCTCCGCAGAAGAAACCGCCAAACTTATTGACGGCAATTTTGCACCCAAAGATATAGCGGATATTATCAAAGCTCGTGTTGACGAGGGTGTGAAATCCGCAAAGGCAGAAGCAACAAAGGCTTCTACCGCAGATACTTTGCTCGGAAATGGAACAGCGACTAAAGGAGATGCAAAAAGCGACTTCCAAAAGCACCAAGAGAGCAAACAAAACAAATCTACTATTGTAGAACTATAAAAAAGGAGAATATAAACAATGCTCAACAGACCTAATTGGCTCGGAAGTGAAGTTGGTCTTGTACTTAAGACTGCAACTGTTTCCGCTTCTTCGGGCGCAACTGTGACCGAGAACGGTCGCACAATCCTCAAATCGGGAACTGTAATCACCGATACCGCACTTGGTAAGGGGCTTCTTTGGAATGATGCCGACGTTACCGATGGCGCAGTAGTTAAGTCCATTATGATAGGTGGCTACTACATTGATAGCAAACTTCCTGCAACCGCAGGCGCACTCGATGTAAAGGGTCTTATTCCTATCGAATACGCAGAAACTAATATTGCTTATGGGGAGGTAACTGAATAATGGCAGATTTCCTTAAAATTCTTGACGGCGAAACGCTCGCCAATATAAGCGTTCAGTTTGACTATAAGAGCGCAACCGCAGATTTTGTCGGTCTTAAGCTCTTCCCTATGGTTAAGACTCCCAACCTCAAGGTTGCTATGTATAACCTTACAAAGGGTGCGGCAGTTCCCGTAATCGCTCTTGTTCACGCTTTTGATAGCGAGGCAAGAATTGGCGATCGCCCCAACTACGAAGAGGTAAGAGCCGAGCTTCTTCTTATCAAGGAGAAGATAAATCAGGGCGAGGAACTTCGCAAGAAGGTCAAAGATATGGGTATGGACTCTTCCGAGAGAACGCTTCTTACCGCTATCTATGACGATATTTCCAACGAGATTGCAAAGGTTCTTACCGCATTTGAGCGTAGAGCTTGCGAGGCTCTTTCCACTGGTAAGTGCGTAGTTGACGAGAACGGCGCAAAGGTTACTGTGGACTTCAAACTTTCCGCAGACAACAAGATTGATTTCACGGGTTGGGCTACTCCCACTCACGATATCGTTTCGGATATGGCATCCCTCAAAGTTGCTTCCAAGAACAAGATTGTAAGACAGATTGTTTCTTCCAAGATACTTGGCTATATGCTTGCTAACGAAAAGCTGAACGCTTTTGCTACCGCACAGCTTGTTCCTATGACTCAGGACTTCGTTACCAACTACATTTCCAACGCTCTTGGCATTGAAGTAATTGTTGACGATAGAACTTACAAGACCGCATACAACGGCGGCAAGGAGTATCGATTCTTTGATGAGGACACCGTGGTTTCGCTCACGACTCGTGGCACGGTAGGACAGACTCTTATGACCTCTACTCCTACCGAGGATGCTAACAAGACCGATGCAACTTACGGCTTTGTCGCAGTACATCAGTGGACTTCCGATGACCCCTACACTTCTTGGACGAAGGCAGAGGGCGTAGGACTTCCCGTATTCGCTGACATCAATAACACGCTTTATCTTTCTAAGATTGGCGCATAATAGGAGATTTATAAAATGAATTATAGGTATAGGATAAAGGGGGTTGCGGAAAAGGCGTTCATTTTAAGAGGGGCGCACTTCCGTGTTGGCGGTAATATAGAAACCGTGATTTTGGAGAGCGAGTTGGCGTTTGTAAAAGAACGTTGCAGACTTGAAAAGGTTGAGGATATGACCGTACCTTCTCAACCTATGCCTACTAATTCGACAGCGACTAAGGGGGTAAAAAATGAACTGCCAAAATCAACAAGTAGAACAAATAAAAGCACAAATAAGGCGAAAGTATGATTATCTTTCGATTGAAGAAATCAACACTTGCTATAATATGGCTTTAAGCGACCTTGTGCGGCTAACTTATCCGTCGGATAATAACCGTCCAAAGATTGAAGATTTTGCTATTGATTTTTATGCTTCCCAATGGATTTATGCCCGAATGTTAGACATAATCGCAAGAGAAGGTGCAACAAACGTGACCGCCTATAAGGAAAACGGAATTAGTTTTACTTTTGCTTCAAGTTTTATTGACCCTGTACTTGTTTCGCAGATTATGCCGAAAGCGAGTGTGCCGAAATGAGAGTAGGAGATACTGTTTGGCACTCTTCAAGAATTGACGAAGATAATGCCGTAATTTCTAATTTTGCAGAACCTACCGAAATCCGCACAGGATTTAACCACTTTACCGTGATGCCTGCAACTTCTCGTGGCTTTATGGAAGTAATGAAGTATGGAGAAGATGTGGACAGCACTTGGACGGCAATTGCAAACGACAGACACTTCCACGGCAAAATCAAAGAGGGCGACCTATTTTGGCTTGACGGTGAAAAGCCGATACCCGAACTTGAAGCGGAGTATGGCAATGGAGCAACGGCTACGGCGGTTGTTAAAAGTGTTGCTTATGTAAATATTTCTATCGCCATTACTCTGACTCGCAACAAAGATCAAGCGAAAAAATGAAAATAGATGTCGAACTCAATATAAAGTCTATTAAAAAAACGATTGAATTGTTAAAACAACAAAAAAAGATTTTGATTGAAAAGGCGATCCCCGAATATTTAGAAAGTTGCGCTAATCGTATAAAAGAATTCGCTAACGAAAACTTAGATAAGTCTGATATAGGAAAAACAATAAAGTCTTATATTAAGTCGAATTGGTTCATTTCTGTAATATCGAAATCACAAGTTGTTTTATATAATATGTCGTGGAAAGCTTCATATGTAGAATTTGGAGTTGGTGTTATAGGCGCAGTTTTTGAACACCCTAATGCCGATAAGACCAATTGGGATTATAATATACCGACAGACCATAAAGACGGTCAAGGCGGTTGGTTTTTTTCTGTTGTTGATAGAAATGAACTTGATATTCCACAAGATGCTATTATCGAAGAAATAATAAATGTGGACAATGAAGTTGGCGTTTATACAAGAGGTACACAAGGCGTTTGGTATCTTTTTAATGCAATGGAAGATTTTAAACTCAAAGAAGCAAAAAAACTTTGGGAAGATATCAAGAAAAAGTATTGGAGTTAAGTAATGGATATTCTTGCATATAACTATTTATATGACGGATTGGTAGATTTCAACGAGAAATCGGGCAAGCCACGGGGTAACACGATTGTGAATTACGCCCCCGAAAAACCTACATTTCCTCTTACTACTTTTGACGAAATCCGAAATGTTGCAAATACTTCATACAACACTTGTTTTGAGCGTGTCGCAAGTACGGGATATTCCGTTAGGATATATGCCAAGACCAAAGGCAACATTACAAAACAACAAATTGCGAGAGAAATCGCACAAATGGTTGATAAATATTTGACCTACTGCGGTCTTAATCGCATTTCATATAATGCCAATGAGAGCCTTAATGACGATAGTATATACGAAATCATTATGACTTATTCGGGCAACTTACACGAAAACAGACGAAATTTTATATAAGGAGAAAAAGAAATGGCAGTTGATAACAACTCTTTCTTTCAATATAACGAAACAAGAGCGTTAAGTGGTTATAAATCTGCTTGGCTTGTCAAAAGATCGGGTTCAAGCAAATATTCCCTTGTAGGCGCAACTGAGAGTGTACCATACGTTTTTGGCGACAAGGACACTTTTGAGTTCGATATTCTTCAATCTCCCACTAAGGGTCAGGTTGAGGGTAAAATGTCGCTTGATTCTCAGGATATCGAAGTTCTGCACCACAGAGATAACGCTTATCGCTTTGGAAAACTGAAAGAAGAAGGCGCACTTGATTTTATGGTAATCAATGCAGAATTTGTAGGATATAAGTTTGTGGGAACACTTGATTACCGCCCCAACAACGCAGAGGCTGATGTAAATAGAGCAACGGTCACTATCACGCCTATGTCGGCACAGACTATTCCCGTCCTCAATGCTCGCCCCGAAGTCGAGGAAACTCTCTGCTTCGCAAGCGCAATCCCTGCGACCATAAAGGTCGGAGATAGTATAGACCTTTCGGTAACGCAAGCCAATGTTACGCCTACTGTTACGGCAGTAATTATTGCAGACGGAAGCAATAATGAATCCGACGCTACATCCAATATTGTTACTACCGATATAAAGAAAGCAACGATTTCCGTTGCAGGACTTTATGCAATAACCGTTAGTGCAGAAGGTTATGCTTCTTGGACTACCACTGTGTATGTCGAGGAATAATTAAATACTTGATTTCATAAATACCCACAGAGGAGAATAAAATTATGAGAATTAACCCTTATTTCGAACTTAATGGAAACCGTTACGAGTTTAAGAGAACTCGTTGGCTTATTGCCGAATATCGCAGACTTAATGAAGAAAATCCTCTCTCCGAAGAGGATAGGGCAAATGCGATAAAGGCAAGTAACCTTATGGCAGATGTAAAAAAGTTTGCCGAAAAAGATAATGAGTGTTGGGAAAAGCTCTGCGAAGAGCCTACCGAAGAAAATCAGCGCATTTACCTTATGTTTAAGGCAATGAGCGATAAAGCAATCGCAGATTATAATGCGTTTGTATCAACTAATAATACCTTGCAGACAGCAACCAAGCATAGCATTGATATTCTTGAAATGGTTGCAATAAAGGCACTTGCCGAGCAACATTTCAGCAACAATATGAGCCTTGCAAAAGAGACTTGGGAAATGTTCGTGGACTCCGTGGACGATCACGACAAAGTTGTCCAATGGCTTAATGCTATGGCAGAATGTCTGTTTGGCGACGACGATAACGAGGAAGATACGGGTTTTTTAGCTCAGAAGCGGAAGGCGGACGAAGAGAAAGCCAACAACCGCAAAAACGGTTTCCGCAAGAAGAGATAAAGGACTATTACCAATATATATATGACGAGGTTTTACCACTAGCCATTCAATACGGTATGCCCCTTGACGAATTTTGGCACGGTGACTTGCGATTGCTTGAAGCCTATCAAAAAGCGTATATCAGGGATAAATCTTACACGGCTTGGCTTAACGGCGCACGAATATTTGAGGCAAACTCAAAGGTGAGCGCAAATGCTAACCGCACTAAGCGCACCGACAAAGTGGAGCAATATGACGATTGGAAAGACCCCGTACCAAAAAAGAAAAAAATTATCACGCAAGAAAACCTTGAAAGCGAGTTCCGCAAGGAGCAATTCGGGCAAAATGCGTGGTTGCACGATATGTTAAACAAATAATAGTGAGGTGTTCATAATGGCAGATTACAAAGCAGGTGATTTGAATTTATCTATTCAATCAATATCTAATGATACTATAAAGCTTCTTGATGCCGTTATCGAACGCCTTTCTATTATTCAAAAAGGCTTGGGCGGATTAAAAGGTTTTATAAAAAGTGGAAGCTCAAGCGTAAAAGGAAGTTCATCGGGTTCTAGAACTGAAAAAACTTACCAACTTAACAAATTTGGAAGAGAATACGTTTCTCTTCAAAAAGATATAGAAAAAACCGAAAAAACATTAAGAACAATTACTAGACAATTTGATGAGCAAGGTAAGGTAATAAAAAAGACATCTGTTGAATTAGACGAGTTCGGTAACAAAACCACTAAAATAACAGGCGGAAATAAGAAGAGCAGTAAAGGCGGTCTATTTGGTTTTGCAAAACTTGGTATTAGTTTAGCACTTGTCAAAAAACTCGGAAGAGGGGTTGCAGACCTTGTTCAAGCAGGTTCAGATTATACCGAAACATTGAACTTGTGGCAAGTTGCTATGAGAGGCAACATTGATACTGCAGACGAATTTGTAAACAAAATGCAAAAAGCATATGGTATAAGTTCGAAAACAGTTATGAATGCCCAAGCAACTTTTAAAAATATGATAGGCTCACTTGGGCAAATTAGCGACCAAACCGCATATGCACTTTCCGAAGCACTTGTGCAGATGTCGGCGGACTATGCTTCTTTGTATAACCGCTCTATCGAAAGTGCCTTTCAAAATATGCAGTCAATGCTTGCAGGTCAAGTAAGACCTATTCGTTCTGCAGGTTTGGATATGACTGAAACCACTCTTTTCCAATATTATCAGCAAATTGGTGGAACAAAGACAATGCGTCAGCTTAACCGTACCGAAAAACAGTTGCTTTCTATTCTTGCCGTATATAAGCAAATGGGTAGTGCAGGTGCGTTGGGCGATATGAGCAAAACCCTTAACCAATTTGCAAACCAAAGCCGTATGATGACCGAGTATTGGGCAGAACTCAAAACTTGGTCGGGTCTATTGCTAAAAGACCTCATCGACCAAAGCGAAATGTTGCTTTATATTAATGCTCTGCTTATAACGACTACCGAAGTTTTGAAGGCGATTGCAAAATCTCGTGGACTTGGCGAAGAAAACTTTATTGACGGAATGTCCGAATCAGCCGAGGCAACTAATGACGAAATTGACGAGTTGAAAGGCAAACTACTCGATTTTGATAAATTCCGTTCCTTAGAAACCACAAATCAAACGGATATTGGTATAGACCAAAAACTTCTTGAAGCAATTACAGGCTATTCAAGCAAAATCGATTCAGCTCGAAATGCGGCAAATGAGATTGCTAAAGGGTGGTTGTCAGTTCTTGGTTTTACCGAAGATGCAAACGGAGAATTTGATATAACTGAAAGCAATCTAGAAAAAATCGAACAACGGATAAAAAATATCGGATATGCCATATTGGGAATTATCGCAATTCCTATTACAAATGGAATTATAGGTATAGTTGCGGCTATTACAAAATGGTTTGCAGGAACTGGAAAACTTATATCTGTAATGAATATTCTAAGCCTTGTTTTATTAGGCGGAGCTGTGTACTCAATTCTTAAATTGGTAGAAGCTTTTAAAAATGGAGATTATTGGACTGGAATACTATATACTGCAATAGGTATTAGCTTAGTTACTGCATTTGTGTTGCTTCGAGTTGCTATAAATAAAACAAAGGCAGACGGAGTTGGATTAATAGGTTTCTTTAGTAAATTAAAAGCTTCATTGACCGCAACCAACAAGACAATTTATGGCACAATTGCTACTGTGGGTATTCTTGCAATAGGAATTACTTTGCTTATTGGCGGAGTTTCGATGTTCATATCCAATTTCGATAAATTAGCAGATTCAGCTAAAATATGGATTCCTGTTATTGCTACTCTTGTAGGTGTACTTGCGGCGTTAGCAACTGGAGTCTATATCTTAAAAGGAAATTGGTTAGCCGCTATCGGAATCGGTGCGGCAGTAACTGGCGTAGGACTAATGGTTGGAACAAAATTGAATATTCCTAACTACGAAGACGGCGCAGGTGACATAGACAGTGGAACGGTATTCCGAGCAGGAGAATTTGGAAAGACCGAAGCAGTTTACACGGGTAGCAATGGAAAAACAAATGTAGCAAATATACAGCAAATGAAAGCCGCCGAATTGCAAGCGCTTAATGAATGGTGGGCAACCGCTAAAAATGATATACCTGCATTTCAAGGTGTTAGCAATAGCGGTATCTATACTATTGTTGACGGAGAGGCAAAGCGCAGAGGAAAAAAATTCGCAAATGCGTGAGGTAAAAAATGGCAAAAATATACGACTCATACAAAGATAAATATGCAGGTGTGGATTTTAGAAATTCGATAGTTGATATTTTAAGCTTAGTTGGTACAAAAACATACCAACAAAGCGATGATAGGGAATATGAAGCCGTTGATATTTCAGAAGTAAAAATCAATGGAAACCGTTTTACAAACTACGGACAATACAGTTTTATTTGGGAAAAGACTTTTGTAAAATCTCCTGAAAGAAGTTCTAATGGTAGTATTAGCAATCTTAATTCTTATGCTACATTTATGACGCCTCACTTAATTATTAATTTTTCGGTAATGTCTATTGACGATTACCGTAAAGTTATGAAGTTGCATTACGGTGCGAACGAATTTACGGTTGAGTGCTATGACCCGATTTACGATCGCAAAATCAAGGCAAAAATGTATTTTGCAACCGAAGAAATGGCAAAGCTCTATACAATTGCTCAAAACCGCCTTTTGCCGAGCGGTCAATGGGAAGATTGGATTGACCTTGTAGGAGTCACCGATTATAATGTAGAACTTATCGGAACAAACAATGACCTTGACCTTGTGAGTGTGCGGTATCTTGTAAACGCTCCTACTCAAACAACAGTAGATGGTGTTACAACCACATTGACACCCGATTTTGCAACTGACGGTGGTGAAGAAGATGTTTATATGGGCGAAGATATACTTCTTGGCTCTAATACCACCATTCCGCAAGAAACATTCGCAAGCCGAAAGAAGTTCATAAATTGGAACACAGAAGCAGACGGTAGCGGTCTAACTTTTCTTAACGGATATGCTTACACTATCAATGAAAATCTTAACTTGTATGCTCAATGGGACGATATGACGGAGTACACTTTGACATACAATTACGGACTTGCTGACCCCGAAATTAACGAAAAAGATTATACTTATGTAACAAGCATAAAGGTAACAAAAGGTAACAGTATTGGCGTTCTTCCCACGGTAGACATCCCCACAGTTAAGTACAAAGATATTAGTAGTGGAACGGAAAGGCAATATACTCCATACGGAAATGGAAAATGGTACAAAACGCCTATAAAAGCCGAAAACAGTGTTTCGTTGACAAACAATGCTTTGTATTGGGCTGACAGGGATAGCACAATATATCTGCTTTACGATGTTAAGAAATATGACTTAACCCTTTATCTTGGCGGTAGTTTGTATCAAAAAAATTCAATTGAGTACAATACCCCGACAAATTTGCCGCAACTTGTTCAAACGGGTTGCACTTTTGACGGTTGGTATTATACTTCAGACTATCAAAATGGTACAAAGTTTAGCGGAAATATGCCGCCATATGGCATTACACTCTACGCAAGGTGGATTAAGGTATGATAACATTAACCGCAAAAATAGATTTTCTGTCAAATCAGTCAATGCAACTGATAACATCCCAAAATTTTATCGGCAACAATGTTTCTGCGGAAATTGAAAATGTAATCGAAAAAAAAATAAAATCAGATAATCCTTTCTTGCTTGGTTCATCAAAATTAGGGGAGAATTTTAATTTTTGCAAAGATGTTAATTATTTTATTGGGAATCAATTGAGCGATGTAAATGGCAATTTCCCTTTGACTTATCGATTAGAATTAGAAGCCGTTTCAATTCCTCACATAACTATTGCGTTTGATACGATAAACAATTATCATCCTAAGTATATTACAGTAAATGGCGTTACATATTACGACGATGATAGTATATTTACAATCTCAAATATAGGCAGTCAAGATAAGTGTATTATAGAAATATCCAATTGGAACGTATCTAATTCTCCGTTAATCATTACAGGACTATATACAGAAATTACTATTAATATAGACAAACACAATCTTATCAGTTTAAATCGAGAGATTTTTGATAGAAGCGATATAAAACTTCCCGAATATGGAATAATATCAAATACTGGAAGTTTGAATTTCAATGATTTAGACGGAGAAATAAAAGATTATGTAAGCAACGGTTATCTTTCCAATGATTTGAAAGTGCAAATAACCTTAATCAATACACTGACTAAAAAACAAGAAAAAATCGGAGAATTTCAAACCGATAATTGGGATTACGATAATGATAACCGAAATGTCAGTGTTTCGTTAAAAGACGATTTGGAAGAGTGGCAAGATATTGAAATAGTTGGCATCGATTATGATGTAAGAAAACCTTTTGCAATTATATCTGAAGGCAAAATGTCAAATTTGTATATTTGGCTATACAAAAAAACACCGAGCGGATATGAAATGTTAAGTTTTGAAGAACTTGACGAAGAAACTAAGAATGTCCTTGAAAATACAAGATTAGAATACCCTATATTGAAAATTGACTCTTTGTGGAATCAATGGACTAAACTTTGTAAGGTGTGCCAACTGCACATTTATAAAAATAATTCAGGTAGAACAGTTTGTAAATATAATGGGGGCAACTAATGTCTATAAGAATACCAAGTAAGAATATATATAAACCGCAAAACTCCAAGATTATAGACAATGTGATTGAACAAATTGAAGTACACGCAAAACAAGTTGTTCCAAAAAATGATTATGGAACGGCTGTTAATACTATGAAAATTGATGCCGAACAAAGCGCTGGAACAACCATAGCATCCGACTTTAAGATTGAAAACAAAGTTGCGTTTGTGTCGAAAGTTCAAAATCAATGGTCGGCGACATATCTTTCAGGTTTTGCACAGTTAAGTAGCTATAAAACAATAAGAAGGTATATAAATATACCAAAATTTTATAATGGCATCTTTATATCAAATGTAAAAACAGGTCAAGATATTAAGTATATACTATCTGGAAAGATAACAACTTATAATGCATCTGCAACTTGGGACGCTTCAATAAACGTCAACGAAGAAACATTAACAGTGTCTCCAAACTTTAGTAATCTAAATATTACAGATGGTAAAGAGGAAAGAACTAAGTTTTCTATTCCTGATAAAATCGACGTAACTATATATAATAGCGATAATTCGGTTTCGGTACAGTTAATCCTTCCCAGTCCACTTAAAAGCGAATTGCCATATAGTTATACCGACCAAAACAAAAACTATGCTCTTGGAGAAATAAACATTGTAGTTGCGTGCCGACAGACTTTACTAAAAGGTGAAGGTAGAATAAATAGTTTTGACTATGACTTTCCTAATATATCGTCCATAAATATGACGGGTGCGGTTTCTGATTTTGTTGCAGAAACTTTAGAAATCACATTTTATGGCGACACGCTTTCTATTGACCTTACCGACACAACAGAATACATAAACGGCGAAACAACAAAAAAGGTTCATAGTTTTGACGGTAATGAGCTTATGCAAACAAGCAACTACATTGTTGGAGAAAATGATGAAAAAATTAATGCAATCCAAGAAATGTATGGAAGAACGCAAAAGCTTTATAGGAACGGTAAAGAAACGGCAACCCTACTATGCAGTATAAGCGATTACTATGATTACACGACACAAGAAAAGGCTATAAGCCTTGAAAATGACAATTTACCAATGGTATTTGATATTGGCGATAAAGTAATCCCAATGGTATTCGGGTCAAATCTTGAAGACCAACCAATGTCGCTTTATCAAGACGGCACTGCAAAAGTATTTCAAGTTATTGGAACGAATATAATATATGACGGTGCTGTTTGGCAGGAGCTAACGCTTCAAGAACTAACAAATTAAGAGGTAATTATGGCAGAATTTTCACCAAAAACTTTTGATTACAAAAATATAAATAACGGTCAAAGATACCAAGACGGAGATTCGGTTTCAGCGGAAGCTATAAACGCTCCCATAGAAGCGGCGGCATTATTGCAAAATTTAGCGACTAACCAGCCCGATGCTTCACAAGCTCGGTATGTAGGAACTCCGACTGTCGAAATAGGTGGTACAGAAAGCAACCCTAAATTCGTTTTCAAAAATCTAAAAGGCGACAAGGGCGATAAGGGCAATATAGGTCCAAGAGGTGCTTCGGGAACTTCTGCCGTGCTTGAAAACGAAAATCACGATAGCGACATTGACGGCTACACGCAGAATTTTGTCAATTCCAACTTTAGCAACCCTAATCTATTGATTAATGGGGATTTTTCAGTTAATCAAAGAGGATTATCACTTTATGCAATGAAAGATGCCGCTTATGCTAGACAATACACGGTAGACAGGTGGTATATTGCTGGAGCCGCAGGAACAGATAAAGGAAACTTAGCGGTTGAAGAAGATGGCGTTGTTTTCACTTCTAACATACAGTATGGTGAATTTGGTCAGGTGATTGAAGACTATAAGCTGTTGAGAGGGAAAACAGTTACTTTATCTTGCAAAGTAAGTAACGCAAACCAACCATTTAGGCTATTGGCTTATTCTGGTCAAACGCAATTAGCATCTTACAATATAGAGTCTGAGGTTGCATCGGTAACATTTACAATCCCGAACGATATACAAAATTTACGAGTGCTTATCAATAGCAGAACGGCAGAGTCATCAAGTATTAAAATTCATTATGTCAAGCTTGAGGTAGGTTCGGTTGCTACACCAAATATCCCTAAGGCTTATGCACAAGAATTGGCAATATGTACGAGATATTATCAAAAAGTGAGATTTAGAAGAAGAGCTTTTGACGGTTGGGGCTACTATGATACTCTTGTTAATTTTGCACCGCAATTGAGGACACCCCCTACTTGCAAAATTTATGCTTTCGATAATTCAAATGGTGTTTCAAGCAACGAAAATACAGTTTTTGATGTTTCGTCTAATACGGAACTTTTAATTTCCACAAATCCCGTAGGTTATATCTCTCCTTTAGGGGTTGCTGTTCAGAACGGCGATGGTACGCTTACAAAAGATACTGTATATAGCGGTATGGTAATTGCTGATGCCGAAATTTATTAAGGGAAGTAAGATATGGAAGAAACAAGACTTATAAGTGTATATATTAAAGTTGATTATAGCAACCATATAATTGAGGTTGGCTCGGATATTTTTATCACAGACTTGTCGAATTGGATTAAGATTGATGAGGGTATGGGTGACAAATATGCACACGCACAATCGCAGTATTTTGACAAGCCGTTAATTGACGATTTTGGAGTCTACAATTATAGATTTCAAAATGGAAAAATAATTTCAGATTACTATTGACAAAGAAAATATTAAGTTGTATAATATAAATAAAAAGGGGAGAATAATATGATTAAGCAAATTTTGGAAAGAGCGATTGCGGACATCGAAGCACAAAAAGCTCGTGAAGTTTCCGCAATAAAGGAACGAGTTATGCGTGAGAAAATCGTTCCCTACAACAACGAAATTAACCAATCAAGAGATAAGGCAATATCCGAGCTTAATACGCAGCTTAACTCAAATATTGCCGAACTTCAAAAGAAGTTTTCTGATTCTAAGCAGTCGCTGATTGACGCAGGAGAAAAGAAAAAGACCGACTTTGCAGAAGTTACAATCGCAACCGAAACTGCAATTGTAGCAGAAAGTTATGACAAGTCAATTTCTAAGCTTCGGGATATGATAAATCAAGAAAAGGAGTAAGGTTTTTGCTATGACAGAAGTTTTGAAAAGTATTTTCGACTATCTTGTAAGCAATTATGCCCTTTATTTGGTTGCTACAATGAGTATTATTGTATCGTTTACGATAGCGGTTTTATCTCTCATAAAGATTCCGATAAAAAGGCTGACTTCTAAGATAAAAAACGAAAGGCTGAGGAAACTTATAAACAAAGTCTTTATTGTAATTGCCTTTGGTATATCTTTTGGAGCGTGGCTACTGCTCAATATAATATCTGAATATTATTTTCCGCTTGAAACGGTTAAAATATTGCTTACTGGCGCATTTTCTATCGTAATATATGCGTTTGGCGACGGTGTTATTACAAAGCCTAAAGCAAAGCAACTTATAGATAGCATAATAGACTTTGCGGATGATAAAGACAATAAACAAGGCGAAAGCGCAGTCGAAGAGTATCTCAAAAAGGTCAAATAAAATATGATAAAAGTTTCAACAACTGCCGATACTTACAAATCAGTTGTTCTGCGGAGAGCAATAATCATTTGTTGGTTGTTGCTCTTTGCTTGTTTTGCCCTCAAATTGTTTGGCGGCAACTACTTTGAGATTATGGTTAATTCGCCCAAATTCGTGGCGTTTTGCGAATTTCTTGATAGCAACATTGTATTATACGGTTTAATTGGCTTGATTTCGAGCCTTGTATCTTACGCACTATTTTATCTCGCATTGTTAAGACAACTTTGGTTTACTAAAAATCAAGCGATTATATTCTTTGTATCGGTAATTGGATTTTGCCTACTACGAATAATATTTGATAGCGATGGGGTATTTGGAATTGTTATAAATTCTATTAATATTATTCAATATTTTATTATACCTTTTGTGCTTAGATTTGAATTTCGGAAAATATATATAGTCAGAGTTTTGATAGGGAATATATTAAATTTTGGTTTCCAATTGGTCGCTATGATTACAAAAAATATTGGAATTAAATTCACAACCGATAGTTCTTTGGTGACTACAATCTTTATGATAGATTTATTTATTATGCTTGCACTGTACTATCTATATTCAAATGAAGCAAATATGAAAAAGAAAGGATAACTATAATGGGTTGGTTTGTAAACTTTTTCTTTGGCAAATCCAGGGAAACTCTTGAGGCTATGAAGGCTGATAGAGAGCGTAGAATTGCCGAACTGCAAAAAGAGATCGCCGAGATTGATCGCCTTATTGCAGAGCAGGACGATTAAAACAAGGGCAAAAGTCCTAATCGAGTTCTATTCGGTTAGGCTTTTGCTTTACCTATTGATATTAGGCACAATTTTCGCCTACACTTATTTTATCGGCAAAATAGGTGAAGGAATTACTGTCCTAATTTCATATTCGCTTCTCCGTTGGTGTTTCCCTACAACTTGGCATCACAAGAAAACTTTGAACTGCACTATTTATTCCATTTTGATATTTTGCACTATGAACTCCTTGACTTTGCCGTTTGCGGTCAGCCTTTTATCAAGTGTAGTTTTATCGCTTGCCCTCACTTATGGACTTTATAAACTCCAAGTTCTTGTCGATAACCAAATAATCTATAAGAATTTCTGCACCGACAATTGCACCGAAGAGGAGTTGTTGGAACGTTGCCGAGAGATTAAGTTATCCGAGGAAAACACCAAACTTGCGGTTGAGTTCTTTATTAAGAAAACTAAACAAAGCGAAATTGCAAAGACTTTGTGTGTTGAGGAACACGCCGTAAGCACAAGAAAGTTGCGATTAAAACAAAAATTAAATAAAAAGCCATAAAAATTTTGAGATTGTGTATATTTTGTGTATATACAATCTCTTTTTTTGTTGCTAAAATAAGTTCAAAGAACTTAAAAGGAGAATACAGAAATGGAAAAACAATTCATTGATATTATGAGAACTATTGCTCATATCAGCGAAAAAATGAAATCTCTTTGCGACGAGTACGACAAGCTCTACGAGATTTTGAGGCACCCTGCCGTAGTAAGCCTTTTTACCAATGACAAAGAAGATTGAAAGGAGTAACAAATGTTTAATTCCCCTTACCAAAACTATCCATATTCTAATAACTATCAATCTCCCAATTATATGCAGAGGGCGTACAATCCGCAACCGCAACAAATGGCGCAACCGCAAGCACAGCCCCAAATGCCGATGCAACCGCAAGCACCGATTGCACAAACCCCTCAAATCCAAGAGGTAAGACACGGCACCGAGGACGAAATAAAGGGTCATATTGTTTACCCCAATTGCGTAGTATATTTCATCGACTACCCCAAAGGTCGCTTTTATGCAAAAACTGCAAATGCTTCGGGCATTTCTAATATTGAATACTTTTCCATTACCGCAATTAACGCTGACGGCTCTCCCATAAAAGCACAAGAGCCGACTCCCCAAGTCAATTTCGACAACTTCATTAAAAAAGAGGACTTGGAAAAACTCGGCTTTGTTACGGTGGCACAATACAACGAGCTTACTCAAAAGTTGGAGCAAATACAAAAGAGATTAGAAGGGGGCAAGCGAAATGGAACAAACCAAGCAAACTGACGATTGCAAGTGCGTAGGTGCAAAAGAGGTCAAAGCCCTTAGAAAGCAAGTCTCCGAACTGAGCTGCGAAATCGCAGATCTCCGCAAAGAACTCGCTATAATCAGAAAGGCGGTACGCAAATGAATAACGGATACGATGTAAATCAAGCTCTGCAAAATGTTTTCGCTATGAAAAAATCGGGTAAAAATCCCCAAGTTATACTTCAAATGCTTATGCAACAAAATCCACAAGTTGCTCAACTTATGACACAATTCCGCAATATGAGCAACGGACAAAACCCAAGAGATTTTATAACTCAAATGGCTCGGCAACAAGGTTTGAGCGAACAGAACATTTCTGCAATTCAGCAGATGTTCCAAAAATAAAAGCACCCACTATTTAGTGAGTGCCTTCAAATCCCTTTTTATTCGGTGTTTCAAATGCTTTTTCAATAGACCAACCTCTTTGTAATCTTCCCATAGTTGTTCTATAATTTAAGTTTAATATTTCACACCATTCTACAAGACAGTGTTCCTCATTCCTGTAAGAGATAATTTTATTTGCTCTTGTATTTCTTGCTTGTTTGCTTCTTCTAACCCAACGGCAATTTGATGGTTCGTAATTGCCATTAACATCAATTCGGTCTATTGTAAGTTTATTTTTTTCGTCTTTTTGATTTTCGGGGGAATAACCATTATCATAAGACCAATCATAAAATGATTGGAAATTGTTAAGCCATTCTTCGCACATTTTTATTCCTCTCGCACCGTAATTGTGATACCCTTGACCTTTAGGATTATAACATCTTTGTTTTATGCCTTTCCAAACCTCATATAATCGTGTATGCCTTTGATTATGAGTTATATTTCGCCTCATTAGCAATTCTTGTTTTATACAACCACACGATTTAATTCGATTGCAAGTTAAATTTGATGTTGAAACATAAGCAATGTTTCCACAATCGCACAAACACTTCCAAGCAGTCTTACCACATATATTGGTACTTTTTTCAATAGCAGTTAATCTGCCAAATTTTTGATTTGAAATATCGATGCTTTTCATAAATACCTCCCAATTACGCTATAATTATAGCATATTAAGACGGTGTTTGTCAATACTTTTCTGAAATATTTTCAAAAAGTTGATGTCGACTAAACTTTTTGTAAATATAAATTTATTATTAAAAGGAGAAAAATTATGTCCCTTTATGTAGAAGGAGATGTACCTTACATCGCAAACGGAAATTGTAACAACGGCAATGGCTTCGGCGATGGCGATTGGATTTGGGCGTTTCTGCTCTTTGCTCTTCTCGGCAATAACGGTTGGGGCATTGGCGGTGGCTACGGTGGCGGTCGTGGTGGCGTAGGCGAGAACTATGTTTTGGCGACCGATTTTGCAACTATCGAGAGAAAGCTCGATGGCGTAAACAACGGTCTTTGCGACGGGTTCTATGCACAGAACACCAATATGCTCAACGGCTTTGCTTCCGTTCAGCAAACTCTTTGCCAAGGCTTCAACGGAATTGAGCGTTCCATAGCAGCAACCAATTCCAACCTCGCAAATTCTATTTGCACTCTTGGTTATCAGAACCAAGCAGGCTTCAATGCTCTTGCAAATCAGATAGCTTCCTGCTGTTGCGACCTCAAAACTATGAACCTTGAGAACAGATACCTCAACGAAAGACAGACTTGCGATATTGTAGCAGCTATCAATGCAGGCAACCAACGTCTTGTTGACATCTACACTACCGACAAGCTTGCTTCTAAAGATGCGAGAATTGCGGCACTTGAGGCTCAGATTTCCAACGCAGAGCAATCGGCTTATCTTCTCAACGAGCTTAAGCCCTGCCCCAAAGCATCGTACATCGTTCAACCTCCGCAACAGGTAACTTTCCCCACCAATTGCTGTGGAAATGTATCTTATCCAAACTACGGCTTCGGAGCTTGCGGAGCATCCGTTCAGTAATAACAACTGAATAAGAGAAACTAAGGACTAACTATCCTACCAAATTCCAAGAGGGCAGGGGCGAAAGTCTTTGCCCTCAAATTTATTTATAAGGAGTAAATCAAAAATGTTACTTATAGGCACAAAAAATATTGGCACACAGACCGTACTTGCTGACGGACTTGTGAACATCGGCTCGACCTATCGCAAGTTCTGTAAGAGAAATCGTTGCGGAGTTCCCGCATTTTCCGTGACCGCAAATGGCGTAACCCTCAACACCGAGGGAATTTACCACATCACCGCAGTTTTCGTGGGTAGTGGCTCTGCGGCAGGCGACCTTACTGTTGCACTTGCTCTCAATGGCGTTCTTGTAGACGGTGCAGTTTCTACACAGACCATAACCACCGCAGACACCGAAATTCGCACTTGGGTTATCGACTATTACGCAAAGGTTGACACCGATTGCGTTCTCGGAGTGACTTCCACCGACGCACAGACCGTTTCCTTTGTAAACACGAGCGAGGCTATTGATGCAACCTTTACGAGCGTAGTTGTTAATATCACGAAGGAGGTATAAACTCTATGAACGATATGAGAGATATGCGTTATATGCCTGACGGCAGAAGATTGCCCCCTCGCAATTCCCGTGGCGAGTTTATGAGCCGTGGCAGAGGCAGGGGCAGAGGACGTAGGGGCGACAGAGGTATGGACTACGGAATGGACGGAAGAGTTATCCGCAGTTATCCCCGAATGGACTACGCAAGCGATATGAATTACGATATGGCTCGTGATAGAGATATGCGCTCTATGGATTATCGTGGTGGCGATTATCGTGGCGGACAAATGAGAGGCGACGGACATTATCCGCAAAGTCAAGGTGCAACCTACTATCCCATTCAAGCTATGGGAACTTTTGAGGGTTACTATGGTATGCCCCAAGAGGACTACGGCAGAGGTCGTGACTACGGATACGATATGAGAGGTCGCAGGGATTACGGCTATGACTATGGTTATCCCTACGGAGATTTCGGAGAAACTTTGTCCGAGCAGGAACTTGACGAGTGGTGTCACAAGCTCAAAGGTCAACTTGACGAGAGAGAAAAGCAGATGTTCAGCAAGGAAATAATTTCCCAAAAGTCAAAGCAAATGGGCAAGCAAATGGAAGGCTTTGGCGAAAAAGAACTTGAAGTCGCAACTCTTATGATTTACACCGACTACAAGAACTCTATCGGTCAAAATCTTGACCTCGCAATTAAACTCGCTTACGATTGGCTCACCGATAAAGATGTCAAGGTAAAGGGCGCACAGAAACTTGCCGTGTACTATGACGAAATAGTTATGGGTGGCGAGGATGATTAATGGCGAAATTTCGCTATTACAATCGTGACGAGGATAATGTTCACCGCAATAACTGCGTGACAAGGGCAATTTCCCTCGCAAGCGGAATGAGTATGGGAGAAACAAGAAGAAAACTGCGCTGTGTCGCAACACTTTTCGATTGCTACCCCCGAATTTGCTTGTCGTGTTATCGGCATTTAATAGAGAATGTGCTTCGCTACAAGCCATTAAATTGTGACGGAATGACCGTCGAAGAGTTTGCCGATTTGCACCCGATAGGCACTTATTTAGTAAGAATGGATCAACATATATCAATAATAATAGATAATACTATAATGGATATTTTTGATTGCCGAGACCATATACTGACAGATGCGTGGGAAGTCCACTAAAACTTAATAAAAATAACGACAAGGTTGGCTTCGGCTGACCTTGTTTTTTTGTTTGCGAAATTTTTTCAACTTTTTTTCAAAAACCCCTTGACAAAGTGGCTACGGTGTGGTATTATAGTGGTGCAAACAGAAACACGAAAGGAGCATAAAATGAGCAAAAAGGTGAAAATCCACATCAGCCTTGTCGATGAGATTTACGAAAAAGGCAAAGCAATGGCAGACCGACTTGGCATACCGTTTAGCACTTATGTGTCGGTGCTTATAGCAAAAGATAATACGCAGAAAAATAGTAAATAAGAAAGGAACTACAAATGGTATTCAAAGGAAAGAACAAAGACTTTAAAGAGTTTTTAAACCGACTCAAAAAAGAGTACGGCGAAAATGCAACACTTAGAGAAGTTGAGGAAAAGGAGAAATTGAAACAATGTTAATGTGTCCTTATTGCGGAAATGTAATTGACGAAGAAGATTTGGAAACATATTATGAGTGCCACGGTCACGACGGTCTTTCGCCTATCAGAGAGAAAATGGTTTCTTGGCGTTGCAGTGAGTGCGGTCACGAATATGAAGAGGCTGAAAAATGCCAAGTTTGTGGCGAGTATTTTATTCCCCAACACTATAAGTATCACGTTTGCGAAGATTGTATGTTAGAACACGAAAATTTAAAAAATGCCCTTGATATAGGAACGCATAATAAAATTCCTGTGAAAATCAATGGGTTTGTCGATTCTTGTCTAACCGAAGATCAAATAAACGAAATTCTTGTTAATTACATAGAGGGAATGATTAAAGAAGGCGACAAAAAAATTCGAGAATATTGTGAAGAAGACAAGGACTATTTCGGAGATTGGATTGTCGAAGAGATAGAGAAGGAAAAAGCGAGGGCGAAAAATGGCGAGGTAACTCAGTGAAGGACAAATACTATGATGAGGAAAACCACAAGTATTATGTCAATGGAGTTGAAAAACCGAGCGTGACCGAGATTGCCAATCCGATTTCTGCCGAGCGACTAAATGCCTTACAAAAGTCATTGGTGGAAAGAGCAAGAGAAAGAGGAAAGCGTTGCCACGAATTGTTTGAGGAATACTTACTTTTGGGTGAACTTGACACGGAAGAAATAGAAACTGAGTATTTCCCTTATGTTCAGCAATTTGTTCTATGGGCGAAAACTTACCGACCAAAAGTTCTTTTCACAGAGAAAAAATTATTTGGAGATTTTTTTTGCGGAACTGCCGACCTTATCTGCGAGATTGACGGAAAGACAATTATTGTTGATTATAAGGTCACAAGTGCCATAGACAAAAAGAGCCTATCCGTTCAGTTAGAGGGTTATGACCGACTTGCCAAAGAGAACGGCATACACATTGACGAAAGTTGGTTTTTACACGTTAAGAAAGACGGCTTTGTTTTCAAGCCAATTACAAAAGATAGCGAGTGGTTTGACATTCTGCTCGCACATAACAAGAAAATGAGAGGAAAATATAATGGCAAATGATTTGATTGTTTGTGATAATATGCCACCTGTTGAAATGAAATCTTATAGAAATGATTACTTAATGACAATAGGTGATTATAACTGTAAACTTGTAAGAGATGTTGACTTTGGTAAAGTCCCGAAAGCAAAAAAGCCAAGTCTTTGGAAATCGGGAGCAGAAAAGGTGCTTTTTGGTTTTCACCTTTCTTATGACACGGAAATTATTGATAGCCACAAGGATTGGCAAAATGGCTTCTTCTACTACGAAGTTATGGCAAAAGCCTACGATAGCGAGGGAAGAGTTATAAGAACAGGCGTAGGTTGTTGCAATACAAACGAAGCAGGATTTGGTAGAGCGAGCGCCTATGATAGTGCAAACAACGCATTAAAAAAAGCCAAGAAAAGAGCCGTTGTTGACCTTGCACTTACAATCGGTTGCTTGTCTGACGCTTTTGCGCAAGATTTGGAAGATGATACAAATGTCGAAAAGGCACAGCAGATACTTGGCGACAACGACCCCATTACTTCTAAACAGGCAACAAGATTGTTCGCAATCGCAGGGAACAAAGAGATAACAAGGGAAAAGGCAAAGTCACTTCTTGCCGAATGGGGTTATTCTTCAACTAAAGATATAACTCAAAAGGCTTATGAAGAAATTTGCGAGAGGTTTGCTAACTATGGCAAATAAACCGAACTACAAGCAGATATTCGCCAAGAAGTCGGAAGCGGAAAGGCGGTTAAGGGAAATCTGCCCCGAAGCCGCCACGCACCGAAGCGGAATTTACTTTTACACCCGTGAGGATATGGACGGCAAGCACGCATACATTGGGAAAGCCGTAGATATCACCGAGAGGACAATTTCTCATATGAACGGCTATCAGCAACGAATTGATATCAGCCTTAAAAGTCGCAAGTTTTATTCCGAACTCAACCCAAGCGGTTGGAAACTCAATGTGCTTTACTATCCCAAAGCCGAATTAGACAAGTGGGAGCAGTATTGGATTGACCGATATCGAAGTGAGGGTGTTGACCTTTATAACGTTGAGTCGGGAGGGACTGACGGAAAAACGATAATTGGTGAAAGGAAACTACCCAAGACCTATCGTGAGGGTGTCGCATACGGAAAGGAACTTATCGCAAGGGAATTGCGCCACATCATTAAAACGCACGGCTTCACAATCGAGCCGAGCAAACACAACAAAGTGACCGAAAAGGCACTTGCGAAATTTTGGGAATTATTAAATTATGAAAACAAAAAAGGAGAAAATGACAATGAAAACTAACGCAAAGAATTACATCTGCATTAACGGCAAAAAGATCGAACTCACAAAGGAACAGTTGAAGCAACTCGGAATAACCACCGAAACTTGCTATCTCTCCGAGAACGGCAAAATCGCCCACATTGGCGAATATGAATTTATCGTTATCAAGACCGATAATAAGCTTGGCATAACTTCTTTGCTTATGAAAGGAACATTTGGCGAAGATATTAAATTTGGCGCAAACAACGATTTTCGCACGAGTGAAATCAAGAAAACTCTCGACAAATTTGCGGACGAAATTTCCAATATAATCGGAGAGGAAAATCTCGTGGAACACCTTGTAGATTTGACCGCTGACGATGGGCTGAAGTGTTATGGCGCAATAAAATCAAAAATGTCACTCTTCACTGCGAATATGGTGCGTGAAAATGTCGATATTCTTGACGAGTTCAAGCTGGAAGATTGGTGGTGGACTTGCACACCCTATTCGTCTCCAAAGCACGAAAATAGTTCGTGGGTTAAGTGCGTTTCGCCTCACGGCGGCATTAGTAACGGCGGCTGCGGCGGCGATTTCGGCGTTCGTCCGTTTTGTATCGTTAAATCTTCTATCTTTGTATCTTAAATTTGAAAGGAAATATGAAAATGAAAACACTTGCAGAAATTAAAATAGGCGAAACTTTTAAGGTCGCTGATATTGAGTTTATAAAGTTCGCAGACGAAAACGGTCACACGGTTGCCGTTGCCAAAGAAAGTGTATTTGACTCACGATTTGGCGATAACAATAATTTTGCAGAAAGCGTTGTTAAGAGCCGACTTGAAAGCAAAATACTACCTAAAATCACAAAGGCGACAGGCGAGGAAAACATTGTCGAACACGAGGTTGACCTGCTTTCGCTTGACGGTGACGATAAGTGGGGCAAGGTAAAGTGCAAGATAAGCATTCCCACATTTGACTTTTACCGCCACAATGTAAAGATTTTCGACAAGTACAAGCTTGATGAATGGTGGTGGCTGGCGACTCCCGATACAACCACAAAACATTACAATGATTGGTGGGCAGTTTGCGTTTCGTCCCGCGGCGGCGTTGGTGACGGCGTCTACTACGGCGATGGCGGCGTTCGTCCGTTTGTGATTTTTGTATCTTCACTATCTGTTATCTCTGTATCTTGTGAGGAATAATAAATGGCAGACGGTGATTTGAGAGTCATTGTCAAGGCTAAAGAGTTGGCAGTACATTCATTCAAATTGACTTCAAACAATAACCGTTATCCCAAGAAATATCGGCACTCTTTGGTTGACAAAATGTAAACAAAATAAAAACAATTAACAATAACACTTGTATTCTTTGCAATTTTGTGGTATAATAAAAGCAAAAAGGTGAAAATTATGCCAAAATTAAAAGATTTAACAGGTAAAACATTTGGAAATTGGCAAGTGCTATACCGCAACGGAACTAAAAATAGTTATGCGGTATGGCGTTGCCGATGCAATTTATGCAAAAAAGAGTATGATGTTGTCGGACAATCGCTTTTTCAAGGCGCTTCTACAAAATGTCGTTCTTGTTCGACAAGCCAATCAAAAACAAAATCGTTTTCAAAAGACCCAATAAAATATATTTTTAGTGCTATGTGGCAAAGATGTTATGACAAAAACCATATTAAGTTTTCTCAATATGGTGGAAGGGGAATAACGATATGCGAACAATGGCTAAATAATAGAGAAGAATTTTATGAATGGGCATATAAAAATGGATATACAAAAGGACTGACAATAGAAAGAAAAGACTTCAACAAAGGTTACAGTCCTGATAACTGTTGCTTTATTCCAAAATCAAAACAAAATGGAAATAGGCGAAACTGTATAATGATTAAGATTGGCGATAAAACACAATGTCTTTCTTGGTGGTGCAAAGACCTAAATATAAACCAAAGCAAATTAAAATGGTTAGTAAAAAGCAAAAATATATCATATGAAGAAGCGATTAGTCGATTGTCGCAAAATTTCAATTCAAAAACACAAAGTATAATAGGAGATAACATAAATGGCAAATAGCCTAAATAAAGTAATTTTAATGGGAAATCTTACCGCAGACCCCGAACTTAAAAGCACCAACACAGGACTTGCGGTGTGCAACTTTTCGCTTGCGGTTAATCGCAAATTTGCGAAACAGGGGGAGCAGAGCGTGGACTATATCAATATTTCGTGTTGGAGAGCTTCGGCGGAGTTCGTCGGTAAGTACGCAAAGAAGGGAAATTCACTTGTGGTTTGTGGAAGTTTGCAGACACGAAACTATACCAACTCGCAAGGTCAAAAGGTATACATCACCGAAGTTGTTGCAGACGAAGTAAGTTTTGCAGGGAATAACAATTTGCAGAACAATGTCGGTCAGCCAAGAGTGAGTGTTCCACACACGGCAAATGCGAACGGCATCGGGTATACTCCAAGTGCTTATAGCTCACCAAATTTTGCGAACAATTCACCGAATTTTGAGGAACTGCCCGATAGTGACGGACTTCCTTTTTAAGCAAATGGGTGCGAGAGCCGAAATTTCGCACCTAAAATCGCACGAAACAATTTTAACGAATAAACATGCCCCAAGTTCCCAAAATCGAATACAGGCGAAATTTGGGGCATTTACGGAAAGAGAGGAAAACAATGGAACTTTGGATAAGAAGTCAGAATAAATGCAAATTAAGAAAAACCGATATTATCAATTACTCTTACGAAGAAGGAAAACACAAGATTGATTGCCACGGTTATGCCGTTGGAACTTATGAGAGCAAAAAGCGTTGCCTTGAAATCATTGACGAGATACAACAACTTTTGAAACTTGGAAATCCCGAAAACGCTTTTATGCACATTCATAATTGCGATATGGGATATGACGAAACAATAGAAGTCTTGAAAAGAGCGAGAGAAACAAAAGCGATAATCACACAAGGCGCAGATTTTGATATAAGGCTTCCGAACCTTGTTGTTTACGAAATGCCCGAAAAGTGAAAGGAGTTGAGGAAATGAAATTATCTTATACTGACTTTCTCAAAATCTTAGTCTTACTTCAGTTTATGCGTGGAAAAACAAGCGAGGAAATATTTGAAATGATGAAACAAAATATTCCAACGGCTGACGAAAGTGAATTAAAGAGAATAATCGAAAATGCTGAGGCGACTTATAATATGTCAGACCCTAATCAAAAGACACCGCCTCAAAAAACCGATAAATATAACAATTTGTATGATTATGTTTTATCTAACTTGGGAACAGATAAAATAAAGTTTGAAACACAAGTCAGCGAGGAAGAATTTAGGACTTACTTATATAATTATCCAAGAAAATATGAAAGCAATAGTTTTATGGGTTGGTGCGACTTTTATGATTTTGCCGATAAAAAAGACGAAGAAGCACATTGGAATTATTGCATAGCAAGGCACTATTACGATTATGGTGCAGATGATTATTATTTGCCGACTATACCAAAGGAGTGACGAAATGAACATTACGCAGAAGAAATTATACGAATTTTTGTTGGAGCAGGGCGAGAAGTACACGCCACAGTCGGAAATTGCGAGGGAGCTTTTCAGAGAGTTTGGGAATGGCGAATGTTGCCTTGAACCAAAGGACTACCATAATACTTCCGAGCGTTGCCTTATGCTTCGTTGTAAGCAGTCCATAAACGACAGCGCAGACTTCGAGAAAATCATAATCAGCAATAGCAAGGGAATGAAAATCGCCAACGAGTCCGAAGCCGAGCGTTACTTGAAGTCGCAGTATGAGTCGCTATTCCGCAAGTTGAGGCGACTTCGCACAATGGAGCGCAAGTGCAATCTGCACAACCAAATCACCGTTGACGGTCACACCATTGACGCTTTTTTGGAAAATTTGCCTGAAACCACTTGACAATCACGGAATTGTGTGGTAAAATATAGTCGTGATTAAGTTATGGACGAGATAATTTAATCAACATTCACAACTTAATCACACCAAGAAGCATTTGCCGAAAGTGGCTCGTCCCCACAAGTAAGCAAGTGCTTTTCTTGTTATAAGGAGAATTTTATGTACCCTTATCATAACCGAATTTTGCAGAGAATTAAAAATGGCGAACTTGTAGGATATGAATTTTGCGACAAGGGTGAATTTGCTTTGATTTTGCATTTTAGCACATTTCCCGAAACAAGACCAATCCGCGAGCATAGTTTGTGGAGATACGAAGAAATTTTGAAGGAGTTTAGTAATGCAACATAGATTTGATACGGAAATAGCAAAACAGTATGATATAGTTACGGCAATATTGCTTGATAATTTCTATTTTTGGATAAAGCAAAATGAAGTTAATGAACGAAATTTCAAAGACGGAAGATATTGGACTTACAACACCAAGAAAGCAATTGCCGAGTGGTTCCCATACCTTAACGAAAGACAACTTGATTATGCCTTAAAGAAAATGGTTGAGCAGGGATTGATAATTAAAGGTAATTACAACGAAAACAAGTTTGAACGAAAATTGTGGTATGCAATTACCGATTTTGGTTATTCCATTTTACAAAATTGCAAAATGTATGATAATGCTTATAATATAGACTTTAGTATTACATCTACTAACACATCTACTAAAACAGATAATAAAGAAATAGATTGGTGTGGGTTTGTTTTTTCCGAAGAAGTAAAGTCGAAAATTATCGAGTGGCTTGAATATAAGAAAGAGAAAAAACAATCATATAAGAACAGAGGATTTTCTGCTTTTTGTAAGCAAAGGTATGAGGAAATTCTAAAGTATGGAGATAGATATGTAATTGAAGCCATAGATTACTCTATGTGCCAAAATTATAGTGGGGTATTTCCACCGAAAGCACAAACAACCGCCAAAACCTACGGAGCAAACGGAATAGCAATAAAACCCGATAGCGAGTTAAGCGAGGGCGACAGAGCTTTTTCGGAATGGTGGGATAAGAATGTAGAGGGTAAAAATGGATAGAATGGTAAAAGTGCCTGAAGAAGCGGTGGAGTTATCGGCAGAGGGCAAGGAATGCAACGAAAGCGATTACGAAAAAGACGGACTTATATATTGTGGCAAATGCCATACCCCGAAACAAAAACTTGTAAGGTTGCCGTGGGGCGACAGAAAGCCGTGGGTTAATTGCCAATGCGAACAAGCGAAAGCCGACGAGATTGCGAGGCAAAAAAAGGAAAAAGAGCATCGAGAAAAAGTTGCAGACCTAATAAAAGATTGTTTTCCGTCAAAAAATATGGTGAATTTCACATTTGCAAATGATAATGGATCTGCACCCGAAATTATGAAGTATGCAAAGAACTATGTCGAGAATTGGAAAGATTTTTATTCAAGGGGCAAGGGATTGCTTATTTACGGCTCGGTTGGTATCGGCAAGACTTTTGCAAGTTGCTGTATTGCCAATGCGCTTATGGAACACGAAATTCCTTGCAAATTCACGGACTTTTCTCGTATAGGGAACGAACTTCAAGAAACTTGGTCGAAGCAAGAATACCTTGACAGTTTTGACAACTATCCGATTGTAATTGTTGACGATTTGGGCGTGGAGCGAAAAAGCGAATATATGAACGAAATGGTTTATAACTTTATTCAGCACCGATATTTGTCGGGATTGCCTTTGATAGTCACTAGTAACCTGACGAAAGCGGAGTTGACAAATACCGAGGATATAAGAAACCACCGAATATACAGTCGATTATTTGATATGTGTACGCCCATAATGCTTAAAGGTGATGACCTGCGTAAACTAAATACGGCAAAAGATTATGCGGAAGATATGCGAAAGTTGAGGGGCAAAATATGAAAGAATGGGAAATAACTTACACCGCCGATAAACACAATTTTAAAACTATGGTGATAAAGGCGGCGACATATACAATGGCGGTATTAGAATTTGTTACTAAATATCCGCAATACGATTATAAAGAAGTGAGGGAGAAGAAATGAGAACCGTAAAAGTTATTGAGGCTATGGATAGAGAAACATTCGAAAATCAGTTAAATGAATTTATTAAACAAACTCATTTGCTACTTTTTAATGTTTCAACTTGTTATGACAATGGCAAATATATTGCGGTAATTTTTTATGAAAAAGTTTTGGTTACTAGAAAGAAGTCTAACTCAAATTGTGCAGAGTTTTGCGTAGCTTGTGGTAATCGTTTGCCAACGGAAAGCGGACGGCAATACTGCAAAGAATGTGAGGCGAAATATTTATGAAGATTTTGAAAAAACCCAAAATCTGTGTTCATACTTGCCGAAAGTGCGGTTGCGTTGTTAAGCCTAAGATTAGGAATCTAAAAAAAAGAAACGGAATCAAAAATGCAATTATATGTCCTATTTGCTGTACGGTTAATTTTGTAAAATTTGAAGGAGTTGAGGAAAATGAAAGCAATTATTGATAAGGATAAACGTACTGATATTGACCGCAAGTTTGACGATATGTGGAACAAGCTTTGTAGGGATGCAAAGTTGACTGCAAAGCAATCTCAAATTTTAGCTAAATATTTGCGTGACATTATGGCTATGCGACTTCACGAAATTGAGTCAGCTTGCGATATGAGTTGGCTTCTTGCTCTTATCGAAGGAGAAGGCTTTGGAACTGATGTAAATAGGGGCGCAAAACGTTTGATTCGAGTTCAACAGAAGTGCGCTGATGTCCGTAACGAAGCATACGGACACTCTTATATTGATGCGAACGGATTTTGGCAATCATATGACGGGTTTGGCATCGAGCGGTTGAAACTAAAGCTTTTGCAGTATGGCGTCGAATACGAAACAAATATTTAAGGAGTGATATGATGAAAAACCTCAATCCCTGCAAACGAGATTGTCCTCGGCGTTCACCTACTTGCCATTCAGAGTGCAAAGAGTATTTGGAATTTCGTGCTGAATTAGACCAAAAATGCTTAAAGCGTAAATTGAATTACGAAAATGCTTATTTTGCGTATCGCTCCATAAGAAAAGAAAGGGAAAAACAAAGGAAAAAATGATATATTTTGACGAAAATGGAAATAAAATAGACCCTTGCAAAGAAAAAAACGAAGAAGTTATAGCAAAATTAGAAGATGTACTTCAGGAATTTTTGCAAGAAAAACAGAGCCTTTTGGCAATGAAAAAGCAACCTAAATTGGGATATCGCTTTATGAAGCAAATAATGTTACAACTTGCCCAGTATGCTCCTATGAGTTTGAAAGAATATCTTGATCTAGATTATGAAACGGTTAATCACTATTATGTAAAATTCAGCGAACTTATTGCCTATTATAATAGATACTTTGAAATTGTCGATAACAAGAACATTTTTATGCGATATCTTGGAGTTGATGTGAACCAATATGAACGATTGGAAAATCACGAAGACGAACGAATTGTCAAAGTTATGAGAATGGTGGACGGCGATTATGTCGGTTTGGGTTGGGTTGCAAGTGAAAGTGGAGAGGCGGACGTAAAAGCAACCACTAGCCGATTAAGAGCAAGTGGCGGAGCAGGACATTCGGTAGTTAGTGCTGCCGAAGAAAAAGTTATAGACTCTAACAAAGGTTGGAGCGATACGGAGTTTGAAAGTCGGCTTTTAAAAAGAGGAATAAAATTGATTCAGTGAAAAAGCATAATGACATTTACATATCGGAGTTGCGGTGTGGAGAGTGCGGTGCGGTGTTCCCCATACCCCGAATGAAACACGCACGGAGAGAGCAAGGGCATATCAAAGACCTTTGGTGCTATCGGTGCGGAAAAATCACGAAATTTAAGGAGAACGAGCAGAATGCAACTGTTGACATTTATAAAAGATAATAAAAATTGGGAAGAATTGCTTACGCAGAAACCTTATTGCTTGAAGATTAAGAAAGACGAAGATTACACCATTTTATCTTACAATCAAATTGAGAGCGACTTTTACAATCCTATCGTTAGAGAGTGCAGGGGAATTATTCTTGAAAATGCGACTTTAACACCTGTCTGCGTTCCTTTTTACAAGTTTGGAAATTATGGCGAGGGATATGTACCCGATATTGATTGGGGTTCAGCAAGGACACAAGAGAAAGTTGACGGCTCTTTAATAAAGGTATGGTATCATAACGGAAAGTGGAGAGTATCAACAAATGGCACAATAGATGCCTATAAATGCCCTTTGGGGTTAGTAGTTTTTGCACAACTTGATTGCCCTTATGAAACTTTTGGCGAACTTTTTGATGTGGCAAAGGAAAAGGCAAGCGGAAATATTGAATGTGTGTGCGAAATCACAAACGAGCATATCGGATATGTGAAATGTTTTGACGGTTGGTGCAGACATTGGGCGAAGCAGAATCCATTAACTGACGAGGAATTGGCAAAGATGAAGTTTGAAGATTTGATACCGCTTATGGTGTTTGTTGGAGTGTTTGGCGATAGCCTAAAAGACAAAAAGGAGCAAGACAATGAACAAACTGCAAGTGAAGATTGACGGAAAGTGGCAAGATTTGGTGAAAATTGAGGAAGTCGATTATAAGAATTTTGCGTGGGAAAAAGATAAAACCTATGTGAAAGAGCCGTTGAGAAGTTTTGGCGAAGTCAATGGAACTATCAATGCGAAGTTCGAGGAAATATTCAAGCCGAAATGCTTTGTGGCAAATGACGAAATCGAAAAGGAACATCAATCATATATTGACTTGATAAGCGACACAACTTTTGCGTGTATTGAGCAAGCATATATGACCTTGCTATGCAAAGCGAAGTCAATTCATTGTGTTGGCGAAAATGACCGCATTTACTATGAGTGGAATTACGAAACTCTTGAAAGAAATGTGCCGTTGCCCCACGATGACCGCCCTTGCTATGAAAAAGGCAGAGTTACTTTGCGATATACGATTGTTCGTGCCGACAACAAAGGCGAGATTTTTGACCGCAACTTTAAGAGATTGACAAGTGGGGAGTTTGGAAATCCCGAAAAGTTTGAAACTATGGTCGCATATTGGAAAGCACAAGCCGAAGCAGCCTATCCGCTTGCCGAGGAAAATGTGCGATACTTTGAGGAAATGGTGAGAAAGGAAAGCGAGGTTTTATAACAATATGGCAAATTCAAGAATTATGTTGACTTGCAAGCATTGTGGAGAGCAGTTGTGCATTGGGAAAGGGTATCATGGAGAATATTGCACAATAAATGAAAAAATATATTATGATTTGAACGTGTTTTACGAAAAACACGAAAGAGGGCTATGCTCCGATGAGATTGATTGCAGTGATGATGCAAGAAACCACTTTTGTATTTGTGAAGAGTTTGAGGAGGACTAAAATGCTGAAAATTAAGGATAACATACCGCTTCAAGAACTTGAAAAGTTTGGGTTTAAGTATGAAGATTTTTATGATGTTTATGAGTTTTCAGTATCTGCTTCTGTTATGCAAGTTAAAAGAGATAGATGTTTAACTTTAGAGGGAGATATATTTGACGAAAAAGAGGGAAATCAATACTTGAATGTCATTTATTCCCTTATAAAAGCCGATATGGTAGAAAAGGTGGAGAATTGAAATGAGAGATAGATTGATAGAATTGATTAAAAAGGGCGGTGTGATTATTCCCGAAACTGCCGAAGCGGTTGCCGACTACCTTATTGCAAACAACGTTTTCGTGTTGCCCGAACAAATGAAGGACAGTTGGGAACTTTGTAGCGGATTTATCACAAGAATGTTCGTGGCAAATGAAGAAGAACTCGAAAAGATTAAGTGCGAGTTTGAGTTTTCGCAGAAAAAGCAAATCCTCACCGACTTTCGTGACTATATTCTCAAAGAATGGGATAATGCTTATGTGGACGAAGAACCAATTTTCACAAAAGCCCTTTCCGACCTCACCGAGTACGCAGAAAAGTTGGGGGTGGAGTTGTGAGCCGTGATAGGCTTTCAACGGATATTCAAAAATTTTCCAACAAATTTACAAAAAGAGGTTGACAAATCCGCAAATATATGATAAAATGGGAGTACCAAAGGGGAAGTCAATCCCTAAATTTTTGAAAAACGAAAGGAAATCACAGAATGAAAATCACGATTGACGGAAGAGAAATTGAAGTAACGGAAGAAAAGGCAAAGGGTTTGCGAGAGCTTCTTGGCATTAAGCCCAAGACACTTGCCGAGGTTGCGGTTGGCGACACATTCCACATTGGCGAATTTGAGTTTATCAAGTTTGCGGATAACAACGGACAGATCACCGCAGTTATGCGAGAGAGCATTTTCGAGAGTACGTTTGACGATAACACGAACAACTTTGCGAAGTCATCACTCTACAAGCAACTTGTCAAGGAAGTTTTGCCCAAAATTGAGAAAATTGTCGGTGCAGAGAATATCGTAGAGTTTGAAACGGACTTGTTCACCGCTGACGGACTTGATATTTACGGCAAAATGAAATCAAAGATAGGTCTGCCGACTTTCGACTTCTACCGCAGTAATCGAGTCCTTTTTGACAAATACCCTATGAAAGATTGGTGGTGGACTTCCACTGCGAATGGTAATGAGCAATATGTATTTTGCGTTTCGCCCCGCGGCCTCATTGGTTTCAACTGCTGCGGCGGCGATAACGGCGTTCGTCCGTTTTTAATCTTTTTATCTAATATCTTTGTATCTTGAGGTGGGGGCGATTAGAAAGGTGAGAGAATGACAAACTTTGAGCAAAATAAAGGATTATATAGAGGATTTTGCCGAAACGAGAACGGCACGGAAACAATAGTGCTGAACGGCGAAAAAATCAATGGTGAATGGGTGCAAGGTTTTTTGGCGACCGAATGTCACATAATTGACGACACGGATAGTTTTACATATTTTGGCAAAGGCGGAATGGACGGATTTGCTAAACTTGTAATTCCCGAAACTGTCTGCGAAGCCGAAGATAAAGTTAAGGTTATCCGTTGCAAAGATTGTATGTGGTGGCACACAATGGGGTGTGCTTTTAGGAATGATTGCGCCGACAATTTTCCGACTCATGAAGATTTTTGCAGTCAAGCAACAAGAAAAAGGAGCAAAAAATGACCGAAATTGAAAGAAACCAAATCATAACTTTGTTCCGCGCAGGAATGCCGATAACGCAGATTGGGCGAATGATGCCGATGACACCGAGTGAATTTCGCAAGGCGATAACCGAGTTAAAGGCGAATGGCGAGTTGCCGAAAGTTGACCGCACCGTGACGAAGGACAAAATTGCAAAGGCGATTGCCGAGGGAATGACAAGCACCGTGGAACTCTGCGACACCTTTGGCATTACCGAGAAAACCCTCAAAACCTACAAGTCGCAGTTGGGGATTAAGACAGGCAGACCGAAGCGCAATTACCGCCACTGCCCTCGCACCCTCGCCATTATCGAGGACTTGAAAGAGGGCAATCTCACGGTCGCCCAAATCGCACGAAAGCACGGCATTAAGTGGCAGTCCGTTCATAAAATTAGAAAAAAGTTGGAGGAAGATGAAAATGAAAATCAACAGAATTTATAATATGGACTGTTACGAGGGAATGCGACTAATTCCTAACAACTCCATAGATAAAGTTTTAACATCACCACCCTACAATATAATCAGACCCAACTCCACCGATAGAGGATATGATATATACAAAGACGGAATGACAAACGAAGAATATTCGGAATGGATATTAAGTCTTTTTGAAGAATTTGATAGAGTATTGGTGGATAATGGTTGTGTAATGTGGAATATGTCTTATGGTTGTGAGAACACAGAGTGTATGTCGCTCACTATCGCTGATATTATCCGCAAAAGCAATTTCACTATCGCTGATATTATCGTGTGGAAAAAGCAATCTGCAACACCTAATAATGTATCAAAAAACAAGTTGACTCGAATATGCGAGTTTGTTTATATTTTCTGTCGTAAGAATGAATTTCAAACTTTTGAAACAAATAAACAAATTGTTAATGTTCGTGAAACTGGTCAAGATATATACAAAAATGTTTTTAACTTTATCGAAGCACCTAACAATGACGAAAGCACGGATTTGAACAAAGCGACATTTTCTTCCAAATTTGTAGAAAAGCTCTTGAAGATTTACGCAAAAGAAAACGATGTAATTCTTGATACTTTTATGGGAACAGGTACTACCGCCATTGGTTGTATAAATATGAGTATGAATTTTATCGGATTTGAGTTAAGCGAAGCACAATGCGATTATGCTAAACGGAGAATATCAAACCGAACTGCTCAATGTGGATTGTTTGATATTATTGATTACGAAGCGGAAAAATATCTTGAAAGTAGGTGAGTTGAAAAAGTGAAATTCAGTGAATTACAAGAATGTCCTTTTTGCGGATATGACGAATACTACTCAAAAGAGTATGTGTTTGGAAATGTTTTTTATGGTGAAAGATTTGACGGCGAGGAAGCACACAACGAGCAAATGTATGATGGATTGCGCTCGAAACCTTTTAACGGAAAATGTTATTGCCGAAATTGTTGCAAGTATTTGGGGAATAAAGTAGATGATACCATTTCAAAAACGGCACAAAAAGAATTAAATAAAAGTGAGGGTGGATAATGATTGAGAGATTGACGAAGCGACTTTTAGGCAGTAATGCACCCTACACAGAGTTTGCCGATTACAACGAAATTATAGACCGCCTCTGCGACCTTGAGGACAAAATCGAGCAGGGTAAACTCTTGGAGTTGCCGTGCAATGTCGGCGATACGATATGGGAAGTTTGGGCAGGAGGAAGTGACATTACTGAAATACAAAGAGGGGTTAGGGCAATAAAAGTTGATTTAATATATATCAATCAATATGACACAATTCTCCATTGTATAAGCCAAGAAATGACAGCACACATACCATTAAGTGATTTTGGCAAAACCTTATTCCTTGACCGAGCCTCTGCCGAAGCGAAACTGCGTGAAATGGAAGGAGATAACAATGAGCATAGATAAGCAGACGGAAATTCATGAACTTGCCAAGCAAATGAGCGAGGCAATATCTACCGAAGTCGAGCAAAAATATATTATGGAAGAAGCCAAACTTGAAGCTGTATTGAGAGCGAATGGTTGGGTTAAGGCAGAGGAAATCTTTGCGGAGATTGAGACGAAAATATTAGCCAACACATCTGATATTTCGGGTTGTAAACACCGAGTTTTTGCCGAACTCAAAAAGAAATACGAAAGCGAGAAGGAAAATGAAATTTGAAATTGATATAGAAAATAGCTCATTATCTGAATATTTTACCGAAGAAAATGACGGTATAGTATTTACCGATATATTCAAGGAAGAAGTCGTTAGAGAGTTTCTTCATAAGATGTCTTGGGATAGTGAGTTTAGGGATTTTGTAAGGAAAGAAATCAAAGACGGTCTTTATCCTAAAATCGTAGAATGGAAGCAGGACACCGCAATTAAGGTTATTGTTGAGGAAGTAATCAAAGACGAACTCAAACCTATGAGAAGTGGCAGTTACTTCTATATGGAAGAATATAAGAACGAAGTAAAGGAAGCAACAAAGAAAGTCCTTGCAGGCTATGTTTTCGAAATAAATTCCCTTATAGAAACAACCATTCGTAGCGAGGTTAATAAAGTAATGGAAAGCCTTTACGAAGGACACAAAATGCGTGAGTTCTTAAATATGGATAAGTTGACGGCTTATGTTATGCAAACAATGCGTGAGCCAAAGGAAAGTGAGGATGCGGAATGAACAGATATATTGATGCGGATAAATTGATTAAAGTAGTCGAGCATTGGAAACCTTATGTGGCAAAGGAGTCAATTATAAAGGCGCTTAAATCTTGCAAAACCGCCGATGTGGTCGAAGTTGTCCGTTGCAAGGATTGCAGACACAAAGACGAATGCAATCAATATGTTTTACGCAACGGAGATGAATGCGAACTTGCGTTTTGCAGTCACGGCGAAAGGAGAGAGGAATGATTATCAAATTAACAGGTATCGAAGGCGGTACAATGCTTGTAAATACCGAGCGAATTAAGTTTGTAGTGCCTTATAGCACACGAGGTCATATAGATGCGAGCATAGTTGATTTTGGCGAGGATAGGTTCATAAGAGTAAGCGAAAGCCCCGATATGATATTGAAGCTTATTGAAAGGAGCGAAAATGGAAAATAAAAATTGCAAAATGCCCGACTACAAGGCTTTATATGAGGAAGAAAGCGAAATTGCACAAATTCATATCGACAAATGCAAGTGGCTTAAGCGAGAAATAATAGAATTGCGTGCAATAAAGGCAACGGCAGAGGCGTTTTTGGGTAGAAAAATCGAAATTTCCGAAGAACCGAACGACATAAAGTTTTAAGTGATAGGAGAGCGAAAAATGGAAAATCTTAATGCGGAAACAGTAAAGAAAGAACTTGAAGGACTTGCGGATTTTCGCACTTGCCCCGATTATATAATAAACGCCCTCGCCCTCATAACCTCGCAGGAGCAGAAAATTAAGGAACTCACCGATGAATACGAAAGTATGGCAAAATCGGTGGTTGAGGCAGACGAACTTATCCGAAAATTGAGAGCCGATAAAAAGAAACTCACCGAGGAGAATGAGAGGTTGAGAGCGCAGAACCAAACCCTTGAAATCAAGAACAAGGATTTCAAGTACAGGATTTATGAACTGAGCAGGGATAACGAAGAGTGGGAACACGAAAACAAGGACTTGGAATGCGATAATGATATGTTGAGGGAACGTATTACCGAAGTCAAAGCCGAAACCGTGCGGAAGATGCACTCCGAAATCAAAGAGCGTTGTATCAAGGGCGGCATATACCCTGCGTTTGTGGCAAGAACGATAGACCAAATCGCAAAAGAGATGTTGGAGGGAGAATAATGAGGGAAGTTTTGTTTAAGGCGAAGCGAGTTGACAATGGCGAATGGGTTGAGGGTTTATTCTATAAAGAATTTAATAACTTTTATGGCAAACCTTTATTTAATATCCAACGAATAAACAAGTTCGGAATACCGATTGCAGTTTATGAAATTGACTCCGAAACCCTCTGCGAGTTCACAGGACTTTGCGATAAGAACGGCAAGCGGATTTGGGAAAATGACATTGTGAAAGCACCGATATATCACGATGTTGGTTGCTATCCTTACAGCGAAACAAAAATAGTTAAGGTGCAAATTCCAAACATATACAGAATGAGCATAGACGGAGATTTTGAGGTTATTGGCAATTCCATAGACAACCCCGAATTGCTCACGGCAGAAAGGAGAGAATAATGGCATACAAGAGAAAATACCGACAGGGCGAGAAAATCACTTCGCTTGACGAGTTGATTAAGCAAGAGTGCGTATATTGCTATGGCAGAATTGTTCAAAATGGGTGGTTTTGCAGTTGGCAAGTGCGGACGGCAGAGGCTTATCTCAAAAGAGGTATGATATTTTATGCAGAAAGGATAGGCGAGAATGAAAATTAAATCGATTGCATTTGTAAGATACTTTGTTACTATTGTTGATATTTATGACGATAACGGAACGCTTTGGGCGATATGTGTTACCGAAAATGGAGCGATTGAGCAGTACAAGGTTGACGATTTGAAAATTATTGACAAGGACTATTTGCCAAAAGGAGAAACCGCCAATGATTAAAACTTATTGCGATATTTGCGGAAACGAAATAGAGGGAACTGTTTGGCAGATGTCGATTAACCCTAAAAGCAATATGTTTTTGGGAGATATATTTAATGCTGAAAAAGATTTTTGCGAAATTTGCCGTAACAAAGTGCGTGAGTTCATAGGCGAAAATTCCGTGCAAAGATGTAAAATCGGGTGGAAAGACGAGGGAACCGCCAATGAAGATATTGAGTAAAGAAACCGTGGCGAAGGAATTTGAGCATAAAGTTAAGTCAATAATCTGCGACCATAACAAGTGCCAAAAAGAAATTGCTATGGACGAGAATTATTATGAGGTCAGAATAGACCGTGACGACGGAGCGCAAGGATATGTGGAAACAATGCACTTTTGTAAGGAGTGTGCAAAGTTGGTTTTACCGACACTCGTTGACGAACTTGGATTTTTGCAAGATTTGGAAGTGACTTGTTACCGAAGATATGATAGGGAAACCGAAAAAGTTAGCCACTTGGACGAAGAACGAGGATATTTCTACGAAGGGAGTATGAGATTTGAAAATTAAGCGCAACGAAACCTACGGAGCGTTCATCAAGCGCATACGGCAGACCGCCAAGTTGACACAAGCGGATTTTGCGATTGCGGTGGGCGTTGGGGTGAACTCCGTCAGCCAATGGGAAAACGGCAAGTACGAGCCGAACTTCGTCAGCAAAAGGGCGATTGACGAGTTTGCAAAAAAGTTGAAATAAATTTGAAAAAATCTTGAAAAGGTATTGACAAACGCATTTTTATGTGATAGAATATAAGTGTCAAGAGCAAAAGGCTCTATGACGGATAGTTTGTTTTTAATTGCCGTAGTGCAGAAAACGGTTACTTCAAACCCCTAATTTGAATTTGTACTCTGATACAATGCCTCCGTTTTCGCTTTTCTCGGCATTATTAAGAATTTTTAACTATCGGACAGTGTAGAAAAGAGTTACTTCGCCTGTTAAGCGTGTGGTCGCAAGTTCAAGTCTTGTCAAGGTAGCTTCGGTTGCCTTGTAGCTCAGTCGGTAGAGCGCATTATGTTACTCTTTTCGCCTTTTCTTCCGATAGCCTTTACAATGAAATAAACTTGCACAGTGCAGATAATGGTTACTTCGCTTTGGGTGCCGTGTGTCGTAGGTTCGAGTCCTACCCTTCCGACCAATAACGGAAGGTGGCGCAGTTGGTAGCGCAACGTAATAGTTCACCATTTTCGCCCATTCTTGCAAGTTTGTTAAGGCTATTGACTTCGGTTGATAGCCTTTCTTTTATGCTGACATAGCACAATGGTGGTGCTCTTGACTTGTAATCAAGAGGTTAAGGGTTCAAGTCCCTTTGTCAGCTCCAAACACAAAAATCAAAGGAGAATTGAAATGAGCAAATTCAATCAAACTAACACAATTAAGACCACGAACAAAAGCGGTCATATTGCCTATGCGATGCCCAATAAGGCGAAACTTGTCACACAGGTTCTTACTTCTATGTACGGAGAGGCGAAATTCTATGGTGATACTACCAACGAAATGATTAAAACCGCCAATGCGGTGCTTGAAAAAGAGCCTAAATTTGTTGCTAATCTTACGAGATATGCGAGAAAGGAAATGCACTTGCGCTCTGTTTCTCACGCACTTACCGCACTTGTGGCTCATAATGTTAAGAGTAAGCCTTTCATAAAAGAGGTTGTTGCAGATGTTGTGGAGAGAGCAGATGATATTACGGAAATTCTTGCTTGTTATCTTTCGATGTTCGGCAAACCTATCCCCAACGGCTTGAAAAAGGCTCTTGCAACCGCACTTGGCAGATTTAACGCATATCAAATCGCAAAGTACAATGGCGGTAACAAGGAAATCAAGTTCAAAGATGTGCTTAAACTTACCCACGCAAAGCCTAAAACGGCAGAGCAGAACGAATTGTTTAAAGCGATTATCAATGATACTTTGCCTATCGCAGAACGTTGGGAAACCGAGCTTTCGGCACACGGCAATAACAAGGAAACTTGGGAGAAACTGATTGCGGAAAACAAAATCGGATATATGGCTATGCTCCGTAATCTTCGCAACATAGTGAACGCAAATCCCTCAAATATTGACAAGGTGTTTTCGAAACTTTCCGACAAAAACGAGGTTTTGAAGTCCAAACAGTTGCCCTTCCGTTTCTTCTCGGCATATCGTGAACTTGCCAATGTATCAAATGCGGGTAGCCGTGTTTTCGATACTCTTGAAACGGCTATTGAACATTCTATCGAGAATATGCCTAAACTTCACGGCAAGACCGTTATTGCCATTGATACAAGTGGCTCAATGACATCTGCCATAAGCTCAAAATCTTCCGTTGCTTGTGCAGACATTGCAAAGTTGATTGCCGTTATGGGTGCAAAGATTTGCGACGATGTAATCGTTTACAATTTTGATACAAGCATAGATAAATTTCATTATACTAATCGTGGTGGTATAATTTCTACTACTATGGCGATTTATACAAAGGGGGGCGGAACAGACATATCTTTGCCCTTACAGAAAATGCTTTCGGATAATATCCACGCAGACCGCCTTATTATACTTTCCGATAACGAGATAAATTCGTCTTGGAACGGCAGGTTGGGCGGTTTTTGGGGATATAGTACCGTCAAACCTTGTCAGCCTCTTGCAGACGAATACCGCAGAAAGTTCAATAAGGACTTTTGGGTACACGCCATTGACTTGCAGGGTTACGGCACTCAACAGTTTGTCGGTGCAAAGACCAATATTATCGCAGGTTGGAGCGAAAAGTTGCTTGAATTTATTAACCTTGCCGAGCAGGGAATTGACACGCAGGTTAAGGCAATTGAAAATTACGAATAACATTAAATCCCTATGACAAATTTATGAAAACCGCTTGACAAACTCCAAATAGTATGATATAATAATAAGGGATAGAGGACAGAGATTAGCTACCTTTGACTAACACCGATAGTCTAACTCTATCTCTTGAATATATTATATAGGCGGTGCTATATGTCAACAAGCAGTAAATCAAAGAAACAAGCGGACGAAGAACGAAAAGCCTTTAAGTCATTTGAGGGTAGAAAGAAAAAGGAACGGCATATTCGATTAACAAACGATATGCTTATGCACGAAAAGTATTTGTCTCTAAGTTGTACGGCAAGAGTGCTTTACAATTATATGAAGTTATGGGCATACGGCTCTCACGATTATAAGACCAAAGGCACATTTGAGTACACAGTCACCCTTGCTATGAAAGTTTGCGGAGTATCAAACAAAACGGCAATTAAAGCATTTTACGAACTTGAAAATGGCGGTTTTATTGAAAGGCAAAACAATTCAAAGTCTTCTCGTAGCAATACGATATGGGCATTTAGTGATAAGTGGCATAAAGAGTAGGGGATATGGTATAATATGATATTGTGTGTAATAATTCCACCAACGATTTTGCTCACTTATTGTGTGTAGAATTTCCACTAATGCTTTGTGGATAAAAGGCAAAAAATGACTTGATAGTGTAAAAATTCCACTTGATTGGTGTAAAAATTCCACTAATAAAATAATTTCAAAGGAGCAGTTATGAGAATTAAGAAAGACGAAAGTTATGCCGAGTTTATCTTGCGAGTGAGGACAAAGGCAAAACGGACACAGAAAGAGTTTGCAAAGCTCTTGGGGTTTGAAGCCACGATTATTCACTTGTGGGAAACAGGAAAGAGAGTTCCCTCAATGAAAAGCCAACGCATCATAGACGAGTTCGCGAAGACGATTAAGTGAGAGGTGAGGAAAAATGAAAACATATAGCATAGAAGATATTGAGAAAAAGGGATATGGTGTAGAGAATAATATCATTAAGAGCATTGATATAAATATAATCGGGCATTTTGGCAACATTCCGTGCTTGACGATAATGTGCGAGAATATAATGCCATACGGACACCACAACGATATTGCGAGAGTGGGATTTCTGCTCAAAGAACTTGTGGAGTTTTTCGGTGTTGACCGAGAGGACGGAGTTATGCTATCCGTACTCAAAAATATCCCTTGCCGAATTGTCTATAATGGCAACGGCAAAAGTCATTGGGGCGATAAGGCTATTGGCATAGGTCACTATATGAAAGACAAGTTTATTCTGTTTGAGGACTTTGCCGAGTTCGACCACCCAACCGAGAAAGGCGACAGGTGAAAAATGAAAATCATACCGAATTGGCAAGAAAAAGCGTTGAGAGGGAGTTATGGAAAAACACGAAGAAAGCCCAAGCGAAAAAATTATCAATGATTGGCGAGAAACACGATTAAAGGAAATTCCCGAAGAAAAAGAGAGATTGCAAAAGCAAATTGACAACGGAAAGAAAAGGGCAAAAATCAAAGACCCGAAAAGGTTAAGCAAGAAACAGTGCGACAGACTTATTAAGAAATATAGTCCTAAAAAGAGGAAACGGATATGAAGCCAAAGTTTGATATGAACAGAGTGTGCTTTGCGTGGAATTTTAGTGAAAACGGCAAACAATTTGCTTGTGTATTTTATGATATTGCAAAGGGAAAAATCATAGACCTTTTAGAAACCCAAAATACAAATAGTCTTTTTCGTGTAGAGGACATTGAACACGCATTTAACCAACTCATTAAAAAATACCCGACAGAAGAAAAACTCCTGCAATATTGGCAAGAGAATTTTTCGGGGTGGAAAGGATAAAATTATATGTCAGTATTCTTTATATTGGTGCTAATGATATTTATGCACATATTTGACGATTACTATTTGCAGGGTTGGTTGGCTTCGGCAAAACAGAAAAAGTATTGGCAGGAAAACGCACCGCAGAAACTTTATCGGCACGATTACATTATGGCATTGGTTATGCACTCGTTTTCGTGGGCGTTTATGATAATGCTCCCAATTGCATTTGCAGAGGGATTTTCTTTCAGTAAGTTCTATGCGATTGCACTTGTAAATAATGCGACAATTCACGGCATAGTCGATAACCTCAAAGCCAACAAGTTAAAGATAAACCTTATTCAAGACCAAAGCATACACATTATGCAGATAGTAATAACCTTTATTGTGTACTTGTTTGTAAGATAATGCAACAGAAAGGAGAATAACAATGGAACTTCACGAAAGAGTAAAAGAAATTAAGATGAAGGTGCTTGCTGTGATTGAGAGCAGAGTGAAAAATGACGCTTCGCTTGAAGAATTGCAACATGTCACCTATGCCCTCAACAACATTGACGAGGACAAAAACTATTTCGCAAAGACTTTCGCAGGGATTTCTTCGCTTGGGTTTAACGGCAGTTCGCCCAAAATCCCCGAAGCAAACACCGAGGAAACAAAGTAAACAGAACAGACCTTGCTTTCGGGCGAGGCGAAAATCTTACAATGAAAGGATAATAATTGGTGAAAGAAAGGGAAATAAAATGATTAAACTTACACAGAGCCTTGAGCATTGGCTTTTTGAAAATCATAGAGATATTATCGGTTTGATAATGCTTGGGCATACCGAATTATTTACGGCAGAAATGCAGGAAGCATACATAGAATGGTGCAAGACGGACGAGGGAAAACAATACCTCAAAGGTGGTAGTAAATATGAAGAAAACCACGAAGGCAATATTGCAAGAGATAATTTGCGATTTTAATATTGACAATAAAAAATACTTGTGATATAATATAATAGACGAAAGTCAAAATAGATAGAAAGAGAGTAAGAAAGTATGATTTTGAAAACATTAACTCACGACCACGGCAGTTCAGATGTATGGAATTGGTACGACAACATTGATAGTGCAAGTGCCTACTTTGACGAAGAAAGTCAAAATGCAGTTGTTTCTGTGCATTTCAAAGACACAGACGCAAATATCGTGGTCGCTATAACCGATGTGGCTTTTTTGTGCAACGACAACGGACAAACTATTGAGAAGTTGACCGCCTACAGAAATCCTACAGAAAAGCAAAAAAAGATTACTAAATCGTCTTAATTTTATTTACTTTCATTATTTTACTCAAACCCATTGATTTGGGTTGCAGAACACCCTTGATACCATCAGGGGTGTTTTGTTTTTATGCCAACGGCAGATTTCCTACAATTATGGCTTGACAAATAGTAAACTTTATGATATAATCAACAATGCAATTAGATTGATTTACACGTTCCCAAATAGTTTGATTAAAAAGCAATCGCCTTATGTGGTAGTGAGGCGGTTGTTTCTTTTTGCCTACAACAGTTCCCCGACAGTTCTCCTACAATTTCCCCGACAGTTTCCCGACAGATAGGCTCGTGAGATTGTGGGGGATTTTTGGTTTACAAAGCGGTTGACGGTGTGCGTGTTTTCGGTTGTCGCTCCTGCCGTGATCCGCTTGCGGTGAGCCTTGCCGAGATCGTGAGCCGTTCTGAGCTTTCAAGCCGTGAGCCGTGAAGCCGTGAAAAATCGCTTGTATTTGCTTTTGTTTGTTCGGGGGTGTAATTGGTAGCGGTTAGCGGTTTAAATCCGTTAGCGGTTGAAATTTTGAGCCGTGGGCGGTGTTGCGTTGCGTTCACTCGTTGCCGTTGCCCTCTGTCGCTCCGTTTTTCGCCCTTTGTCGCTCGTTCTCGTTGCCGTTGGTATAATTCCACCCCCGAAAAGAGAAAAGCCCATACAAGCAAAATTTGAGCCTTGCAGGATAGGCAAAAAGAGAAGCGGAGCTTTCGCCCCGCTTGAATTTATAATATTTCTATTTTTACGCATTTTTTTATTATTTCTTTTCCATTTTCAACAAAGGGAAACGCTTTGCCGATATAGTATTTTTTTATTTCTTCTTCCGTTGCATTTATTCTTGTGTAACAAAAATCGCTGTCCACGAAAATTACTTTAACTTCCCGCATTTTCAAAAATTCCTTTCTTTTAATATCCGTATTCTAAAAGATGCGTTTTTCTTTCTTCCGCTTCTCGTTTTGTGCGATATGTTTCTATAATGTTTTGTTTTGTTCCACCGTGCGAAAATTCGACGCTAAAAATTAAAGCGTATTTTTTGGATGGGTAATATTTACTCGTTATGGGTGAGCTGTTTTTTTCTGTGTTTGTTAGTCCTTCAAAAGTGCGTCTTTTAATTTCGGTTTTTATAACTCTGTTCATCATGTCGCTTCCCTTCTTTTGCAAGCCGTAAAGCCTGCGCTTGTTTTTATTCTTTGATTGCGTGTATAATGGTTTGTAATTCAACGATTTTATTATATTGTTCTTTGGTTAAGTTTTTATTGTGGCTTTCCAAAAAATCAATATTTTTTCGCAAAATTCGCTTGATTTCGCTTTCTTTGATTAAAAAGTCAAATTCTCCGCTTTGATCAATTTTCTTTCGGTCTATGGTGATTTTCATTTCCTGCCCCTTTCAAGCCGTTTTAATGTGTTTAATTGTGTAAGTATGTTTATATTCTCGCTCGATGCCGTTTTGGGTTATAACTTGTATAGCGTTTGCGTTGTGCTTTTCTAAATATGTTTTAAGCTCTTTTAATTGCTTGTATTCTTCCGCTATTGATTTAAAAGTCAATAAATGTAAATAGCGGTATTTATTGCCGTTCTCGTCTGCTATGTATAACTTAGCGTTAGGCTTTGCGCTCCTGCGCTCGTGCCGTTGATACTCCTTTATTGTCCGCAGGCTTGCCGTTGTGTCTGCGGTTTTGTATGTGTAAAAGTGTTTCCCGTTGTTGTAAAGCTCTATAACCTTTTTAGGCGTGAAGCCGTCAAGGGTGATGTATTCCTTGCTTGTTATCCTCATAAGATCGCCGCCTTTCAAAATTCCGTTGTGATCGCTAACGCGCCGCTTTTTGTGGTGTGCGCCGTTGCTTTGTTTCTGCCAGTCTTAAGCTCCCATAAAAGGCGCTTGATGTCGTTTTTGCTTGCTTTTATGCCGTTAATGTAAATCATTGTTTTTACTCCTTGTAATTAAATTTTCCGATTTTTACAACCTTAACAAGATTATTTTCATTGACTAAATAACTATAATGCGTAAGTATATAGTTTTTTGCTTCTTCGCCGGTGTCTGCATTCGTTTCTATGCAATTATATTTCGCTCCGCATTCTTGCCGATAAATTATAATATATTCGTTCATTGTGTAATCCGTGCGCCCTTTCGGGCTTCCTTTCGTTTTTATCCTTTTGTAAATTGCATTTTGTTCCTTTTGCTTAAATTCATTTTTGCATAGTCTATATATTTATTTGTTTCGCTATCGTTTAGCCATATTTCTAAATCGCTCCATAAATCAGGCGGTATAAAGTCAAATTCAATGCTATATATTGAGCCGTCTGTCCTTTTGTGAATTTTTGCGCCTGTGATTTCTCCATTGCTTTTTATGGTGATTTTCATTTTTTGTCGTCCTCCTTAATCAATGTTAATAGTCAAGTGCTGACTTTCGGGAAAAATGGGGTCAATGCTTGCGACTTCCTGCGCTCCGATCTCGTCGGGGATTTCGTCGCTAAATCCTTTGTAAACTGTTTCGCCTTTGTCAAAGCTGAAAACCTCCACCGTCGCCGCATCCGTCAAAAGGTCGATAAGATCATAAACTGTCATTTTTTTATATCCTCCATTAAAATTCTTCTTTTATGGTGTTTAATAGTTCGATTATTTCCGCCGGGGAAAACCACTTTCCATTAATATAACAGCCTCGATCATCCGCACTGTATCGCTTTTTAATTATTTCTATGATTTTATCAATGATTTTATCACTCATTTGACGTTCCTCCGTTTATTTATTATTCTTGTAAAGTTGTTCAAAAAATCCGATTATGAAAAAGAGTATTAAAAGCAGGGGCATTGCTTAGCCCTCTATTCTTTCAATTGCAAATTTGCTCTTGTTTTCGTCGGGTAAACATTTTGATATATAATCTTTTGCGTGAAAAGGGTCATTGAACAACGCTATAACTCGTTTCCACTTTTCAATTTTTCCGTTGTTTTTCGCCTCGCATTCTGCAACCACAGCCCAAGGCAAAAATGGCAAGTTTTGTTTTAACGCTGATTTTTTCATGTTTTCACCCCTTCCATGCTTCACCGATATTTGATATATAATTCTCAAAATCCGCCATATTTTCAAAATCCTTTATTGTCGGCAAAAGTGATGCATTGTGTGCGTGAAGGCTTACGCTTTCGGTAAGTCCTTTATAAATCACAAAATCCGCCGCACTTGTATCGGGGTATAACGGTTTATATTCCGCATAATAGCCCGTTACCGTTTGAGAAAAATATATATTTTCCTCGTTGTATATATCTATTTTCTGCAAAATTCTTTTTATTTGCTCTTTAAAAATCTCAAAGTTCGTCTTTTTATCCCTCTCTGTAAAACCTTGTGATTTGAAATACTCTATTGTTTGCAAATATTGCTTGTGAGTAAGTCCGTCGATATCGCCACTATGAAATTGGAATGGTCCTGTTTTTATTGTCTTGTTGTCAAAATCCACGAGTATTTGCCTGCGCCATCCGTTTACGTTTACCTTTTCTGAAATTTTCAAAATCATTGTTTTTCGTCCTTCCTTCTGCGATTCGTTTTAGGCTCTCGGAGTTGCGACCGTCTGCCCCGCTCGCATTACACCGCCGAAGCGGTGCGCTCTGCGTTAAAAATCATAATCGAATAAAGTAATTTCAACCCATTTTTTAATAGGCAGCTTGTCAACCGTTAGCCGCATTTTTTCCATTTTGCGCTTTATGGCGTTTAACTCTTTGCTTGTGACAAAGCCATTGATGCAAAGCGATTTTTTCCCGTCCTCGCCCTTGTATGCTCTAATTTTAAATGTTTGCATTCTCTCGCCCTCAGTGTTGTTTTGGTGTCTTAATTATAGCACTTTGTTCTGCACTTGTCAAGCCGTTTTTGTAAGTTTTTTGTGATTTTCTTAAAGTTTGTCAAGGTTGCACAAAATAAAGCCGTTTTAGTTAGTGCATATTTGACAAAGGCGAACAAGAGCCGAAAAGAAAAAAGTAAATACAATTTACCTTGCTATTTTTCCCTTGCGTGCGTGTTATATAATGTCGGTTATTTATGCACAAAAGCCGTATAATTATCCAGAGTCTATGTATTTATAATAAAGCCGTATATTTTCCGCTTATAGTATAATATTATACTTCCGCTATGGTTTTATATTTCCGCTATTGCTCATAGTATATATTATTTGTTATAATGGTATATGGGGTATTAAATATTTAGGGCGGTAACTGCATTTCGTACTTTTTACGAAAAACTGCATAAAATGCGTAATAATTACGAAAATAAAGGCGGTCGGGGTGTACCATAAAGCGGACAACAAGAGCGAAAAGGAGAGGAAACGAGAGGAAAACGGAGCAAATGAGGGCAAAAAGGCGGTTAATCGGTGATAAATGCGAATAATAGGCAATAATTGGCTTTTATTGGCTTTCGTAAGCTTTGCGAACATCTGCGTTGATTTCGTAATTTTTACGAATTGCAGAGCATCGGGGGCGTTTTCGTAAATATTGCGAAGTTTCGTAAAATTTCGTAAGAAATGAAAAGAAAGTAAGCAAAGAAAAGTAAAGAATAAATATAAAGCCAAAAACTTCAAAAAAGGTAACGCAAAAGGCGGAAAATTACGAAACACAGAAGCGAGCATCTGGACGGCTGACGGATTGCGGATGTGGAGCAATAATAGCACTGTGATATATAGTGGTATGCGCTTATGCTCTGATAGCCTTATAAATGCGCTCTATTGCGTTTAGTGTTATTGTGCTATGTGTTTATATGAGTTTATTGCTTATCGTTCAATATAGGCGGTTTTTGGCGTGTTCTCGTGCTTGTGTTGTGCTTTTGCCGTGTTGCTTTCCCTCTCGTTATGCCCTGTAATGCCCTTGAAACGCTCTATATTTGATTTTGCGGTGTTCGGTGGTGTGTTTATAGGGGTTAAGTCATTAAATGCAATTGTGCGCCGTTTTAGAGCCTTTGACGCTTGCGCCTGTTTTCCGCTTGCCGTCATTCCTTGCGCTTCCGCTCTCGGTGATCCGTTCAGGCGTTGCGCTCGTGCCGTCCGTGATCGGTGAGCCGCTGACCGTGGAAGGCGTACCCCTGCCCTATTATATTATTTTGCGTGGGTGTGCGGTGTTACCTCTACATAGACTTAGCAAAAATATAATTAGAGATATAGGATAGTATAGAATAATTATGCGGTTTTGGGATATGCGGGAATTAATATTAGTTAGGCGGCAATGTAAATTGTATTTACGGTTGCGGATTGTGGGCAGAAAATGATTTGGGAAATTTGGAGAATTGTATTGACAATGGGGATTTTGTGTGTTATAATTCTAAAAAAGCGAGGGTGCGGAAATGACAAGGTATCGTAAATGCGGATATTGCGGAGAGCGGTTTAAGTATCGAGATTGCGATATACAGGGAGTGCAATTGCTGATTGAGGGCGAGGATATGGGAACAACGAAGTATGTGATTTGCCCGATTTGCAGATATAGGGTGGAGCTGACAGATAGACAGAAAGCCAAACAACGTAGGGGAATAGCATAAATGGTTAGTGCGCGGTGTCAAAAAAATCTTGACATTTCTCCTAAAGTGTAATATAATTAAAGAGGATTAGTGTAATGGTAGCACAAGAAACTTTGACTTTCTTTGAGGTAGTTCGAGTCTGCCATCCTCTGCCAGAACTGCGTTAGTGATGCGTGTTCCTTCCTTCTGTAAATAAGCGTTTCCTCGAAGGGGGCAAGACCGACGAACGCTCCGTGTTTGGACACGGCTTTAGGTCGGCAAATGGCGCAATAGCCAAGTGGTAAGGCAAGGGTCTGCAACACCCTTATCAAAAGTTCAATTCTTTTTTGCGCCTCCAAGTCCGCTCATTCCTCCCAAAAAAACATTTCTGTGGCGGTTGTCACGGACGGAGAGCTATGTTTCTTGTAAACCTCCAAGCAAGTTTTATAGGCTGACTTTTATAAGGAGTTTTTGCTAATGGCAGAAGAAAAAAACCAGTTACATATTGAAGTAAGGGATAAGATAGCCACCTTAACCTCGCATAATTTCCAACTTGTTGGCGGTAATAGCGATTATGAGGTGGTTTTTGACTTTGACGAGGATTGGGATAATTATCCTGTGAAAACCGCACTTTTTGTGTATGGCAAAGAAACAAAGAAAAAAGTTTTTGACGGATCCGTTTGCGAGGGAGTTGCGATAGAGGGTGCAACTATTTGCCTTATCGGAGTCTATGCAGGGGATATTGCTACTACCACTCCTGCTTGCATATCGGGTATAAGGCAATCTATCCGTGATGTTGCAAGTGATTTTCCCGAAGCTCCAGACGAAGATGTTTATAATCAAATAATGGAATTGTTAAACCGTTATATAAATGCGGTAAAGGGTGCGCCAAGCGGTGGAACAAAGGGTCAAGTTCTCAAAAAGAATAGCGCCGAAGATTATGATTATTCTTGGCAAGACGACCTAATGAGAGATTTGACCGATTATTACACCAAAGAAGAGTCGGACAATAGGTTTGCTACACCCGATATAGTTGACACCAAAATTAAGGAGTATTTGGAAGAAAATCCGCCCGAAAATGGAATTTCTCCCACGATAGTTGTAAGTAAAATAGAAAACGGTCATAGAGTTACCATAACAGATGCGAAAGGCGTTCACTCTTTTGATGTTATGAATGGCGAACAAGGTGTTCAAGGTGAAAAAGGTAACGATGGTTACACTCCTAAACGAGAGGTAGATTATTGGACTCCCGACGATGTTTCCGCTATTCACTCTTATATAGACGGTCAGATAACACCTTTGAGAGAGGAAATTAACGGCGTTGAAGAAACGCTCGTCGAAATCAACGATGGAGGGATAGTATGAGCATTATAAGCGAGCTTACCAAGACCGCCTCTTATCTGCGAAGCGCACGAAAGGCAATTCTCGGTCGTGGCGGTGAAATATCCGCTACGGCAGGGCTCAAGGATTTGCCTAACGCAATTTACAATATCCCTGCGGACTCGTCTTTGGCGTTTCCGAGCGACGATACAATAGCCTATCGCAAGGTTGTACCCGTGGGCGTTGAGGAAACGGCAAGAGTGACGAAGCTCGGCGGTATGAC
>JAZOBE010000030.1:0-36886 GCA_045595785.1 Eubacteriales bacterium
CAAGAAGTGGTTCCGCGAAATGAAGGCAGAGCTCAAGAAGGTCGTATGGCCCACCAAGTCCACCGTCGTGAAGAACACCACCGTGGCTCTGGCAGTTATGGCTGTAGCAGCGATCGCAATCTGGGGCTTTGACCAGATCGCCCAGCTGGGTGTTAAGGCACTCATCAATCTGGTGGGCTGATTATGGCAGAAGAAGCAAGATGGTATGTGGTACACACATACTCCGGTTATGAAAATGCAGTAGCAGCCGCTATTATGAAGGCTGCAGAAAACAGAAGAATGCAGGACCTGATTCACGAGGTCACCATTCCTCTGGAAAAGGTCACCGAGATCACCGAAAAGGGACCCAAGGAAGTGGACCGCAAGGTGTTCCCCGGCTACGTCCTGGTAAAGATGATTATGACGGATGACTCTTGGCATCTGGTACATGCAGTACGCGGTGCCACAGGCTTTGTCGGCTCTGACGGCAAGGCAGTCCCCCTGACCGACGAAGAGATCTTCGCACTGGGCGTAGAACGCCGCGAGGTCAAGGTGGGCTACAATGTAGGCGACACTGTCAAGGTCGTCGATGGTCCTCTGTCCGGCTTCAACGGTACAGTAGACGAGCTGGAGATCAACAAGAACCGCGTCCGCGTGGTCGTCTCCATGTTCGGCAGAGAGACCCCCATCGATCTGGAACTCGACCAGGTCGAACCCCAAAAAGACTAATTAGAAAGAGGTGCTCACTTTGGCACAGAAAGTAGTTGGATATGTCAGATTCCAGGTTCCCGCAGGTAAGGCAACTCCCGCTCCCCCTGTAGGTCCTGCTCTTGGTCAGTACGGCATCAACATCGGCCAGTTCACCAAGGAATTTAACGAGCGTACTAAGGGCGACATGGGCATGATGATCCCCGTCGTTATCACCGTATACTCCGACCGCAGCTTCTCCTTCGTCACCAAGACCCCCCCTGCAGCACTGCTGATCAAGAAGGCATGCGGCATCGAAAGCGGCTCCGGTGTTCCCCAGAAGGACAAGGTTGCTACCATCAGCAAGGAAGACGTTCGCAAGATCGCAGAGCAGAAGCTGCCCGATCTGAACTGCACCGATATCGAAGCTGCTATCTCCATGATCCGCGGTACCTGCCGCTCCATGGGCGTAGTAGTAGCAGACTAATCTGCACCCCTTAACGTGGGAGGATGAACTTCCGCACGACCACAACATTAGGAGGAAATTAAATTGTTCAGAAGTAAGAATCACAAGGAAAGCTCCAAGCTTTTTGATAAGCAGGCTCTGTATCCTGCAAAGGAAGCATTCGAAATCGTTTGCAATGCATCCAAGGCAAAGTTCGACGAAACTGTTGAGCTGCACGTAAGACTGGGCGTTGACGGCCGTCACGCTGACCAGCAGGTTCGTGGTGCTATCGTTCTGCCCCACGGCACCGGTAAGTCCGTTCGCGTTCTGGTATTCTGCAAGGACGAACGCGTTGAAGAAGCTCTGGCTGCAGGCGCAGACTACGCAGGCGGCATGAACCTGGTAGAAAAGATCCAGAAGGAAAACTGGTTCGAATTCGACCGCGTTATCGCTTCCCCCGACATGATGGGTACCGTCGGTCGTCTGGGTAAGGTACTGGGCCCCAAGGGTCTGATGCCCTCTCCCAAGGCTGGCACCGTTACCCCCAACATTGCACAGGCTGTTAAGGAATCCAAGGCAGGTAAGATCGAATACCGTCTGGATAAGACCAACATCATCCACTGCCCCATCGGTAAGGTATCCTTCGGCGCAGAAAAGCTTAACGAAAACTTCGAGGCTCTCCTCGGTGCGATCATTAAGGCTAAGCCCGCTGCAGCAAAGGGTCAGTACATCAAGTCCTGCACCGTTGCTTCCACTATGGGCCCCGGCGTTAAGGTTAACCCTTCCAAGATCTAAGTAAAAAGCAAAAAAACTTTTATTAATCTATTGACAATACTGCATTTATGTGGTATTATTCATAAGGTTAAAAACTAAATATTCCAAAGACAGTAGGCACACACCGCGTGTATAATGGTCTTAACCGCCTGCCGAGGAAAACATAAAACCGTTTTAATATGGTATTTTTATGCTCCCTTGTGCAGTCGCGTCAAGGGAGCTTTTTTATACGAAAGGTATGTGTTAATATGGAGGTGAACACATGGCAAGCGCAAAAATTCTTGAGCAGAAGCAAGCAATCGTCCAGTCTCTCGCAGACCAGATGAAGAATGCTGCCGGCGGTGTTCTCGTAAACTGCCAGGGTATTACCGTTGAGGCTGATACCAAGCTGCGTACCGAACTTCGTAACGCAGGCGTTGAGTACAGCGTTGTTAAGAACACTCTTACTTCCAGAGCATGCGATATCGTAGGCTTTGAATCTCTTAAAGACGTTCTTTCCGGTATGACCGCTATGGCAACCAGCGAGAGCGATCCTATCGCAGCAGCAAAAATACTCTGCACTTTTGCAGAAAAGAACCCCAACTTTGTTATCAAAGCAGGTTTCGTAGAAGGCAACCTTCTTGACGAAAAGGGCGTTCAGGATCTTGCAAAGACTCCTTCGAAGGAAGTTCTTATCGGCAAGATGCTCGGCTCTCTTCAGTCTTCCCTTTACAGCTTCGCATACGTACTTCAGGCTATTATCGACAAGTCCGGCGAAGCACCTGTTGCAGAAGAAGCTACTGAAGCAGCAGCTGAATAATCCTTGCTTAAGGCAAGAACAAACCGCGTGAAAACGCAAAATCAATTTACAAAAAACACAAAAATAAATTTCGGAGGATTTTAAAATGAACGAAAAATCTCAGCAGATCCTTGACATCGTTAAGGGACTTACCATACTTGAACTTGCAGACCTCGTAAAGGCACTTGAAGAAGAATTCGGCGTATCCGCAGCTCCCGTTGCAGTAGCAGCAGTTGGCGGCGCAGCTGAAGCAGCTCCCGCAGCAGAAGAAAAGACCGAGTTCGACGTAGAGCTCACCTCTTTTGACGAAGCTAAGAAGCTTAAGGTTATCAAGGCTGTTAAGGAAATCACCGGCGTTTCTCTTGGCGAAGCTAAGGAAATCGTTGTTGGCGCTCCCAAGGCAGTTAAGACCGGCGTTTCCAAGGAAGAAGCAGAAGCTATCAAGAAGCAGCTTGAAGAGGAAGGCGCAACCGTTACTATTAAGTAATTGGTACTTTGTGGATTTGCGCATTAATTGCGCATAACAAAACTTCACTAAAAGAAAAATCCGTAGTTGGCAACGACTACGGATTTCTTTGAATTTTTGGTGCTTTATGAAACGTATTTTTATTATAATCCTGGCATGTATGTTGCTTCTTTGTTCCTGCAAGCAGGAGCCGGAGAGCTTTTCCGATATTACGGACACTTCCCTGCTTAAAACCTATTACGCAGACGAACCTGTATCCGATTGGCGTGTAATTTCTGCTTTGTATCTGGAAGCGGAGGAGATTGCAAACTACAGCATTACGCTTTTAGCAGACGACAGCTTGTATTCCTGCGCATCAAATGCTATTTCCTGTGCCGTACTGACAACCCTTTACGATGCAAAGGGTTACGATGCATCCGTCTATATCCCTACCCTGCAAAGCGCGGTGCGCGCGCCTTATGAGGTTCCTACCCTTGACCTGTGCCTTGCACTCATGGCGCTGTATGCTTGTGACGTCGAGCCGGAGATGATCACCCCTGCTATGACCCACATTGCTGACATTCAGCTTACAGACGGCGGCTGGGGCAAGGACAGCGAGGACCTAAAGTGTGATCCATTCGTATCTGCTATGGTGCTTAACGTGATTACCGCCTATCGCTCAAATTATGCAGACGATGACAGTCGTGACGCGCTTCTGACCTATCTCGGCAACTGTATTGGAAACGACAATACTATTTCCGACGTTAAGGGAGAATCATCTTCTCTTGCAACCATGGCTGTGCTTAACTCACTTATCTTTGCAGGTATCCCTGCTAACGGAGAAATATCCACCGCACTTTGCACTGCAGTGAGCAACTTTTCCGCAGGCGGCACCTACGGCGAGTATAAAGACGGTAACCATTCCGATAACGCTACGGCAGAGGTCTTCCTCGCCTTCGCATCTGCACGCCGCGCAAATATATTCACATTCTTTTCCGAAGAATATAAGAATATAATTAATCAGTAGTAAAATGCAAAAGACCGTGTTTTCGCGGTCTTTTTGTCTTTTATTCTGCACCAATCGGCGATTTTTCGTGAAACGCACCGTCTGTTACGGGCGATACTTACAAAACTGCCGTAGGAGAAGGAAACGGATTTCTTTTAGATGCAGAATGAATTTTTGCGAGCGTGCTGTAGTTACCTACTGCTAGCGACGCGAAAATTTATAAAAAACCCAAAAATGCCCCAAGAAACCTGCGGTTCCTCGGGGACCCCGAAACAAAATAATTCCGTAGACGATTTTTCGTCTACGGAATTTTCACCTTATAATGAGTGCTGCGGATGCGGGCGGTCGAGGACGCCTGCCCCTACAAGCGGGATATCGCTAAACAAAAACCATTATGAAACCATTTTGCGTTTTTGTTCTGCGCTAAAAGAAAACGTTTTACGCTTTGCCGTTGCAGCCGAGAACGTTAACCAGCTTATGACGAACAAGCTCTTTGATGTTTGCTCTTGCGGGCTTGAGATATTCTCTGGGGTCGAACTTATCGGGATGCTCTGCATAGAACTTACGGATGGTACCGGTCATAGCAAGGCGGAGGTCAGAGTCGATATTGATCTTGCAAACTGCAAGCTGAGCAGCGCGACGGAGCTGATCTTCGGGAACGCCGATAGCGCCGGGCATTGCGCCGCCGTAGGTGTTAACCATTTCTACATAGTTCTGGGGAACGGAAGAAGAACCGTGGAGAACGATGGGGAAGCCGGGCAGCTTCTTGATAATCTCTTCGAGAATATCAAAGCGGAGCTGGGGGTTGGTGCCGGGCTTAAACTTGTATGCGCCGTGAGAAGTACCGATAGCGATAGCGAGAGAATCGCATCCGGTGCGTGCAACGAATTCCTCTACTTCTTCGGGACGGGTGTAGTGAGCGTTATCGGAAGAAACGTTAACTTCGTCTTCTACGCCTGCGAGAGCGCCGAGCTCTGCTTCTACAACTACGCCGTGAGCGTGAGCATATTCAACAACCTTCTTGGTGATCTCGATATTTTCCTCAAAGGGCTTGGAGGAAGCGTCGATCATAACGGAGGTAAAGCCGCCGTCTATACAAGACTTGCAGGTCTCAAAGCTATCACCGTGGTCAAGGTGAAGAACGATGGGAATCTCAGGGCATTCGATAACAGCAGCCTCTACCAGCTTAACGAGGTAGGTGTGGTTAGCGTATGCACGTGCGCCCTTGGAAACCTGAAGGATAACAGGAGCCTTTTCTTCACGGCAAGCTTCGGTGATCGCCTGAACGATCTCCATATTGTTGACATTGAAAGCACCGATAGCGTAACCGCCATTATATGCTTTTTCGAACATTTCTTTTGAAGTTACAAGAGGCATGGGTAATACTCCTTTAATATAAATTTTTCCATACGCATTCATTATAACCTTTTTATCATAATATGTCAAGAAAAGTTGCGTACTTTTTCAACAAAATTAACCTTTAACTCTACAAAACATAAAAAAGCGGGGGCTTTACACGCTCCCGCTTTAATGCTTATTTATCCAAAGTGTTTATAGTTTTTTCCAGATCCGACTGTATCTTATTCTCGATACTTTCGTAAGCAGAGGTAAACGTGTTGGAGCCGGAGAATGCAATTGAGTTCATAAAGGTGTTTACCCCACCCCAGCCGAATATGATAGCATAATCGTATACGCGGCCGTCAAAGATGATGTCAAGCATTGCTTCACCGTCTTCGTCCTGCAGCTTACGCATCTTAAGAAGAGTATCGTAATAACTGGTCTTAACAGTGTTGGTAGAAGCCTGACACATTGCATCCAGAATGACAACAGCCTGATCGTAATCCTTATTGGTTGTAGGAATAGCGGCACAAGAGCAGTATACGGCGGATACGTTTACACGGTAATCGTCCTGCTCTTTGTTGAGCTTAGGTGCAGGCAGAACGCCGAAACGGCATTCATATTCTGCCATGGCCTGAATATTACCGATGGTAGCCGCACGGAACAAGCAATGTCCGGTTGCGACAGCTTCGGTAGTAGAATCCCAAATCTGAGGATACTTACCGATAAAGCTTTCGATATAACCAACAGAAGGATCGTTGCAAAGATCAAATATCTTGCCAAAGGCTTCTGTCTGACCGGTACCCATAACTGTTACAACGGGCAAGTCGTTGTTATCCTTACCGGAAAGAGAATATCCGGCACCGATAAACATACTGGTTACATAGTTGGTGTTGATAAGGAATCCCCACTGGTCATCATAGCTGTTCAGACTTCCGTCATCAAGATCCTTACTTACAGACTTGGAGATCTCAAGAAGCTTATCGATAGTCCATTCGCCGTCATAAACAAGCTGATACGGATCTTCAAGCTTAAGGGTTTCTACCATATCTCGATTAAACACGATACAGTGAGTACACTCATAGCACAGCAGACACATATCGCCGGTAACAAAATACAAATCGTTACCGATAGACATTGTGCTCTTTGCATCCTGATCCCACCAAGGACCTGAAAAGTCAACTACAGATGTATCGTCTGCCAGGTTGTAGAAAAGTCCCTCCAACGCCAGAGTAGCGGCATCAGGCATCCAAGGCATAACCACGTCGTAAAGATCGCTGCCGCCGGCGGCATTGTTACGAATAAGGTTTATCATATCACCGTTAGAGGTGGTACGTATCTCCTTGATAGTAACGCCGAAGCGTTCCTCTACAAGAGCATTACGTTCAAAAACAGCTTCCTGAATAAGCTCAGAGGAAAGCTCCGCATTGGGACAAATTTCCACAGAGGAGTATGTATTTGCGAAGTTACCGACTGTAAGGAAAGTAAAATCTGCTTTTCCGTCTGCCGTTTCGTAATTCACGTCCGGCAGATTGGAGAAAAGCTCATATTCCTCGGATTCTTCTGTCACAGATTGCTGCGGCAGACTTTCATCGTCAACGGAAGGCTGACAAGAAAAAAGAGAAGTGCAAATAATTAAAACAACAAGTAAAAAGCAACACAGTTTTTTCATAGCCAACACCCTTTATTAATTTTATTCTGCGGCTAACTCAGCGTCAAATTCAGCTTCATCATCCTCGGAGAAAACGATATCTGCGAAATCAGCATCGATGTCCGCATCTTCCTTTTTACTCTTTCTGGAAGCGGAGATGTCTGCAACGATCTTCTTAACAGCCTTTACCTGCTCTTTAAAAATACCGCCTATGGTTACGTTAATATCCTTTTTTCCGGTTTCACCGTTATTTACAACGTCAAGGTCATAAATCACAGCGCGAAGCTTAAGGTCGCCTTTATCGTTTTTCTCATAAACGAAAGGAACTGTAAGAACTGCAAGAGCTATAAGCTTTGCCGCCAAAGCCTGGTTTTTACTGAAAGACATATGATTACCTCATTCCTTCAATGGTTTTATCAATAGCGTCTTCTACGGAGCCCTCAATAGACTCAAACTTGGACTGGAAGTTGTTGGAGCCGGAGAAAGCGATATCGTTCATAAATGTATTGATTCCGCCCCACTGGAACAGTATACCGTAATCGTAGGTTCTGCCCTCGAAGATTATATCCAGCATCTTTTCATCATCCTCACCCTGAAGCTTGCGAAGCTTGAGCAGGTTGTCATAGTAGCTGGTCTTAACGGTATCGGTAGAAGCCTGAGCCATAGCGTCCATAATAACAGCGGCACGCTCATACTCCATATTGGTGGTGGGGATAGCAACGCAGGTAGCGCAGATAGCAGATACGTTGGAATAGTATTTATCCTGTTCAACCTCTGCCTTGGGAGTGGGAAGTACGCCGAAGTTACATTCGAATTCAGCAACCTCGAAGATATCTACAACTGCAACAGCGCGGAACAGAGCACGCTTGGTAGCAACAGCCTCGGAAGCAGCGAGCCAAACGCTGGTGAACTTGGAAATGTTAGTGCTGGAGTCGATATGACCGACAGAATCATCACTGCAAAGATCGAAAATGGAGTTGAATACGCTTATCTGTCTCTCACCCATAACAGCGATCTCGGGGATATCATCAACATTTTTGGTGGTAAGACGCTCACCGGATGCAAGGAACATAGAGGTGGTAAAGTTACTGTTGATAAGGCAACCCCAAACGTCATTAAGGTCCATTACGCCGTCATTGTTTTCGTCACGGGTAATATCCTTGGAAATTTCAAGCATTTTGTCAAGAGTCCACTCGCCGTCATAAACCAGCTTATAAGGGTCAACGTCGTTTTCCTCAGCCATATCGCGGTTGAAAACAAGGCAGTGAGTACAGTCGTATGCCAGCAGACAAAGGTCGCCGGTGATAAAGAACAGCTTATCATCAATAGAAAGAGTCTCTCTTGCAGACTGATCCCACCAAGGACCGTCAAACGCAACATCGTCTTCAGCGTTCAGGTCATAGAACAGCCCCTCAACAGCAAGAGTAGCCGCGTCAGTCATATAGGGCATAACAGCGTCGTATTTATCCTCGCCCATTGCGGCGTTGTTACGGATATCGGTGATCATACCGGAGGTACTGGTAGTACGTATCTCTGTGATCTTAACGCCGAAACGCTCCTCAACCAGCGCGTTACGCTCTCTTACAGCGTCCTGAAGAAGCTCAGGTGCCAGCTCGTGAGGAACTACCTCAACAGACTTGTATGCTCCGGACCAATCTCCTATAGTAAGTATAACGAATTCAGAAGGATTGTCACCGTCTGCATAATTAACATCAGGAAGATTGGAGAACAGCTCACGCTCTTCTTCAGTGCTTACCTCGGAAACATCGGAAACGTCCGAGGGAGTGTCATTATTACATGCAACAAGAGGAACGCACGCAAAAACGATTACCAAAAGTATTGCCAGAAACTTTTTCATAATATGATTCCTTTCGAAATTTTTATTTTCCCGTCGAGCCGAAGCCGCCTGCGCCGCGTTCAGTTTCACAAAGCGAGTCTGTCTCATTAAACTCAGCGCGGACAAAAGGTACTATCACCATCTGGGCGATACGTTCTCCTCCCGCTACCGTACGGGGAACTGCGGAATGATTGTGAAGCGCCACCATAAACTCACCGCGGTAATCAGGATCTACCACGCCAACCTTATTCGCGGGAGCCAAGCCTTGCTTGGAAGCAAGTCCGCTTCTTGCAAAGATAAGTGCTGCGTATCCCTCAGGTATCTCCATTGCGAGACCCGTATGGATAAACACCGTCTCACCCGGTTGAATAAGTATATCCTCACCGGGTAAAGCACACAGATCTGCGCCTGCGGCAGATGCGCTGGAATAAACAGGTACCTTCGCATCCTTATGCAGCTTTATGAAATTGACCTGCATGACGTCCACGTCCTTTCCATAGTCTTATTGTATAATAGAATTCTACCAAATCGTTTGGCAAAAAGCAACAGCTTTTTGAATAAATATCAAAGTATTTTCTTATTTTTTACACAAAAATCCCTATTATCTGTCAAGATCGGCGGCAACACCCAACGCCAGATGCATCATCTGTGTGAAGGTGGACTGTCTTTCCTCGGGAGTGGTCTCCTCACCGGTAAAGAGACAATCGGAAATAGTACATATCGCCAGCGCCTTTTTGCCCAGATAAGCAGCTGTATAATAAAGAGCCGCCGCTTCCATTTCTACAGCGAGAACGCCCATTTTCTGCCACTTGCGGGATGCGTCCTCTCTTGCATCATAAAAAGTATCGGAAGAAAGCAGGTTGCCGACGGTTACGGGAAGACCCATCTCCTGCGCCTTGTTTACTGCGGCGGTAATAAGACCGTAATCGCCGATGGGAGCGAAGGTTCCGTCAAGACGGTACTGCTTGCCGAAATCGGAATTAGTGCAGGCGCCCTGACCGATTACTATATCACGTAAATGAAGTTTTTCGCTGATCGCACCTGCAGAGCCGATGCGGATTATATTCTCCACTCCGTAAAAAGAGAAAAGCTCATAGCTGTAAATACCGATAGAGGGCATACCCATACCGCTTGCCATAACCGAAACGGGAACTCCGTTATATGTGCCGGTGTATCCCTGAATACCGCGCACGTTGTTTACGAGAACAGCATCCTTAAGAAAGTTTTCTGCAATAAATTTTGATCTTAAAGGGTCGCCGGGCATAAGAACTGTTTTGGCGAAAGCGCCGTTTTCTGCTGAGATGTGGGGAGTACTCATTTTATTTAATTCCTTTCCTTGGCTATTTTTACTATTCTGCTGGTGCCCAGACGGGATGCGCCCAAACGCAAAAACTCTTCTGCGTCCGCTATCGAAGCAATACCGCCCGCTGCTTTTATCAAAAGTGTTTTGGGACATTTTTGTGCCATAAGCTCTACTGCATGGAAGGTGGCGCCGCCCTTGCTGAAGCCGGTGGAGGTCTTTATATACTCCGCACCGCTTTGGGCAACGATACCACACATGCGGACTATCTCCTCATCGGTAAGAAGACATATCTCGATAATAACCTTTAACAGTTTACCGCCGCAAGCGGCTTTTACCTGCTTTATCTCGTCAAGAATATCATCCCATCTGCCGTCCTTGACCATACCGACGTTTATTACCATATCTATTTCGTCTGCGCCTGCAGACACAGCGTTCTGCGCCTCGAACGCCTTTACTTCGGGAGAATTATATCCGTTGGGAAAGCCTATGACAGTACATATTGGCAGCTTATCTCCAACGTAATCCTTTGCATCCTTAACGTAGCAGGGAGGGATGCAGACGGAAGCGCATCCAAAGCGGATGCCATCATCACACAAAGCAAAAATCTCCGCCTTTGTTGCGGTGGTGGAAAGCAGGGTGTGATCACACTTTGAAAGAATGCTATTTATATCCATAATAATATACCTCCGACTGAAATTATATAATTTAATTACACTTTTGTCAAGAATACAAAAAACACAAAAAAGACACCCCTGCGTTCGCAACGGAACGCAGGGGTGAAAGAGTATCAAACTATATTAGTCTTCAAGGAACAGATCGATAGTTTCGCCCATCTGAGAATTGAACTTATCCTGGTGAGACTCAACGTAAGAGGTAAGGCCCTCGCCGCCGGTCTTAAGGCAGTTGTTATACCACTGGATACAGTCATCCCAGTTGAATACAATGGAGATATCAACAAGACGGTTGGAGAAGAGAATATCAAGCATGTCTGCTGCGTTATCATCATTCAGAGCGCGCTTGTTCTTAAGGGTTCTCTCATAGTATTCGGGAGTGATGTACTCTCTTGCGGACCAAGCCATTGCTTCAAGTGCGAAGGTTACAAAATCGGTATCCTCGCAGTTTTCCTTAATAGCAATGCACTGGAACCAGTAGGGGTTGGTAGCGGAAGCATAAGCATCCTGCTCAACGTTGAACTTGGGAACGGGAAGAATGCCGTACTTAACCTCGGAATCACGAAGTGCAGGGCTGTTAACCACGTCAACGGTGGTAACACGGAAGAGAGCCTGACCCTTTATGAAGTTTTCAACAACGGAAGAATCAGCCCAGTTTACAAAGTACTCGGTATAAGTACAGGACTGGTTGTCGCTGAGGATGGTATCATATACCTTGGAGAAAGCGGAGAAGTTACGCTCGTTAAGCATAGCAAGCTGAGGAATATCATTTTCGTCCTTAACAACCTGAGGGCAGTCACAGCCAACAACGAGAGTATAAGTATCGAAAGCTGCCATTACGGAGCCCCAGATATCGCCCTTGTTGTAAGTCATAGTGCCGTCACCGTCATCAAGTGCAGCAGCCTTTGCCATTTCATAGAAAGCGTCGATAGTCCACTCACCGTCGCGTACGAGCTGTGCGGGATTATCAAGATTGTTGTTATCAATAAGATCCATGTTGTAAACAACACATCTGGTGTTTTCGTCGTCCATCATAAGAATGTCGCCGGTAGAGAAGTAAAGCTTGCCTGCAATAGACATATCTTCATTAGCGGCAACGTCCCACCACTCTTTGTCAAGATTAAGGTGAGAATCTTCGATAGAGTAAAGGTCCATAAAGAAGCCTTCAGCTGCGAGAAGACCGAGGGTAGAAAGACCGGTTACGATAACGTCATAGTTATCCTGTGCGGTAGCCTTGTCGTTACGAACTTTTTCAAGGAAAGGATCCCATGCTGCAGACCAGATGGTCTCGATAGTGATACCGTAAGATTCCTTGAGTTGCTGATTACGCTCAAAAGCTGCATCGTTTACAGGTTCGCCGGTGTTTTCATCGGGGTCGATCGCTTCTTTGCAGAATGCATGGAAGGAATCCATAGTATCGCCTGCGGAAGCAAGGATGGTAAGAGTCTTGCCGTTGTATGCATTGGTCTCACCAAGGTGAGGAACGTATGCGTTGGAAGCTGCGGGAGCTTCGGAGGACTCGTCTCCGCCTGCGCTGTTACAAGAACAAAGCACTACGGAAAGGGTCATAAGCACAACGAGAAGAATACATACTGTCTTTTTCATTTGTGTTTTCTCCTTTTATATATTTTTTTAAGAGACTTTATTAATCCTTGGTAAAGAATTCCAAGGTTTTTTCCATTTCAAAGTTAAACTGGTCTTCTTCGGATTCAACAAGACTTGCCAATCCGTTGGTGCCCTGAGTAAGAACACGGTTGTAATACTGGATACAGTCGTCCCAGTTATAGCAGACAGAAACGTCGGCTATACGGTTGGAAAAGATAATATCGAGCATTTCTGCAGAATCGTCATCATCGAGAATACGCTTGTTTTTAAGAGTTCTGTCATAGTACTCGGGAGTTATGTATTCTCTGCCGGTCCAAGCCATAGCCTCCAGCGCGAAGGTTACGAAGTCCACGTCCTCACAACTTTCCTTAATGGAAACTGCGTGGAACTGATACGGATTGATGGTGGTACAATAAGTCTCCTGCTCCTTGTTGAACTTGGGAATGGGCAGGATACCGTAACGAATATCTGCTTCGCGAAGAGACTGTCCGTTTACTGCACTGATAGTAATGGTATAGAACAGAGACTGACCCAACTCAAAGTTACGGCATACGATGCCTGCGTCAGGATGATTCCAAGCATAATACTGCTCGGTATACGCGGTGGTTTCTCTGTCGGTACAGATCTGCCAAACCTTCTCAAACGCTTCAAAGTTTCTGGTATCCATCATTGCAAGACGGGGAATATCGTTTTCGTCCTTGGAAACCAACGGACAGTCAGAACCGAGAATGAGAGTATAGCTCTCAAAGCTTGCCTGAACGAGGCCCCAAACGTCCTCACCGGTAACGGTCATCTTACCGTCGCCATCGCCCTCATGAGAAACGACCTTTGCCATTTCGTACAGGGCATCAAGTGTCCACTCCTGGTCATAAACCAGCTGTGCAGGACTCTCAAGCTGATTTTCTTCTATAAGGTCTTTGTTATAAAGGATACAACGAGTGCTCTCATCGTCCAGCATAACGATATCTCCGGTAGCAAAATAAAGCTTGCCGGCTACGGACATATCTTCATTAAAGGGCTGATCCCACCAAGGCTGGTCCAGATGAAGGTTGGAGCCCTCAAGAGAATTAAGGTCAAGGAAAAATCCCTCTGCCGCAAGAGTACACAGAGTCTGAAGTCCGGTTACGATAACGTCATAATCGTCCATACCGGTAGCCTTATCCTCGCGTGCGCGCTCAAGAAAAGCGGACGCAGCTTCTTCCCAAATAGTTTCAATAGTAAAACCGTAGTTTGCTTCAAGCTGAAGGTTACGCTCATAAGAAGCGTCGTTTACAGGCTCGTTGGTAAGCTCAACAGCGTTAAACGCCTCCTGCGCAAAGCTGTGATTTTTGTTGCTCGTAAGAATTTTGAGTACCTTGCCGTTATAGGCATCTGTCTCACCCAAATGAGGAACATACGCCGCAGGTACCTCAGAAACCTCAGGCACAGATTCTTCGGGAGCGTTGTTACAGGAACAAAGCATTACGGAAAGCAATGTAAGCGCAACAAGAAGGATGCATACTGTTTTTTTCATTTGCCGTTTCTCCTTACTGAATTTCTGGTATATAACAAATCACTTTGTTAACACTATTAAAACTATTTAGTAGGATACTTTGGTATCCTACTAAACACAGAGGGGTACCCCTCTGCTTTTTTATTAAGTCGTAAAAACGCAAAATACGCGGGATTATAATCCACCGTATATTATACTTTATTAATCAATAATTGTCAATAGTAAACCGTTGGTTGAAGAACGGCTTATCTTTTAACGAAAAACTCCTTATACCAAAGCAAAAATGAATATATCATCCATATTTTTCGCATATTATGCTTTCCTGCTTTGTGAGTATCAAGTAAGCGCATAAGCTCGTCCGTATCAAAGAACAGCTTTGCGTTTTCGCTCGTAAATTCGGTTTTAACCGCCTCATAATACTCGTCCTGACGCAACAGCTCATCAAGAGGCACGGGAAAACCGCGTTTTACCATTTTTGCGCTTCGCTCGGGAATATGTCTTGCAGCGGCGTGACGGAGTGCAGATTTTGTCTGTTCCTTATTGGCACGGTAGGGCGCAGGAATCATCATCGCGGTCTCCAGCACCTTTTTATCAAGGAAAGGAACGCGAAGCTCAATGGAATGAGCCATACTCATTCTGTCAGCCTTGACAAGAATATCGTACGCCATCCAAACGTGGATATCCGCATACTGAGTCTGGGACGCAGGGTCAAGGCGGGAAACCTTATCGAACACGGGCTTTGAAGCGAGTGCAGGGTTTTGTATTACGGGATGGTCCTTAAGCACCGCAGAAGCAGACGCGGAATTAAACACGTAGTTTGCACGGGCATATCTTTCCCAAGGCTCTTTTGCGCCTGCGGTAATAAAATGCTTGCCCTTGAAGTGAGGAAGGACGTTTGCAACGCATGCCAAAGCCTTTCTGATAAAACGGGGAACCTTTTGGTATCTGCCAAAGTGCCACTCGCTCTGGTACAAGGGATATCCGCCGAACAGCTCGTCGGCACCCTCACCGGAAAGGACAACCTTAACGTACTTGGAAGCCGTCTCCGCAAGGAAGAACAAAGGTATTTCAGAAGGGTTGGAAAGAGGCTCGTCAAGGAAATACTGAATATCCGAAGCGCGAGTGAAGAACTGCTCGTCCTTCATAACGGTGGGAATATTGGGAAGTCCCACAGCAGATGCGAAAATAGCCGCGTCCTGCAGTTCGCTTACCTTTTCCCTCTCGTAGCCGATAGAGAAGGTCTTTACAGGCTCGCCGGTAATCTCCTCGTTGCGTGCGGAAACCGCCTTTGCAACCATAGAGGAATCCACTCCGGAGGAAAGAAAGCAGCCTACCTCAACGTCAGCGATACGGTGCGCTTCAACGCTTTCGGAAAAGACCTTGTTTATCTCGTCAGCCCAGTCGTCCATACTCTTGCCATCAAGAATATTCCATGATATATCGTAGTATTTCTTTATATCCAGAGCACCGTTTTTATATATGAAATAATGACCGCCTTCAAGACGATATACGTTTTTGAACATGGTCTCCTCCCCTACCGTGTATTCATAGGTAAGGTATTGAGGGAGCTTTTGAGCATTGAATTCTTTTACAAAATCCGGATGAGGCAAAAAGGATTTTATCTCACTTCCGAATATAAAGCTTTTATCGTTTTTGTAATAGTAAAAGGGCTTTATGCCGAAAATATCACGGCAGCCGAAAAGGCTGTTATCCGCCTTGTCCCAGATAACGAAGGCGTACATACCTCTTAACATTTCGGGCAGCTTTTCGCCGTATTCCTCATAGCCGTGGAGTACTACCTCGCTGTCAGAGCCGGAAACAAAGGTATGGCCTGCCGCAACCAATTTCTCACGTATCTCGCGGAAATTGTATACCTCGCCGTTAAAGACCAGCACCTTGGTGCCGTCCTCATTCTTCATAGGCTGTGCGCCGGAGGCAAGGTCGATTATAGAAAGACGGCGGAACCCCAAAGCCACACCGTCATCCACGTAATATCCCTCATCGTCGGGACCACGGTGGATGATAGTGTCCGCCATGGATTTTATTATCTTTCCGTCCTCATCGCGCTTTTCGGTTATTTTATATCCTACGAATCCGCACATAATCTTTACCTGACCTGTTTACCAATAGTTTTTATACAAGCTTCTGCAAGAACTTCCATAGCGTCAACACAAATATCGGGGTGCTTTCCTCGGAACACCAAAGAAAGCTCCGTACAGCCCAGAATGATCCTTTCTGCGCCGTTTTTTACCATATTATCGCAAATATCCGAAAACATTTTTTGGTCAACGGGCAGACCTGCCTTGACCTGATCGTATATTACGGACATTACCATTTTCTGATGCTCTTTGTCGGGAAGCACGGTTTCTATTCCCTGCTTTTTGCAGGCAGACTGGAAAAGTCCCGTATGGACAGTGCCGTCAGTAGCCATTATGCCTACTTTTTTTGCTCCGCTTTGTTTAAGATACAATGCAGTTTCATCCGGCATATGGATAATGTTTGCATTTATCTCAGGCGCATACTCCTCGTACAACGCAAAGGAGGTGACGCAAGGAACGGCGATGACTGTACAGCCTTGGGACACCAGACTTTTACCGATACGGACTATCTCACCAACGGGAGACGGATTGCTTTTGTCCAGCAGATATGCAGTTCTGTCTGGTATACGTGGAAAGCTGCACAGCACCATATCTATATGCTCCGCATCCGAAAATGCGTGAGTTTTTTGGGTAACAAGCTCGCAGAAATAGATGCCCGCCATAGGGCCCATTCCGCCGATAACACCGAGAATATCAGTCATTATAGCCTCTTTTTCCAAAATGCTTTTTGTATTTTTCATAGTAGTGGTATTGTCCTGCGAAAAAGCGCAGAGTACGCTTTAAGCCCATATCGGGTCCGTACCAGGATTGACGCAGACACTTCCCCTCTTTCACCAGCTTCTTCGCCTTTGAAACAAGTGTCTTGTCCGCTACGTATTTATATATTATGCCCTTGGGAACGGTGGTCCACAAGCATTCGTTGGTGGCATAAACGCAGTCGTGGGGTTTGTTTTCGTAAACGTCACGCACCAAAAACTTTGCCAGATTATATCCTGCCGCGCAAACGAAAAAACTGCTTCTGCCCTGACGGGGATTTGTCTCAAAAAACTTGTACTGCCCGTCGCGAGGGTCTTTTTTCATATCTATATTGATAAAGCCGTGGTAGCCTATTTCTTCAAAGAATTTAACCAGACGGTTTTCCATCTCTCTGTCACCGCCGGAGATTATTGCAGCGTATGAGCCAATACCTTCGGGGGTATGCTCCTCCAGAAGCACGTTGCCCATACAGATCATACGGCACTTTCCGTCGTTGCCGACATATGCGTTTACAACACGCATTGCACTGTCATCGCCGGGGATGAACTCTTGAATAATAAGAGTATCACGATAGGAAGAGGAATAGATCGCCTTGACCACCGCATCAAATTCCTGCTTATCCTGAATAACGAACACCTTTTTCTTGCCGTTAAAGGAGCAGTTCCAATACGCCACGCTGTTGGACGCCTTTACAACCACGGGAAAATCAAAGGGAGGAACAAAGCCTTCTGCGGTCTCATAGGTCATCTCTGCGGTGCGAGGATAAAGAAATCCGTATTCATCGCACATTTTATAAAAGTTTTCTTTTAACGAAAGCTTCATAAGAAGGTCGTATTCGGGCACGGCAAAACGGTACATTCCGCTTATTCTGTCCTTATTACGGCTGACCAGCTTTGTATAATTATCTCCGCAGGGAACGAGAATGAGTGTAACATCCTTGTGGGAATTATAAAACTCGGTCATTACCGAAACGAACACCTCGTCGTCCTCGATATTGGGCTCCACCCTTACTACCTGCACGATACGGCTGTCTGCCGTTGCGGGAAGTCTGCCCTTTCCGATAGCTACAGAGGATACGCCGTATTCCTCATGAAAGCATCTTGCCATACCGTATACGTTCTGGTCACTGCCGAGGAGAACGGGTAAAAAGCCTGTATTTGCCATATACATAACCCTTCTTTACACATTTTTACAGATTATTGTACCACGAAAATAAATATATTGCAAGAAGAAAAACAAACCCGTGCAAAAAATCGGCTCCGCAAAAAGTTTTTGGGTCATAAATAAAAACCACCCTGCGAAGGCAGAAACAGTAAACCATACCTACGCAGGGTGCAAAAGGAGAATAATATTTAATAATCTATTTGTTCTTCGGTAAGGACGATGATTTCGTCGTTGGAAATGACAATCTCACTCATCGCATCATATGCATAAGGAGCGCTACCTTTAAGATAACCACAGTCTTCAAGAACGGTATTGTCATATCTGACTCCGCAAATTGCACCGCCGCCGTCTTCGAAGTTGATAACATCTCCCACATTATAACAGCCGATAATTTCACCTTTAAGAAGATTTCCGGCAATTCCGCCGACAATAGAACTCCAGCCGTATTCCGACCTGCCGTCCACGGTTCCCGCGTTATAACAGTTTATAAGTTTTCCAAAAAACACTTGTCCTGCTATTCCGCCATTCCAGTCTCCACGGCAATATACGGTAGTTCCATTATAGCAATCTTTGACAATAAATGCGTTTACAGAGCCAAAAAGTCCGCCTGTGTTATAAACAACGCAATCAACGGCAAAGCAATTTGAAATAATCATTTCTTCAGAAGGCACAGTAGAAAGTCCGGACGCACTGCCGGCTATTGCACCGCAGCCGATCAGATGAGAATTTACAACACCCACGTTCTTGACACTTCCGGTAACAAAATGAAATAATCCATGACCGTACATACCGGAAATAACATGGTTATCACCATCGAACGTACCCATAAAGCTGTTCTCGCGCTCCCCGATAGCATTCCATTTATTAAGTCCCGTGCCGTCAAGCTCTTTTACGTTAAGGTTGCCTTCGTTAAGCTTTATGTTGTTTGCAAGCTTTACAAACTGACCAAGGTAATCGTTACCCTCGTCAACGGAAAGAGCAAAATATGCAAGCTGTGCGGCGGTTTCGATGATAAAAGGATCGTCCTCGGTGCCTGTGCCGGACGCAAATCCGTCTGCAATACTGCCGTCCCATACAGGTGTGGTAACTGCGGGAACAACGGGAGTGGGTATTCTCACCAGCACCTTATCATCGGGTTCGGGTTCGGGTTCGGGCTCGGGTTCGGGTTCGGGCTCGGGCTCAGGTTCGGGCTCGGGCTCAGGCTCGGGTTCGGGCTCAGGCTCGGGTTCGGGTTCGGGCTCAGGTTCGGGCTCGCTTGTTTCCGGATCGCTTTGTTCAGCGGAAGTATCGACACCGGGGTCGTAATCTCCGCTTGTTTCAACGGACACATCGTCACCGGGGCTGGACGCATCGCTTTCCGCTCCGGAAATATCAATATCGGGCGCGCTCTCGGAATCGGATGCGTTTTCGCCCGTGTCCGCAACAGATTCATTGGGCGCGGCAGAAGACGTATCGCCCTGATTAGCAGCGTTACACCCCGCAAAAACGGCAAATATCAAAACAACACATAAAAAGATGATTATTTTCTTCATTGGTTTACCTCCTTATATAACAAAAAACACAGACCTATCCGCATTAATACGCGGAGTCTGTGTAAAGGCTTCGTGTTTCACAGCGAAGAGATCATTCTTTTTGAAGACCCCGCTTTGTATAAGTGATTATATCATAGCGCATAATTATTGTCAACAATAAGCTGTTAAACGTAAAAAACGCTTCTTGAGATAAACCAAAAAGCGTTTTATTTTCTTTGCGCTATTTCTGTTTTACCGAGGATACCGCGCACAGCATACACAGATAAAGCACCAATGCGATAAACCATATCATTTACCGTTACCTCCTTTCTACGGCTTTATTATACACAGCACGGTGTACAATAAAGCGGACAGCAAACACAGAGATAAAACAAAAAACGATGTTTTTACAAAATAACCTCAGGGTATGACAATATTTGCGCATACTAAATGAGATAATAAAAACAAAAAAAGGAAAAGGGCAAATGGAAGTGCAGGATATATTGACTACGGTGCAGGACGGATACACACTTGAATACAGACTGAACGGAATAATGATAACGGTTACGAGACGGGGCACAGACGGAAACACGGTAAGTACGGTAGTAAGACCGGAACACCGCGGAGAAAAGCTGAGAAAGCTGTGCGGAATGCTTTGGGCGGCGAAAGCGACGCCATTTACCGCAAAGGAACTGGCGGAGGATATTGAGGTTTAATATTGACATTGGCCGCAAAAATTGATATACTTATATGAATGAAACTATCTATTTATTAAGTATGAGGTTTTTGCTATGGGCAGACGGAAGATAATAAGCTTTGCAAACCAAAAGGGCGGCGTGGGAAAGACTACCAGCGCCGTTAATATTGCCGCCTGCTTAGCCGCAAAGGGCAACAACGTTTTGTTGGTGGATGCTGACCCTCAGGGTAACGCCACCAGCGGATTGGGAATAAACAAGCGTAACACTCCCGGAAGTGTATATGATATTTTGATTGGAAGAAAGACGGCGGCTGAATGTGTTTGCCGCAGCAGCACCAAGAATCTGTCTGTAATTCCTTCAAGTATAGACCTTGTCGCCGCCGAGCTTGAGCTGGTGGACACGCAGCGGAGAGAAACCAAGTTAAAATCCGCGCTGGACAAGGTGAGAGACGCTTACGACTACATAATTATAGACTGCCCGCCCTCTCTGGGATTGGTAACGCTCAACGCGCTGACAGCGTCTGACGGTGTGGTAATACCCCTGCTGTGCGAGTATTATTCCCTTGAGGGACTGACCCAGCTTACAATAACAATAAAATCTGTTAGAAAACTTTACAATTCATCACTTGAACTTTTGGGAGTTCTTGTTAATATGTATGACGGAAGGTTGAATCTTACCGCGCAAGTAATGAACGAACTGAAAAAGTATTTCGCGGACAAGCTGTTCAAAACTCCCGTACCCAGAAACGTAAAGTTATCCGAGGCGCCCAGCTACGGTATGGCTATTATTGATTACGACCGCACCTCTAAGGGAGCGGCGGCTTATACGGCGCTGGCAGACGAATTTATTGAGAGGTGTAAATAATGGCTGTTAAAAAGGCGCTGGGCAGAGGCATTGATGCTCTGCTAGCGGAGAACATATACGAAACAAGCGCAGGTCAAAGCGGCGTTACGCTGGTAAGACTTACGGATATTGAGCCTAACCCCGATCAGGCGAGAAAAAAGTTTGATCCAACGGCTTTGGAAGAATTGGCTGATTCTATTAAGGAGCACGGAATTATCCAACCCATAGTAGTTCGCGACAAGGGCAACGGATATTACGGAATTATTGCAGGTGAGCGCAGATGGCGCGCCGCACGGATAGCGGGACTTACCGAGGTGCCCGTGCTGGTGAAGGATACCGATGACGCAAGCGCGGCGGAAATATCACTTATTGAAAACCTGCAGAGAGAAAACCTTAACCCCGTTGAAGAAGCGTTGGGATACAGAGACTTAATGGAAAGCTTTTCGCTGACTCAGGAGCAGGCGGCTAAAAAAGTGGGGAAATCCCGTGCTGCGGTTGCAAACATACTTCGGCTTCTTAACCTGCCTGAATCCGTGCTGAATTTGGTAAGAGAGGAAAAGCTTACCTACGGACACGCCAGAGCACTTATCCCCCTTACCGAAAAGCTGACCGAGCAGGCGCTTCTCGCACACGCAAACAGCGTGGTGTCCGGTAATTTGTCAGTCCGTGAGACAGAGGCGCTGGTAAAGCGCATAATGGAAAACAAAAACACTCCCGTAAAAAGCCCTGTGGAAAAGCAGTACTACCGCAATCTTGAAAGCCGCGTAAGCGAGCAGGTGGGCAGACGGGTAAGTATTAACGGAAACAAGCTTTCAATAGCTTATTCCGGCACCGAAGATCTTGAACAGTTAATAAAATCCCTGTGCGGAAGCACATTTTTTGAGGAGTAATATAAAATGCTTGATATTAAATTTTTAAGAAGTAACCCCGAAATAGTTAAACAGAACATACGCAATAAGTTTCAGGATTCCAAGCTTCCGCTGGTTGACGAGGTAATCGAGCTGGACGCGCAGTCCCGCGCCGCTCAGCAGGAAGCAGACAACCTCCGTGCAGAGAGAAACCGTATCTCGAAGCAGATCGGTATGCTTTACGGTCAGGGCAAGAAGGAAGAGGCTGAAGCTGCACGCGCTACTGCCAACGCACAGGCTGAAAGACTTGCTGAGCTTGAGAAGCTCGAGGAAGAGTATCAGGAAAAGATAAAGCAGATAATGATGATAATCCCCAACATTATCGACCCTACCGTTCCCATCGGCAAGGATGACAGCGAGAACGTTGAGCTGCAAAAGTTCGGCGAGCCCGTAACTCCCGATTTCGAGATTCCTTACCACACTGAAATTATGGAGCGTCTTAAGGGTATTGATCTTGATTCCGCCCGTAAGGTTGCAGGTAACGGTTTCTATTACCTTACCGGCGATATTGCACGTCTCCACTCCGCAGTGCTGGCGTATGCAAGAGACTTTATGATCGACAGAGGATTTACATACTGTATTCCTCCTTATATGATCCGTTCCTCAGTAGTTACCGGCGTAATGAGCTTTGCTGAAATGGACGCTATGATGTACAAGATAGAGGGCGAGGACCTGTATCTTATAGGCACCAGTGAGCATTCCATGATCGGCAGATTTATCGACCGTATCATTCCCGAAGAGGAGCTTCCCTATACTCTTACCAGCTATTCCCCCTGCTTCCGCAAGGAAAAGGGTGCACACGGTATCGAAGAAAGAGGCGTTTACCGTATCCACCAGTTTGAAAAACAGGAAATGATAGTTGTCTGCAAGCCTGAGGAAAGCAAGGAATGGTTTGAGAAGCTGTGGCAAAACACCGTTGACCTGTTCCGTTCTATGGATATTCCCGTAAGAACGCTGGAATGCTGCTCCGGCGACCTTGCTGACCTGAAGGTAAAGAGTGTTGATATTGAGGCTTGGTCTCCCAGACAGCAGAAGTACTTTGAAGTAGGCTCCTGCTCCAACCTTGGCGACGCGCAGGCAAGACGTCTCAAGATCCGCGTAAACGGAAAGGACGGAAAGTATCTGGCGCACACCCTTAACAACACAGTTGTAGCACCTCCCAGAATGCTTATTGCATTCCTTGAAAATAATATGAGAGCGGACGGCAGTATTGCTATCCCCGAGCCTCTCCGTCCCTATATGGGTAACAAGACCGAAATAAGATAGGGGGCGTAATATGACTCTTACCTATGTTATTTGGGGTATAACCGCAGGACTTTGTGCCGGCGCGGTATATATGTTTTTTATAAAAAAGGTTTGCGGAGGTTTTGTTTCTGTGCTTATCGGCAATGGTTGCATCGGTGCGGAAAACGCAAAATCCTGCAAGGAATTGGGAATTAATGAGCCTAATGCTTATCTTAAAAAGCAGCTTGGTGAAAACGGCGGCATGTCAAAAATGGTGAAAACCACCGCTGACGGAAAGTATTTCATTCCCAAGGAATACGAAACACTTGCAGGCAAAAAATACCGTGCGGAAAAAATGCCGGTCATTTTGCTTATTGGTCTGCTTTTGCTTATAGTTGCAACGGGCGCGTTGGCGTCTTATCTGGTTCCCATTATTGTTGACAGCGTAGGTGAACTGTTTTGAATAACGAAGTAAAAAACGCGTTAAGAAGTCCATTTATTAAAATAATGCTGTTTGCCGTTATGTTAGTTATAATAACGGTGGTGGTTTTCCTTGCAATGGGATACCGATTTGTTTCTACCGATGAGGGATACCGCTTTTTCGGTAAAGCGTCCGGCGGTCAGGAAATGACGGGCACCATACGTTATCCCAACGGTGATACGGCTACTCTTGATTTTGCCGCAGGAAAGATAGTTTTCGACAATGGCGACGTGTACGAGGGCAACATTAGCGGTATCTACCGTAACGGAAAAGGCAAAATGACCTACGCCGCTACCGGAGACGTGTATGAAGGAGATTTCCTTAATGACGAGATAACCGGTATGGGAACCTATACCTATGCAAACGGCGACGTGTACGTGGGTTCTTTGATGAACGGTAAAAAGCACGGAAGCGGTAAGTACACCATGTCCGGCGGCAGCTCTTATGAGGGCAGCTTTTCGGATAATATGATGCACGGCACCGGAACCTATCGTTGGGCAAGCGGCGCGGTGTATAAAGGTGAATTCAAGAACGACCTTAAGGACGGCAAGGGTGTGTTTACATCTGCCGAGGGTGATATTTACAACGGCGAATACAAAGCCGATAAGCGTAACGGCTACGGCGTGTACACCTGGAAAAACGGTGAGACTTATACCGGATATTTTCTTGACGATTACATGGATACCCGTCTCCGCAACGATGACGGCAGCTTCCGCTACGATGACAAGGACGATTACGTTCACAGAGGAGAATCGGTCTACACCTGGCCCAACGGTCACTCCTACACAGGTTATTTTGTAGAAAACAAAATTGTAGTCGTTCCCTTCGGAGGTAACAATTAAATGGCAAAATTCATTTTGTCTGCCTTTGCAGACGAGATATCGCCCGTTTTTGACGAGCAGCTTGGATCTCTGAAAAAGCTGGGAATAAATATGATAGAGCTTCGCGGTGTAGATGGAAAAAGCTTTACGGAGCTTACTGACAGCGAAGTTGACACCGTAAAGAAAAAGCTTGATAATGCGGGAATAACCTTGTCTTCTCTCGGCTCCCCCATCGGTAAGATAAAGGTAGACGGGGATATTGACGCTCACAAGGCGCTGTTTACCCGTATTATGGATATCGGCGATAAGCTGGGCTGTAAGCGTGTGCGTATGTTCAGCTTTTACCCTGCCGAGGGAATGGACAGAAAATGCTTTGGCGAAAAGGTTTTTGCGCTTATTTCCCAACTGCTGGAAATGGCAGAGGAAAGAGGATTTACTCTTTGCCATGAAAACGAAAAAGGCATTTTCGGTCAGAGCCCCGAAAACGTAAAAGAGCTTATGGATATGTTCGGAGGCAGACTGAAGGTAGTGCTTGATAACGGCAACTTCCCCTTCTGCGGTGAGGATGCATCCGGTGCATACGCCCTTCTTAAGGATTACGTTGAGTATATGCATATAAAGGATTGCGACGGAGACGGTATTATCGTGCCTCCCGGATACGGCAACGCATATCTTAAAGAAACGATTTCTCAAATAAACAAAGACGTTGAGGGTGAATTTATCCTCACCGTTGAGCCTCATCTTATGATGTTTACGGGCCTTGCGTCCCTTTCGGATACAGACGATATAAAGCACAAGTATTCCTTTGAATCGGGATATCACGCTTTTGAGTTCGCTGTTAACGAAATTAAGAAAATGCTTAATGACCTTGACTGAGATTATTAAAAAGCACCCTGCAATAACCTGTCTTATTGCCGGAATAATATATTCGGTGCAATTCTGGAGCGACTATACCTTTATATTCGCCATTCCCGGACTTGCGCTGTATTTCTTTGCGCTTTTCTCCGGTGAGAGAAAGGCGTTTTTCCGTTATTCCTATTGTTTTTGCTTTGGATTCTTTATTCCCCTATATTATTGGTTTTCGGCGCTTTACCCCTTTGAGGGGTTCGGTTTTACTGCCGCAGAGGGAATATCTATTGTAATTGCCGCTTGTATCGGAATTGCACTTTATCATTCTCTGCTTTGCGGTGCGGTTATGTGGCTTGTAAAGCTGGCGCCGAAAAACAAATATATTCTTCCCCTTTGCTTTGCCGCCCTGTGGGTAGTATCCGAATGGGTGCTGTCGCTGGGCGAATTGTCCTTCTCCTGGGGCAAGGTTGCTGTGGGACAGGCGTCATTTTTGCCTATGGTGGAGACAGCGTCCCTTTTCGGCAGTTATTTTATAGCATTCGTTGTTGCGGCATCGGCAGGTTATCTCGGAATGTGGCTTGTTACTGCAGACAAAAAGCTGTTGGCAATAGGCGCGGGAATACTCGCCTGCAATATTGCCGTGGGAACGGTGCTTCTTTACGTTCAGCCGAAAACCGAAAACGAAAAGAACATCGCCGTTATCCAGGGCTGTGTCACCAGTGAGGACAAGTGGCGTCCCGATTATTACGATTATATCGTGGAAACCTACGTTTCCCTGTGTGAAGCCGCGGCGGACGAGGGCGCGCAGGTGCTGTTCCTGCCAGAATCTCCCTTCCCTGCCTACAGCGGTGATAACTGTGAGAGACTGTATCCTCTTAAAGAGGTTGCCAAGGAGAAAAACGTAACCATTCTTACCGGCGTTTTGGTTTTTGGAGATGACGACAGCTTTTACAACTCCATTGTGGCGATATATCCCGACGGAAGCATAAGTAACCGTTATGACAAACAGCATCCGGTTCCTTTCGGTGAGGTTATTCCTTACGGAGATCTGATAATAAGCGTTATTCCTGCGCTGGGAGATATGAATTTTGCAGAGACTCTTACTGCAGGAGAAGAAACGGTGGTAATACAAGCCGCAGATTATACCTTTGCACCGCTGGTGTGCTTTGATTCTATCTTCCCCACATTTGCCCGTGAGGGTGTGAAGCTGGGCGCTGACGTTATTTTCGTCGCTACCAACGACAGTTGGTACAAATCCACCCGTGGCGTGTACGAGCACAAGAATTTTTCGGTGATCCGTGCCATTGAAACCGGCAGACCCGTTGTCCGCGCGGCAAACACCGGTATAAGCTGTATTATCGACCCAAGAGGCAACACCCTTGCGCAAACCGAGCCTATGGTGCAGGACGTACTTTACGGCAAGGCGTTTGCCTGCAGCGCTACCACGCTGTACACGGTAATCGGCGATATATGGCTGTATTTATGCATTTTTTCCGTAATTGCCATTGGCGGATACGGAGTTTATAAAAAAGTAAAAGCAGGTAAAAATAATGAGAATTGATTTCGGCAACGGCGTTTACGTTGACGCCCATATAGCAAAAACTCACCCCGACCTTCCCGTACGTCCCCGCCCTGCGGTGGTTGTACTTCCCGGCGGTGCTTATATGTTTTGCTCTCCCCGTGAGGCACAGCCCGTGGCAAACCAGTTTATTGCGGCAGGCTGTAACACATTCACTCTCTTTTACAGCGTTGGCGAAAACGCACGGGACAAAAATCCGTTAAAGGATGTTGCCCGTGTTATCGACCATATCCGCACCCATGCGAAGGAATATAATATTGACCCCAACAAAATCGCAACTATCGGATTTTCCGCAGGCGGACACCTTTCGGCTTGGATAGCCTCCGCTTATAATGATCCCGCCCTTGAAGGGCTTAACTGCCGTCCCGATGCGGCTATATGCTGTTATCCCGTAGTGCGCTCACATGTGGGAAGCTTCAAACAGCTTTTGGGCATTGAGGGTGACTACACCACAGAGCAGGCACAGCATCTTTATACAGACGAAATGGTCCATAAAGATACCCCGCCCATGTTTATATGGCACACCTTTGCAGATGATTACGTCCCCCTTTCCGATTCTCTCGCCCTTGCAAGCGCGCTGTATAAAAACGGAGTCCCCTTCGAACTGCACGTGTTCCCCCACGGCGGCCACGGGCTTTCGCTCTGCAACGAGGAAACCACTCCGCCCTACGCTCCCGATTATAACGACCCCTACCTCGGAAGATGGGTGGACATGGCTATAAAATGGCTGAATAAACAGTTTGGAAGATAAGAATTACCCCTAAAATGCTTTGCATTTTTGGGGACCCCAAGAAAAAATCACCCCTAAAATGCTTGCGCGTTTTTGGGGACCCCATAAAAAAATTACCCCTAAAATGCTTCCGCATTTTTGGGGACCCCATAAAAAAAATCACCCCTAAAATGCTTTGCATTTTTGGGGACCCCGTAAAAAAAATCACCCCTAAAATGCTTTGCTTTTTTGGGGACCCCATATAAAAATCAAACCGCACTTGAAATTGAAGTGCGGTTTAGTTTTTACTATTTTTCTGCAAACAATTTTGCTTTCTCGTAAAAGAACTTATATCTTGGGTCTTCACGTACCGAATCAAACCAACGCCAAGAGGAAAGCGCCCGTTCTATATCTTTTCCCAGTTGCCAAAACAGCCATAAATAAGGCGACCAAACCTCGGTATTATCATTGGTACGGATATTTACAACACATCCCTTATCTACCTTGGATATTTTTGCCTTTTCAAACAGAGCAGGATTTCCAACGTCCATCCATGCACCGTCGGGAATTAAAAGCCAGCGCTCATACAAATCAAAACTTTTTTCCAAATATTCAAAGCCTTCATCATACTCACCTGCACCGATAAGCGCGCCTGCAGCTTTCAAGCAGCAATCCGCATAGCATCCGCTCCACGCTTCGGGAACAGTGCCGTCTTCGGTTATGGCTTCAAGTATACGCATGCGGTATTTCATAAGCGCGGCAGTCCTTACAGGATTTTCAAACAACATATCGTTACCCTGCTCATAATACCGCATATATTCTCTGCCAAGGAAATGCATAAGCGTAAGCAGGTCGTTGGCGTTGCTCTGACTTTCGAATTTATCCTTTGTGCCTCTGCGCCAGTATCTTTCCTCGATGCGCTCGTTAAGGCAGGATGAATAAAACTGCTCGCTTTTATACTGCCAGTTTTCCCAGTCTTCATCGGTGCAAACAATACTCATTACCTCGGTAGCGTTTTGTCTTGTGTATTCCCAACTGCACTCCGCAAGTATCTTGGTGCATACTTCCTTAACCAACTCGTATTCGGTATCCCAAGATTCACGCTCTTTCATTATTGCCCACACAAGATCTTCTGCAATGGTAAAATCCGAAGGGTACTTGCGGTAATATTCTTTGGCAAGCTCGATTTTGTCCTTCCATATAAGCTCGCTGTATTTTTTCTTATATTCCTCTATATCCGCTTGCTTTGCGGCATCGTCGTTTCCGATTAGCTCATCTACAGTGATTTTGAAAAAATTGGCGATTCGCGGAAGCATGGTAATATCCGGATATCCGCCTCTCTCCCAATTCGACACTGCCTGCGGAGACACGTTTAACGCAGATGCCAGTTCCTCTTGCGTAAGCTTGAGCTTTCTTCGCTCGCGTAAAATGGTTTCTGCAATCTTCAGTTCAATCATAAATAACCTCCTCGTCAATAGCAGGCGCGCACCTGACGATATAATAATAGCATTTGTAAAGCTATTTTACAATAACGTTATATTTTAGTTTTCTAAAGCAACATTGGAAAAAAACAAGCGTTGATTTACCTATTAAACACAAAAAACAGCCATATAAAACGGCTGTTTTGTTATTTTAATATTTCTTTGTAAGAAGTTCCGACTATTTCTGCGGTGGCGCGGGCAGAGGTCTGCTCCGAAACGGAAACGCACGCCTGCTGTGCCAGCTCGAAAGGGATATTGAAATAGGCGGTTACGCCCATACCGTATACGGTATCCTTTTCCTCGCCGCCCATTTTGGTGACGGAATAACGAATTTTCTGATAATCCGTATAGTCGCTGTCAGTCCTGATGAGAGCGCAGGGGGACATTTCCACAGTGCCTGCGGCGTTTACCGCAAGGATGGCTCCGTCCGTATAAGCGCGTACAAGACCGCCTGTGCCAAGCAGTATTCCGCCGAAATAACGGGTTACCACCACGGCGCAATCTACAAGATTACGTCCGCGAAGCACGTTAAGCACGGGCATACCGGCGGTACCGTGAGGCTCACCGTCATCGGTAAAGCGGGACAGATTATTCTCACGCAGGATATAGGCGTATACGTTGTGCTTTGCATCGGGATACTTGGCTTTTATCTTTTTTACAAAGGCGATAGCCTCGTCCTCTGTTTCCACGCGGGCGGCGTTACCGATAAACACGCTTTTCTTTTCGGTAAAACGGTCCTCGGCAGGCATTCCCAAAGTTAAATACTCTTTCATTTGGTGCCGAACTCACTGTATACGGCGCGGATAGCTTTTTCAAAATCGCTATCGTCAACACCGACGATAATATTCAGCTCGCTGGAGCCCTGATCGATCATACGGATATTAATATCGTTCTTTGCAAGGACGGTAAATACTCTGGATGCGGTACCCTTGGCACTCTTCATACCTCTGCCCACTACGGCGATAAGGCTGACACCTGTAACAACGTCAATATTATCGGGAGAAACGGCACGGGTTATCTCGGTAAGCAATTCGGGCTCTCTGCCCTCGATCTCCTTGCGACTGAGTACGACGCACATGGTATCAATACCGGAAGGCAGATGCTCAAAGCACATACCGTGAGAGGAGAGTACCTCCAGCACCTTTTGAACAAAGCCGATTTCCGAGTTCATAAGGTCCTTTTCGATACGGATTACCGCAAAGTCCTTCTTTCCTGCGATACCGGTAATAAGACCGTCTGTAGGAATATCCTCGGATTCGGGCACGATCATAGTGCCGTTATCCTCGGGTTTGTTGGTGTTTTTAATATTAATGTGAATACCTGCAAGCTTTACGGGGATAACAGCTTCCTCGTGAAGAACGCCTGCGCCCATATAAGAAAGCTCACGCAGTTCGCGGTAGGTTATGGTCTTAATAGGAGTAGGATCCTCTACAATACGGGGGTCGCACATAAGGAAACCGCTAACGTCGGTCCAGTTTTCGTATATATCAGCCATTACTGCGCGGGAAACCAACGCACCGGTAATATCACTGCCGCCGCGTGCAAAAATACGCACCTTGCCGTATTCGTCCGCACCGTAAAAGCCGGGGATAACCGCGTTGTATACGCCGGACAGACGCTCACCCATAATAGCGTTGGTGGTGTGAGGGTCAAACTTACCGTCTGCGGTAAAGCGAACTACCTCTGCCGCATCCACAAACTCAAAACCGAGGAAAGCGGCAAGCACGATACCGTTGAGATATTCACCTCTGGACGCCATATAGTCCACGGTAGTGCCCTCTGACAGCGCGTTTTCGATAAGCGCGAACTCGTTATCAAGAGAAATCGAGATACCAAGGTCGGCAATAATGCCGTTATAGCGCTCCTTTATCTTTTCCCAGATAGGCATATAGTCCGCCGTTTTCTGGCAAGCGATAAGCATATCGGTTACTTTAATATCATCCTTAAATCTCTTACCCGGTGCGGAGGGGACAACGTATCTGCGCGCTTTATCTGCCGCAACTATTGCCGCAACCTTTCTGAACTGGTTTGCGTCCGCCAGGGAGCTGCCGCCGAACTTGGCGACCTTTTTTCTGTTTCTGAACAACATTTTATCAAATCCTTTTACAGAATGCTACATAATATCACAGTTTAATAATATCACAAAAAAAATGCTTTTGCAAGAGAAATTTACTCTGATGCTGTCAGTATATGCGGGTTGTTGTCAAACAGCGAAAACACGCCGTAAAATCTGTATAATATAAACAAATAATTTGTGTATAAATTGTGTGCATTCCTTAAACTTTCGTCTGATAAAGCGGAAAATATTGACAAGATAAAAAGGTTGTGTTACCATGAATACGGAGGGATGAATATGACAAAAACAAAAAAGATTATTACATTTTTCCTTGTTGGCGTTCTTGTTGCCGTCACAGCAATTGTCTTTGCGTTTATCTCTTGGAATTCGGTTATACTTAAAGGCTTTGAGACCGTTTTTGAATTATCGGTGAAAGGCGAAAGCATTGAGGTGCTGGACACACAGTCGGTTTACGGAAAGCTTAACGGAAACGGCAACGGAATAAACTATTTTTCCGCAATATTGGTGAAAGCCGACGAGGACGAAGTCAAGTCGCTTGTGGAGACCCTTGACGACAAGTTCGAAGTGGCAACTTATTACCTGCAAGAAGGCACGGAAATATACACCGACTACAACGCACACGCCCGCCTTGAATTCGATTTTCCCCTCGAAGCGGGAAAAAGCTATTATACGATTTACGTGTATCAATCCAAAATAGCGGGCAGTAATTATGCCGACCCGAGAGGACATTGATATCCACCCAAAAAATAATCATCCCAAGAAGCCTTGCGGATTCTTGGGGTGAAACTTTTTTACCCTACAATATACGCGGCGATGATCTTTGCGCTGTCTGAAACAGAGGGGATATCTATCCATTCGTCGGTAGTATGGTAATCGCCTCCGAGGGGGCCCATATCGTCAACGGTGGGGATACCCGCGATGGTGGTATACGCCGCGTCCGAACCGCCGGTTACCGAATTTTCCTCAAATTCGCCCAAGCCGTATTTACGGGAGCAAGAAAGTATATCCTCAAACAGCTTTGCGTTTTTCTCGGTACGCTCCATAGGAGGACGGGAGGATACCTTGGTGGTTACCGTATGAGTGTTTTCCACGTAAACGGTGTTGCCCACGTCAAAGAGATTCTTTTCCGCTTCCTCTATATCCTTTTCAGTACGGATGCGGATATCCATAAACACGCTGCAGTTTGCGGGAACGGTATTCATAACAGTGCCGCCCTGAATGATGCCGCAGTTGTAGGTAATACCGTCTACACGGGACTTTTCCTCGATAGCCAGTACCTTGTGGGCGGCTTCTTTTATTGCAGACGCGCCGCCGAAATATGTGCCTGCGTGGACGGGAATACCGGTTATATCGTATCTGTATCTCAAAATTCCTTTGCGGGCAGTGGTTATCTTGCCTTTAATTCTTCCCTCAAGGTTGAAAAACGCTCTTGCGCCCTTTGCTTCAGCGCACATAAACTCAATGGTCTTGAGCCCCGAGGAGAGAGACTGCACCTCTTCGTCGCTTTGGAGAATAATCTTCACGGGAGAATCAACATATCCGCAGTTTTTAAGTGCTTCCATAAGCAAAAAGCCCACGGCGATACCGCCCTTGCAATCGTAGACACCGGGACCGATAAGCTTATCCCCTTCCCTGCTGATGCCGAAAAGTCCATCGGGATGGACGGTATCCATATGTGCAGAAACGCACACGGCTTCTCCCGATGCATCGGGGTTAAGAGTTGCGGACATTACGTTGCCCGAGCCTTGTATCTGCTCCACCTTAACGGCATACCCCATGTCTGCAGCGAAGCGCGCGCAGAAATCGCACACGGCATCAACTCCCTTTTTATTATCCGATTTGCTGGAGATATTGCAGATATCTATGAGAAAAGAAATATACTTTTCGTTTAATCTTTCACATTCGTTAAATAGCTTTTCCATATTCATAAAACACACCGCCGTCAACACGTTTTTAACAGTATATCACAATTAAACAAAAAAGTACACTCTTTCCTAAAAGAGTGTACCTTGTTTTTTATAAAATTTTGGAAAGGAATTCCTTAACACGGGGATTTTTCGGATTTTCGAAAAACTCCTCCGGCGGTGCATCCTCAAGGATATGTCCCTCGTCCATAAACAATACTCGGGTAGCGGCTTCACGGGCAAACGCCATTTCGTGGGTGACCACCACCATGGTCATATTGTTTTCCGCCAGCTCACGCATAACCTCCAGCACCTCTCCTACCATCTCGGGGTCGAGTGCAGAGGTAGGCTCGACAAAGAGCATAACGTCAGGGTCCATTGCCAGCGCACGGACAATAGCGATACGCTGTTTCTGACCGCCGGAAAGCTGTGCGGGATATACGTCTGCTTTGTCCGACAGATCAACACGAGCAAGCAGCTGTAACGCTTTCTCTTTCGCTTCCTGCTTTGTGCATTTTTTGGTCATTACAGGGGCAAGAGTAATATTTTCAAGCACGGTTTTGTGAGGGAACAAATTGAAGTTCTGGAAAACCATTCCCATACGGCGGCGGATAATATTAAGATTACACTTTTTGTCGGTTATATCGGTTCCGTCAAAAATAATATTGCCGCCCGTAGGTACTTCAAGCATATTGAGGCAACGGAGAAGCGTGGATTTACCGCTTCCCGAGGGACCGATGATTACCACCTTTTCACCGCGCTGTATCTCAAGATCAATATTCTTAAGAACTTGAAGAGAGCCGAAATTCTTTGAAAGGTTTTTAACGCTTATCACTTTGGCGCAGCCTCCTTTCAAGTATTCCCAGAAGCTTGGTAAGTCCCATTACTATTACCAGATATATTGCGGCAATAGCCAACAAGGGCCAAAAGGCGGAAAACGTGCGGGATTTTATAATGGCGTGAGACTTTGTAAGGTCAACCAAGCCGATATATCCTACAACCGATGTTTCCTTAAGCAGAGTGATCATTTCATTGCCCAAGGCAGGAAGTGCGTTCTTTATTGCCTGAGGCAGTATGATACGGGACATTGTCTGCGAAGAAGAAAGTCCAAGACTTCTTCCGGCTTCTGTCTGACCGATATCGATGGACAAGATACCCGAACGGAATATCTCGGAAACGTACGCACCGGAATTTATGCCGAAGCATATGATGGCAGAAACGGCAGGCGGTATATTACGGGCCGAAGCAAACACGACGTAATATATAATAAGCAGCTGAACCATTACCGGCGTTCCGCGTATTACGGTTACGTATATATCGCAAATAACGGTAAGTATATTTTTCTTGCCACTTCTGACTGAGTTTGCACGAACAAGACCTACCAAAAAGCCAATTATTACACCGATGAGTGCGGCGCAAACGGTAACGTAGACAGTGACCCACAAGCCATCTGCCAAAAACTTCCAACGGTCGGCTTCAATAAAATTCTCATAAAAGCCGTCCGCTATAGAACGGAAAAAATCTGCCATTGTTAATTAGTTCTCTTTGATATACTTATCGATAATAGCCTGAAGTGCGCCGCTCTTTTCAAGTGCATCCAGAGCCTCGTTTATCTTTGCGGTAAGCTCGGTATTGCCTTTTGCGATACACATAGCGTACTCTTCATAAGTATACTCTTCGTCGATGATGATAAGGTTATCATACTTTTCGATATACTTCTTCGCAGGCTCGTTATCAATAATAACAGCGTTGATCTTGCCCTGAGAAAGAGCGAGAACTGCTTCTGTACCGCTATCGTACTGAACTACTTCACCGATAGTATCGTCGTCGGAAGCGTAGATATCGCCGGTGGTGCCGGTCTGTACGCCGACCTTCTTACCTGCAAGGTCTGAAACGCCACTGATGCCGGAATCGGAAGCGGTGATAACTACCTGCTTACCGGTAGCATAAGTATCGGAAAAGTCAACGTTTTCAAGTCTGTCTTCGGTAACGGTCATGCCTGCGATACCGAGATCTGCTTTACCGGTGCTTACGGAGGTAATGATAGCATCGAACTCGATGTTCATTATCTCAACCTCAAGACCGAGATATTCACCTACAGCCTTGATTATATCTATATCGATACCTGCGTAAGAACCGTCGTCTTCGATATATTCATAGGGCGGGAAGGTTGCGTTGGTTGCAACTACCAGCTTACCGGATGCTTCAATATCTTCATAAGGTCTGAAGGAGGCACATCCTGCAAAAGACAGTACCATTACGGCACAAAGAATAAATGCGAGCAATTTTTTCATTTTCTGTTTCCTCCATAAAAAATGTTAGTGAATACATTATACTACCTTTTTTACAGAAATCAAGTGGTTTTATGCACAAAAGCGGATAATTTTCATATTTGTGAATATTTTTACGAATAAAATACAAAACCGAGTGGTTGTAGCCCCTCGGTCTTTTCTTATTTTATATAGTTTCCTTGCAAACGTCCACCCAACCCAAAGGCTCGGATGCTTTTTCCAATTCAGCGAGAGTGAGCTTTACTGCGCTGGAAGCGTTACCGCAAGCAGGATATACTACCTGAAACCGCTTTAAGGAAACGTCCAGATATACCTTAACGCCGTTCTTTATTCCGAAGGGACAAACTCCGCCTACGGCGTGGCCTACAAGATCTTCAACTTGTTCAAAGGAAAGCATTTTTGCTTTGGTATGAAACGCGGCTTTGAACTTACCGTTGTCTATTCTTCCGTCACCTGCCGCGACGATAAGCACGGGAGAATCGTCAACAAGGAAGGAAAGTGTTTTTGCGATCTCCGCTCCGTCACAGCCGATAGCCTCAGCCGCCTCCGCAACGGTAGCAGAGGAAACCTCAAAAAACATTATCTTATCTTCAAGCCCGTATTTTTTGAGATGGGCAACAGCGTTTTGTACAGACATAACAAGCTCCTGAAAAACCTTTTGCCGCATTATACCACACTGTACGGTAAATGTAAATAGCCCCGAGAGGTCTTATGCTTCTCGGGGCGCGGCAAAATTAAAACTTATTTTTTTATTACTTTTTTGCACCACGTGCGCTTGTTGCATTTTGGACACTTCAAGTAACGGGTAGTTCCGCTGTGCATTGCCCACAGTGCTTCCGAATAAGTAGGCACAATATCGTGGCCGCAATTTTTGCACTTGTAAGCTCCCACGCTTACTTCAAGCTTTAACGCATAAAAGCACGGTATCAGGAAGACCACGCAGAGCGTGAGTATTGCAACGAGCATCCAAGGGCTCTCGGGCATAAACAACGCGATGAGCGCGAGACCTCCGAGCAATCCAATGATACTTACTGCCATGATTATCCACATCGCAGTCCAAATTGTTTTGTTTTTCTTCTCCAATTCCTTTGCCATTTCAAGTAAGAGTTGTTCGTTTTTTTGATTGTTGTTTTCCATATTGATTTCCTCCCCTGTTAATAAATCGTTTACGGTAATCTTCAAAATATCACACAATTCAAGCATGATGGAAGAATCCGGCAGGCTTTTTCCTGTTTCCCATTTGGACACTGCTCTATCTGTAATACTCAGTTTTTCCGCAAGCTGTGCCTGAGTGAGTCCCAAAGCTTTTCTACGCTCGGCAATAAATATTCCTATTTTCGCCTGATCCATGAAACTCCTCCTTTCAAGGTGATGATACACCGCTTTTTATTAAAAATCCACACACCGCAGGTTGAATGGGGAGATATCAACTGACGGTAGATGGAGATATATATACTATTTTACCACATATTTAATAAAA
>JAZOBE010000031.1:0-44197 GCA_045595785.1 Eubacteriales bacterium
ATGAAAGATCCCCACTTTCAAATCCGGAGTTACCGGGTTCAAAAGTGGGGACCTATTCAGTGGTTGCGGAGGCAGGATTTGAACCTACGACCTCCGGGTTATGAGCCCGACGAGCTACCGGACTGCTCTACTCCGCGATATTAAATGGTGCCGGTGACCGGGGTCGAACCGGTACGGGATATAATCCCACGAGATTTTAAGTCTCGGGCGTCTGCCGATTCCGCCACACCGGCTTGTCAGCCTAATTATAATAGCACAGAAAGAATATAAAGTCAAGACCAAAAGATAAAAAAGTGCCAAAAAAACTTTCGGCACTTTTCGACAGACGTTATGTTTTTTGTTTTTTCTTTGTTTCAAAATAGCTCCACAATTTATTAACCAGCCAGATGCCGAAGAAAGCAAAGGCTGTTCCCAACAGAATTCCGCCCAGAATATCGGTTGGATAATGAACGTAAAGATACATACGGGAAAACGCCACAAGGGACGCCAGCGCCAAAGCAGGTATTCCTATATACTTTTTCTCACGGGCAAACAGTACCACCGCCGCCTCAAAGGAAGCAAGGGTATGACCCGAGGGGAAGGAGAAATCATGGGGCTTTTCAATAAGAAGCTGAACTGCGGGATTCATATCAAAGGGGCGGACACGCGCCACCACCGGCTTGAGAAACAGATTGCCGATAAGCAGACCGCATATAAGCGCAACGCCCATCATCAGTCCGGTTTTACGGGTCTTTTTAAAAATCAGCATTACAACGGCAATTGCGATCCAGAACCAGCCGCCGTCTCCCAAAAAGGTTATGGCAGGCATAACTGCATCCAAAAATCCGCAGGACAAATGCTCGGATATCCAATCAAGCACAGAAAGTTCAAATTGTGTCAAAAGAAGCACCTCCGTTCTGATATGATTTTAATATATTTTAAGTCTGATGTCAATGATAATTGACAAGCAGTTCAGGAAATGCTATAATCTGCCGTAAAGGAGTAGAACAAAATGGACGAATTACTTAAACAGCTTTTAGATACGCTTTTACAGCTTGCAAAAACTATCGGACTTCGTCTCGTTTTCGCAATGCTTTTGTTGGTAGTTGGCTTAAAGCTGGCAAAGCATTTTTCAAAAAAGATAAAAAACAGCAGAGGCATGCAAAAAATTGATAAGAACGTGGCATCATTTCTGAACAGTCTTATAAAGATAGGGCTGAATGCAGCGGTGCTTATCGGATGTCTGCTTATATTGGGTGTACCTGCCGCATCCTTTGTGACGGCTATTGCATCCTGCGGTCTTGCTATAGGACTTGCGTTGCAAGGCTCGTTAAGCAATTTTGCAGGCGGACTTATGCTGCTTATATTCAAGCCTTTCCAGATTGGAGATTATATCGAGGGCGCCGGATATTCGGGAACTGTTGAGGATATTACCATACTTTATACTCACATTATTACCCCCGATAACCTGAAGGTTTCCCTTCCCAACGGAAAATTATCCGATGATGCGGTAGTGAATTACACCGTTATGGGCAAAAGGAGAGCCGATATATCCGTTAACGTGCCTTATGAATGCGACCTTAAGCTGGTGAGACAGATATTGCGCCAAGTGGCAGAGGAAAATCCCTACCGTCTGAAGGAGCACCCCATTACCGTTGAAATAGTGGGTTACGGCGAAAGCTATATTACCATGTGTGTGAGATATTACGCAGACAACGATAACTTCTGGACTGCAATATTCCAGACCCGTCAGGACGTGTTGGACGTACTGAAAGAGAACGGAATTGCTATCCCCTACAACCGCGTTAACATCGGTAACGTTGAAAACAACAAGTAATTCCGGGATTTCCGCAATAATACAAGAAAAAAACAACTATGCTTCCCTTTTAAAAGAGAAGCATAGTTTTTCTTTTTATTTATCTACTCGGATGGAATTAAATACGGTATCGACAAGCTCGGAATCAGGCTCAGCCTCGGTAACGGTAACTACGTAATTCTTGTTATCGGCAGGGAAAATGAACATCGTCTGCTCCATATTAACACCGTTCAATGACATGAAGTATGCGATCTGTGTAATGGCAACGCTATTCTTATTTGTAACCTGCTTTATGGTAACACCGGAAACGGTTGCACCCATAGACTCGTAGGTAGGAGAAACAAGCTCATCAAACTTTTCGGGAGTGATAGTCACATAAAGATCGGAATAAACCTCGTATGACAAAGTTATATTGTTGCCAATGCCGCTTTCGTTAACGATGATGACAACGCTTCCGTCCTGAATGATCCACTCATCGGGATATGCGAAATAAATCTTACCCTCGTTGTATTCCTTGTATCCCTCGGGAAGAACGTACTCGTCCTGCTCAGGAATTACCGCGATTTTAGACATTTCTGCGTCCGAAACGGTAGTTCCGTTGCTGTAAGAAAGAAAAAGACAAGATGTAAGCGAAACGCAAAGACAAGCCGCCATTAAAAGCGACAGCGCGATAATAAATATTCTTTTCATAAAAACACCTCTACAATTATTTTTTCTTTTGAGTTTTGAGCGCAGATGCATATTCAATAAACCGCTTGAACGCCTCCGTATCCGAAAATACGGCACAATCTACAAGTACGTTTTTGAACACGATACCTATCTCGTTCTGAAGAACGATATCAATATTACTGCTGTTGACATCGCATCTGCTCTGTATCTCCTCTATCCAATCCGCATGAGAGGTGGTGAGAGGATCATGTCGAACGTCACCGCCGGAAAGCACTATTTCTTTAAGACGCGCCATCTCTTTTTCAAGACGGGCAGGAAGAACGGCAAGCCCCATTACCTCTATAAGTCCGATGTTCTCTTTCTTGATATGGTGATATTCGGGACGGGGATGGTGTATGCCCATAGGACGGGAGGGAGAAGTCTGATTATTACGCAAAACGAGATCCAGACGATAAGAATTATTCTCACGGTGAGCGATAGGCGTTATAGTGTTATGTAAACCCGTCTCGTCGGAAGAAATAATATTATCTTCAGGATCGTTGTATGAACGCCAGCAATCGAGAATACGATTTGCAAGCTTTACTATGCGGGAACGGCTTGAGGATTTAAGACGTATTACCGACATAGGCCATTTCAGCACGGTGCAGTTGACACCGCTGAAGCCGGGAACGCTAAACTCAAGCAGCTTATCGGCACGATCCATAGGAAACTCATACTTTCCGCCCTGGAAATGCTCGTGGGAAAGAATGCTTCCGCCAACGATAGGAAGATCGGCGTTTGAGCCCACAAAGTAATGGGGAAATTTATCTGTAAAATCGAACAGCTTGTCAAACACACGGTTGTCAATGACCATTGACTTGTGCTGACTGTTAAGCACGATACAATGCTCAGGATAATAAGAATAGGGAGAATACTGCATTCTCCATTTTTCGCCCGCAATATCAACGGGAATTAGCCTTATATTCTGGCGCGCGGGATGACGCATATTTCCTGCAAACCCCTCGTTTTCCACGCAAAGAAGGCAAGCTGGATATTTGCTTTTTCCGAAATCCGCCGCCGCTGCCGCAATATCCTTGGGGTCCTTTTCCGGTTTGGAAAGGTTAACCGTAATATCAAGAGGACCGTATTCGGTATTGGTGACCCAACGCTTGTCCTTTTCAATACGCTCGGTACGGATATAGTTTACGTCACGGCAAAAAGCATAAAACCAATCGGTTGCCAGACGAGGAGAAACCGAATAGCATTTGTCAAACTCCTGTAAAACATCATAAGGCCTGGGAGTAAAAATTCCCATTACGCGGGTATCAAACAGATCACGTCTGGTAATCGTATCCTCGGGAATTATGCCCTTTTCACAAGCGTAATCACATATTTTTCCCAGAATAACGTGTAAAGGAATAGACTCGGTAACAGCTTCGGGCTCGTATCCGTCAAGCTCAAGCAGGTCAACAAGCTGGTTGATTATGTAAACCTTGTCGCATTCCGCAATAAGCTTTTTTTCAAGTGCGTGTTCAACTAAGCAGGAAACGTAATAATTAATCATAATTTTATTTTTGCGGGGGCATTAATTGCCCCCGCACCTTTAGTATAAATTTAATCTGAATAACCGAATAACCTTTTGCGAGGTGTTCTGTTATGCCCAATGCATAGTGGAGGGCTTGGGGTCGCGGATGATAATATCCGAAAGGAATTTAACCGCCTTCTCAAGACCTTCTTTGTTGGTCATAAAGCTGTCTTCATGCTCGATGGAGATGATTCCGTCATAACCGGAAAGCTTAAGATCGGATATCATCTTGCGCCAATATTCCTCACTGTTACCATAGCCCACAGCACGGAATACCCAAGAACGATGAAGCTCATCACCATAATGCTTGGTGTCAAGCACGCCGTTAACGGCAGTGTTATATTTATCTATACAAGTATCCTTTGCGTGGAAATGATAGATGGCACCGGTAAGAGCGCGGATAGCGGCCACGGGATCGATACCCTGCCAAATAAGATGGGAGGGATCAAAGTTTGCGCCGATAATATCACCTACCGCATTGCGGAGACGGAGGAGGGTTTCGGGATTGTATACGCAGAAGCCGGGATGCATCTCAAAAGCGATATGCTTAAGACCGTGACTCTTACAGAATTCAGCCTCTTCCTTCCAATAAGGAATGAGTACCTCGTTCCACTGATAATCCAGAACCTCAAGATAATCCTCAGGCCAAGCACAGGTTACCCAGTTGGGGCGCTTGGATTCGGGGCAATCACCGGGGCAGCCGGAGAAGGTTACAACGGTATCTACGCCCAGCTTTTCAGCAAGCAAAACCGCATCTCTGAAATCCTTTCTCCAAGCCTCAGCCAGTTCCTTGTTAGGGTGAACAGGGTTGCCGTGTGCAGACAGAGTCTTAATGGGCATACCGAATTCTTCGATAGTTGCTTTGAATTCTTCAAGGGCTTTTTCATCGTTAAGAAGCACCTGAGGATTGCAATGTGCCTTGCCGGGATAACCGCCGCAGCCAAGCTCAAGAGATTCTACGCCGATGGAGCGGAGATACGCAAGAGCCTCACGGAGAGACATATGTCCCAAAAGGTTGGTAAGTACGCCAAGTGTCATAACGGTAAAAACTCCTTATTTCTCTTCGTTGAAGTAATAGGGCTTGCCGGACTTTGCGGATTCATAGATACCCTCAAGTATCTGAGATACGCAGTAAGCCTGCTCGGGAAGAACAACGGGATCGTGATCGTTTACAACTGAATCGATCCAGAGAGCAGCTTCCATATCGGAGGGAGAGCCGGAGCCAACGCCTTCATAGAAGTCTGCGCCGCCTGCATTAAGGTCAGGCTTGAGGCAGTATCTTCTGCCCTGACGGATACCGTTCATACGAACACCATCGTTCATATCGATACCTGCTTTGGTACCGCAAAGAGTGGTGCAAGCTTCACGAGGATCAAGAATATTAAGAGCCCAGCTGGATTCAAGCAGAACGGTTGCGCCGTTTTCCATTACGATGAAACCGAAAGCCGCATCCTCAACGGTAAACTGCTCGGGATCCCATTCGCCCCAAGCGTTGCCGGAGGGAACTTCCTTCTTAAGCTTTTCGTATGTAGTACCAACACAGAACTTGGGCTTGTAGTTGTTCATAGACCAAAGAGTAAGGTCGAGCGCGTGAGTACCGATATCGATGAGAGGACCGCCGCCCTGCTCATATTCGTTAAGGAATACGCCCCAGGTAGGAACTTCGCGGCGACGGAGAGCGGTTGCCTTTGCGTAGTAGATATCACCAAGGTTGCCCTCGTCACATTCCTTCTTGATAAACTGAACTTCGGGACGGAAGCGGTTCTGATAACCGATAGAAAGCTTCTTGCCGGTGCGCTTAGCGGCATCAACCATCTTCTTTGCCTCGGTTGCGTTGATAGCCATAGGCTTTTCGCACATAACGTTCTTTCCTGCTTCAAGCGCGTCTATAGTAATGAAACTGTGGCTTCTGTTGGGGGTACAAACGTGAACTACTTCAATGGATTCATCCTTAAGAAGTTCCTTGTAATCCTCATAAACCTTTGCATCGGGAGTGCCGTAGGTCTTTGCAGCCTTCTCCGCTTTTTCTACGATGATATCGCAGAACGCAACAAGCTGTACGTTGGGAAGCTTGTGAAGAGAAGGAAGGTGTTTCTGGTTAGCGATACCGCCGCAGCCGATAACGCCGACTTTTACGATTCTGTCTGCCATAGTTTTTATTCTCCTTAAAAATAAGTTTTTTGTTTTTATTATTTTACCTCGCGGTAATATTTGTAATATGCCATAACCGTACGGGAACGGCCTACAGTACGGTCGTATCCGGTGATAACCACGCCGTCCAGCGAAAGAAGCTCCCATATAGTGAGCGTATCTATCTCACCGCAGAAAACCGTATTTCCCTCGGTTATAATTTCCAAAAGTCCGTCCTTTACCGCGAAAAAGCCACTTTTTCCGATGATAGTATCGGTATAATCGTCATTCCGCTCAAGCACGCACTTAATAAGCTTATCGCTTATGCGCTCCGCCATATAGCGCTTGAATTCAACGCTTGACGTATCTTTGGGCGGACGGCGTTTCCGTGAAAAAAGTCCCATTACTTTCAGTCCTCAATAAAAAGAAGTTCTTTCATCATTCTGATAGTGTAAGCAATGCCCTTTTCGCCAAGCTCGCCCTGCCATGTTTCGGAGTGAGGCTCAATAGACATAACGCCGTTGTAGCCGTGCTTACGCATGATGGAAACAAGCAACCCCCAGTTGATAGAATCCATTCCTGCAGGAGGATCGTCAAATCTGCCGCCACCGATATCAACGGTGCCCTTTACGTGCATATGGTAGAACTTATGTCCGTATTTAACAGCCTCGTCCTGCCAGTTTCTTCCGCCGATAATGGTATGGGAAGGGTCAAACTTAATACCGAGAGCGGGAAGATGATCGTGAATAATATCCCACTCGTGAGGCTTGTTGGTATATGCGTTCCAATTACAGTTATAGGTGCATATCTTAACGTCATCGCCTGCGTAATCCATAAGAGATTTAAAATAATCGATAGTCGCGGTAACGTTAGTGTAATAAGAAAGCCCGTCAACGTAGTTACAGCCGGTAACGTATACGGGACAGCCTACCTTGCGGCAAAAATCTATGAGAAGGAATTCATCTTTCTGCTCTTTTTCGTTAATGCTTCCGTCAGGGTTGATTCTGAATCTGCCCCATCTGCCAACGGAGGCAACCCTTACGCCGGTCTCCTTGCAGGCATTAACAACGTCTTCGGCATTGAGAGAATATATCTCATCGCCGTTAAGACAAAATTCCACGTTGTTGAGTCCGAGGCTCTTTACCCAACGAATTCCGTCGCCGTTAGGCTGATAAGAAATAATACCAAGTTCGATCATTTTTTCTTAATATCCTCCTCTGTTTCGCGCACGATAAATATGGGGCGCTTTTTGGTTTCCATATAGGTTCGGGAAAGGTATTTTCCCAGAATTCCGATACAAAACAGTTGAAGTCCGCCGATAAACAGTATAACACACAGCAGAGATGCCCAGCCGTTGGCTGAAGGAACGCCGCACAAAGCGCGTATAATAACTATCAATATACCCAAAGCCGCCATAAGACATAGAGCGATGCCGGAAAAAGAAGAAATATCAAGCGGTACGGTGGAGAAATTGTATATACACTCAAAGGAATATTTTAGCAGTTTCCAGAAGGACCACTTGGTCTGACCCGCAACGCGCTCCACGTTATCATAAGCAAGCCATTTGGTGCGGAATCCAACCCAGCAGAAAATACCCTTGGTAAAGCGATTGTACTCCGTCATAGACAAAATAGAATCCACCATACGGCGGCACATAAGACGAAAATCTCTTGCACCCTCAACCAGCTCGGTATCACTGATCTTGCTCATTATCTTATAAAACACTCTTGCACAGAAGGAGCGTATGGGCGGCTCACCCTTTCTGGTCTTACGGCGGGTAGCCACGCTGTCAAACTCACCCTTACGCAAGGTCTCATACATCTGAGGCAAAAGCGAGGGCGGATCCTGCAGGTCAGCATCCATAATAGCCACGTAATCGCCCTTGGCGGCTTTAAGTCCGGCATACATAGCCGCTTCCTTACCAAAGTTGCGGGAAAAGGAAACGTAGCGTATGCGGCTGTCATTAGCGGCAAGGATACGAAGCTTATCTAAAGTGTCGTCCTTGGAGCCGTCGTCAACACAGATTATCTCAATATCCGCGTCCAACCCCTTGGCGACAGTAGCAATTTCTTTGTAAAAATACGGAAGTGCCTCGCTTTCGTTATAGCAAGGAACGACAACCGAAATAAGGTCTTTTTTATTGCTCACGGTAATCAAAACCTCCTCAGATACATAATAACACCGATGCGCTGTTTTGTCAATTTTATTTTCCTATTTTTTGGGGTAACTATTGATTTTATTTTACCCGTATGCTAAACTGTTATTACCATATTATTAGTAAGAGGTAACAAAATGCCCCGTTTCGAAGCGCTCAAAACAGAGAGCACAAATACACAGACGATGGATATAGACAAGCTGGACTCCATAGGCATTGCAAGGATGATTAATGAGCAGGATAAAACTGTTGCGGATGCGGTGGAAAAGGCCATTCCCGATATTGCAAAGGGCATTGACCTGTATGCCAAGGTGCTGTCCGGCGGAGGAAGAGTTTTTTACGTCGGCGCAGGTACGTCCGGCAGACTTGGAGTACTGGACGCCAGCGAGTGTCCCCCTACCTACGGCGTGTCGGCAGAGACTGTGCAAGGTGTACTTGCAGGAGGAAGAGACGCTGCTTTTGATTCTATTGAGGATGCGGAGGACGACCCTGAATCTATTGTAAAACAGCTTAAAGAAAAGAATTTCTGCGCAAAGGACCTTTGTATCGGACTTTCTGCCAGCGGCTCCGCACAGTGTGTGCAGGGCGCAATGAAATTTGCAAGATCGGTAGGCGCAGAGACGATGTGCGTAACCTGCAATTCTGACAGCGCGCTTATCCCTCTCTCTGACGTGGCGATAGTGGCAGTGGTAGGTGCAGAGGTTATAAACGGTTCTACCAGAATGAAGGCAGGCACCGCCCAGAAAATGATACTTAATATGCTGTCCACCGGCGGTATGGTTCGTATCGGCAGAGTGAGAGGTAACTATATGGCGTATATGGTACCCTCTAATCAAAAGCTGGTTGACAGAGCTATCCGCATCATTTGCGATAAGACAGGATGCGACAGAGATATGGCAGAAGAATTCCTTAAAAAGCACAATTACGCAATTGCTGACGCGATTGATGATATTGATTCTAACAAATAAACAGGAGGCTATTTATGAAAAAGACCTTTTCCCTGCTTTTGGCGATACTTATGACAGTAGCGGCGCTTGCCGTGCTTCCCGTATCCCAAGCAACAGCCGCAGAAAATACGGTTATCAAGAACGTATCCCCTGCTATCCCCGGTAATACCGGCACAGAGATCGACCTTTCTGTGTATACTGTAGAATTGAGCGACGGAACCGTACTTGATTCTCCCCAATGGACTTTGGACGGTGAGACCGTTACTAAAGTAAAGTTTGATGAAAAGGGTGTTTATTCCCTTACCGCTTCCAAAGATGGAAAGAACCGTACCGTTTACGCGGTTATAAAAGCTCCCTCCGAGACCGAATACGTGCTGTACGAAAACAATTTTGATTTGGCTGCAGATATCGAAGGTCTTAAGAAGATTGCCAACGGTAACGTTTCCGTTGAGGACGGCAAGCTGGTTATGGACACCACCGGAAAAAGCAACACCATACTTCTTATGCCCGAATGGCTTTCCGATTTCGGTAACTATAACCTTGAAACCAGCGCAGCTATGATATCCTCTACCGACGCAAGCAGATGGTTCTCCCTTTGCTACCGTCATCAGGGCTCCTTGTATATGCACATGTGCGTAAGAAAGAATATGTCCAACCCCGGCGGCGAGAAGACTACCGGCGGTATTGAATGTGTAGGCAATGACGGCACCTGGCGTTATCTCCGTTCCGCGGGCTACGACCAGGATATGGATTACGGCACCTTCTATAAGTTCAACGTATCCGCTTACGATAACACCATTCAGTATTCGGTTGACGATAAAGTTGTTATTCATATTGATGACACGACGACTTACGGCTACAACCTTAAATCCAGCGGTAACGTAGGTCTGCAGGGCAACAGCTCTGTAATGCACTTTGACTATTTCAAGGTTACTCTCGCTACCGAAAAGGCTGTTGAGCCTGAGGTTAAGGATCCCCTTATTACCGTTGAGCACGGCGTTACCAATATTCTTAACGCTGTTACCAACGTTGCAAACGTAGCTGAAGCTGATCTTGAATCCCTTCTCTCCGGTGACTCTAAGCCTAACGGTGTAATAGTAAAGTACGAGGCTGTTACCGCTGAAAAGCTTGATGCACTTTATGAAATTTGCAATGAAAAGGGCGTTGTTCCCGGTCTGTATGCTAATACCGCAGAGGATGCGGACGCAATTACCTCCTGGTGCAGTAAAAACGATTTCTGGGATATTACCGTAGTATCCGAGGATGCAGAGATAATCAAGGCAATTCGTGCCAAGAAGAACGTTCTCCGCACCGCACTTTATATGACCGAGACTGCTGAAAAGACCGCGCAAAAGATTCGTGAAGAGGTAAGATACGCAGGTGCAAGCATACTTATTCTTCCTGCAGAGGTCTGCAGCAAATCCTTCGTAGCGGCGCTTCAGGAATTGCACGTTACCGTGTGGCCCGTTGATTCCGAAATGAACACCATCGACGCGGCTTGGATGATAGCATCCGGTGCAAACGGTGTTGTTACTGACAACCCCGCTTTGATCACTAAGGTTATGACCGAGGTATTCGCTCCCTACACCCTTACAAAGACTCCCTCTATTATCGGACACAGAGGCAACCCCTCTCAGGCACCCGAAAACTCACTTGAAGGTTACGTTACCGCTGTTCAGAACGGTGCTACAGAGGTTGAGACAGATATTTATCTCACTTCCGACGGCGAGATAATCATAATGCACGATAATACTCTTAACCGTACCACCAACTACACCGGCAACAAAGCGGTTACCCAGATGACTCTGGCAGAGATCCGCGAATACAGATTGCTTAATCTGGACGGCACCGTTTCCGATGCTCCCGTTCCCACTCTTAAAGAGATGTTTGAAGCACTTAAGGATTACGACGTTTACTACGTTGTTGAGCTTAAGAGCGGCGACGAAAATATGGTTGAACCGTTGTATCAGCTTATTAAGGAATACGGCGTTGCGGACAGAGTGAATATTATCTCCTTCTCCGGACCCGTGCTTCAGAAGACCTATGACGTTGATCCTATCATATCCGCAGGTTATCTCAGCGGCTCGGTAGTATCCAACGCAGATCTTAAGGAACTCCGTCTCAGCACCTTTAACCTTATAAAGAGCGCGCAGAGATTCAACGCCACCGTTAATATCAACTACGGTAACATCAGCAAGGATTTCTATCAGATGCTTAATGACCGCGGTATTACTCTGTGGCCTTGGACCTTTAACTCCGGCTCCTCTATGCTGTTCTACAACGCATTCCTTTGGGGCGTTGACGGCTTGACCACCGACGACGCACAGATTACCAAAAAGGTTGTAATGGACTTTGACGCAAGCCTGGCAGATGGTCTCAATTCCATTATGGTTGGCACCACGCTTAATATAAACGCTGAGACGACCACTTACGGAAGAGTTACCGAAAGCGCACTGGGCAAGGTAGACGTTACATGGCTTGAAAACGATATCGGTGCTACCATCGATACCGAGACCGGCGTATTCACCGCAGGCGAGACTGCCGGAAAAGCAACCTTTATGCTCAGCCACACCACCAAGCTTCCCAATGGTAAGGTTTACGTTATGTATTCACAGCCTATGACTGTTGAAGTTACTCCCGATAACAGCATCGACGTTGTTAAGGTAGTATGCCTCTCTATCACCGCTGTTGCTCTTACCGCAAGCTTTGCAATTCTTGTTGTAAACGCAGTTAAAAAGAAGAAAGCCAAATAACCCCACAAAAGGTTTTTAGGGCACTGTGGGTGTTTCACGAAAAACCACCCCTACAGACAGCACATTTCAATTAAAAACGCTTTTGCGGGGACCCCATGTAGGGGCGGGCGTCCCCGACCGCCCGAAAAAAAGACACCCCAAAAAACAGACACCCAAACAATAACTTAACGGCGAGGTAACCCCTCGCCGTTATATTTTTGAAAAAACATTGACATAAACACATATTTTCCGTATAATATAAGCACAGACAAAACAGTACTGTAACAACAAAACACAGGAGAACGAATATGAAACGACATATCCTATTTACCGTTATATCTTCCCTTGCCGTTTGCTTGCTCTTACTCTGCTTTGTTGCTTGCCAAGGAGATAGTTCCGATACTTCATTGAATATCGGCGGGAGCATCTCCGAAGCGGAGAGTAAAACGGAAGGCGGTTCCGATATTTCCGCAACCGTATCGGACGACGAAAGCTTGCAGGACGAAACCTCAATGCCCGAGCAGTCTGCGCCGGAGCAATCCGAAACTGTGGAAAATTCACAGCCCGTTGAAGAAAGCGAAATAAGCGCACCCGAAAACTCCGCTCCCGAAACAAGCGTGCCCTCAGTGCCGGAAGTCAGCGAAAGCGAAACGAGCCGAAACGAAAACAGCAATGACGAACCGAACACAGGTGCATATTCAAAGGGCCTGATGTATGCTTTGAACGACGACGGCAAGAGCTATGCTGTTGTGCATATAGGAACCTGCTATGACGCAAACGTTGTCATTCCCGAAACTTATAACGGTCTGCCCGTAACCCGAATCGGTGACGCCGCTTTTCTTAACAGTCATATAAGAAGTATTGTTATACCCAAGACTGTTACAAGAATCGGCCACGTCGCATTCCGTGGATGCACAAGGCTGAAAAAGGTTACAATGCCTATACTTGACCAGCTTATCGGCGTATACGATTCCAGAAAAGAACACAGATATAATACCGGCGTATTTGATAAATGCTCGGATATTGAGCTGATATTAACCATCGGTGAAGTTGATTTTATCTGCAGCAACTGCTTCCAATATGCCGACCAGATAATAAGCATTACTCTTCCCGAAGGAACGGACTATATCGAAAGAAATGCTTTTGCGGAGTGTACTAATCTTAAAAGCATAAATATTCCCGAAAGCGTTACGGAGATAGGCTCAGATGCATTCTATAAATGCACTGCGCTTAAAGAAATAGATATTCCGGGCAAAGTAGAGACTATAGGCTTTCAGGCGTTCCGCGAATGTACCGCGCTTAAACGCATAGGCTTTTCCGAAGGGCTGAAAAACATTCGCAACAAAGCATTTTACGGCTGCACAGCACTGACAGAGCTTGCGCTGCCAAGCACCTTGAGCACCGTGGGAAACAGCATTGTTTCCTACTGCACTTCTCTCGCAAAAATCACCGCAGGTAACGGAAAGTTTTACAGCGAGGGCAACTGCCTTATAAACAAAAACACCTCCGAGCTTGTTGCAGGCTGTAAAACCAGCGTAATTCCCGACGGCGTTGTGATTATAAAAGAAGGTGCCTTCCGCGGATGCGCAGGTCTTAAAAAGGTTGTTATTCCCAACAGTGTTACAAAAATAGAGGTATCAGCATTCTCGTATTGCACCGGTTTGGAAGAGGTGATACTTCCCGATAATTTAACACACCTTGATAGATATGTGTTTTTTAATTGCACTAATTTGGAAAAAGTAAAGCTTCCCGATAACTTAACACACATTGATGATGCTGTGTTTTTTGATTGCTCTTCGTTGAAATCTATTAGTATTCCCAAAACGGTAACTAATATCGGAAACGACACGTTTAGGGGATGTTCCGGGCTTATGAGCTTGTATGTTGACCCCGAAAACCAAGTATATTCAAGTGAAGGAAACTGTCTTATAAACAAAAGTACAAAAACGCTGGTCAAAGGTACTAATCAAAGCGTGATTCCTGACGGAGTGGTTACCATTGATAATTTGGCATTCGCATCTCTTACTCTACTTGAAAAAGTGGTAATACCCGAATCCGTTACAACTATATATGACAGTGCTTTTAACGGTTGCTCCGGACTTAAAAGTATTACCATTCCCGCAAGCACTACACACATTGATGAAACCGCATTTCATGAATGCCATAACGTTACCGAACTGATAATAGACGAAAATAACCCCAATTATTACGCAAGCAACAACTGCTTGGTTTTGAAAGATCATTACGGTACGAACAATTACCTGTTGGCAGCCTTCGATACAAATATTGTCGGTGACGATATCGCCGGTATTGGAACCTCCGCATTCAGCTACAACAAAAAATTAAAGAAAATTTCTATTGCTGAAAGCGTTACTATTATACGAGACTACGCTTTTATAGGATGCACCGAATTGGAAGAAATAGTGTTGCCGTCCGGTCTTACTTGGATCGGTAGACTGGCTTTTTCCGATTGTGACAGCCTGAAATATGTTGTTATTCCAAAGAGCGTTACAACAATCGGAAGCGATGCTTTCTACAACTGCGATTCACTTACCGCAATCTATTGCGAAGCTTCCGAAAAACCGATCACTTGGTCGCAGAATTGCTTTGACGGCATTTCAACTACAGTTAAAATATATTACGCAGGTCAGTGGGAATACGTAAACGGCGTCCCCACACCCATAAATTAATTCACCAAAAAAACAACACAAAATCCCGTGGAAGCCCCACGGGATTTTTGTTTGACAATGTCAGCACCCCCACCGAAGCAATGTCTTGAAGTGAGGAAATGTATAAACAGATATAGAAAAGGTCTTTCGCGAGCGTGGCGTAGTAATCTACGACTAGCGAAGCGAAAGCCTTTAGAAAAACGCAAATAAAACAAAACCCGTGGGTTTTATTCCACGGGTTTTTACCTCATTATTTTGAAACGGGACGTCGAGGACGCCGCCCCCTACGATTTTAGATACATTTTATTGTATCTTTTGCGTTTTTCGTTCTATACTGTTTAGACAGTTCCGCAAATTAAGCGCGCTTTTTGATAACTACTGCGGTACCGAGAAGTGCAACAAGTGCGAGACCTGCGATAACGTAGATGCCAGCATCGCCGGTTCCGGGAGTGCCGGAAGCTACTTCGCCGAGTGCGATGTCTGCTACGTTAACGGTTGCATCGGTTTCTGCATACCAGGACAGCCAAGGAAGGTTTGCGTGAGGCTTGTGAGCGTCGCCGCCTTCTTCACTGGTAGGTCCAATGGGAGCTGCAGGATAGTAAAGTGTACCGAAGTTTTCGCCTACCTTCTGAGATGCGCATACATAATAATCAAAGTTGCCGTCTGCGCTGAATTCTGCTACGTCTACGGAGAACTCGATTACGGTCTTGCCGTCTACTACAGATGCGTTTGCTACAACGGTGGTGCCTTCAATAACTGCGCCCTTGTTTTCGGTGGTAGAAGTGTTGTATTTAGCTGCGGTGGTGATAACTCCATCTGCAAAGCCAAAATCATAGAAGCTGGTGTATACGGTTGCTTCGTCATTGTCTCTTACCCAGAAACGTACGAAGGTTCCGTTGCCGTTGCCGCCGTTTACGATGTCGCCATCGATTACAACTGCACCGTAAAGCTTGGTGTCGTCAGCGCGGAGCTGGTACTTGTATCCAAACTCGGGACATACCTTTGCGCCGGTCTGGAATTCCCACTGCTGCTGCCAGAAGCCGTTTTCGCCGCTTACTGCAGCCCACTTATCTGCTGCCCAGCCGTTATCGGAAAGATCACCGTCTACAGTGATGGTTTCCTTTTCAACAGAAGGAGCGGAAGCGGTCTTGTTAGCGATAACTTCAACTTCATCCATCCAGATGAAAGCGTTGCCAACGGGAGCTGCGGTGATTACGAACTTGATGTACTGTGCCTTAACGGGAGTTGCGGCATTAGCAGTAAGAGTATAAGTACTCCAAGAACCGTCTACCTTACCGGTACCGGACTTGAGAACCATTTCGGTATCTGCTGCGGAAGCAACAGCGGTGAATTCACCGTCTGCGGAATCAGAAGCAAAGATTTCAACGGAAGTTCCGTTTTCGCCGGTTTCCTCATTGTAAGAGGGAACGCCGATACCCCAGTTACCGCCTGCAAGATATACAACGTAAGAGTTGGACAGAACGGATTCGCCAAGGTTAACAATGATTTCAACTACGTTTGCGGTAGTCTTGTCAAGGTTGTTCCAGCCTGCGGATTCAACAGTGCCTGCATCCTCAAGACCCTTAACGCCATTGGTAAGTCTTACGCCGTCATCATTGAAAGAGTTGCCTTCGCCACGGTTGGGAGCGGTGGTAGTATAGGTCTTGCCGGTAGAAAGGATAACAGTCTCGGTAATTACGGGACCGGTAACATCTTCCTTATCATCAACGCCGGGGATAAGAACGTATGCAGAAGACTTGTCATCTGCTACCTTAACCTTGTCGCCAGCCTTGAGAGCCATAGCAGCAACCTTGGACTGCCAGTTGTGATACTGAGCATTACCGCCGTCGCCGTTAGAAGCGGAAGAGTGAACTACAAGTGCTATTTCGCCATTTGCAAGAGCGAGAGTTGCGCCTGCGCCGGGAGTAACGATAACTTTAACTACTTCGTAAAGATCACCAGCGGGAGCGAGGTGTACGGTTATAGCCCAGTTAGGATTACAAGCAGCATAAGCGTCTGCGGTAGTAACGATAGTAACGTCTTCACCTACGATTTTACCGTCAACATAGTCAACATCGAAGGTATAACCATATGCATTATCAAAGGTCCAGTTACCATCGTCGCCCTGAACCTGATTATCTTCCCAAGTAAGCACATCGCTATCTGCAAAAACAGAAACTGCGCATACAGAAAGAACCATAGCAAGGCAAAGTATTAAGGATAATACTTTTTTCATTTTGTTTTCTCCTTTTAGATTATATTTTACCGCCTTTACAAGACGGTAATCTTATGTAGATATTTTACAACAACATTATAGCGTTGTCAACACATTTTATTCACAATTTCATCACATTTTAACAAAAAACAATAGTTTTATGAGATTATGGTTTTCGTGTCGCAAACAGTTGCTCACCCTACCAACGTCCCGGAGTGATGCGATATAAAAATGGCGGAGATGGTAAAAACCATTTCCGCCATATTTTTACTTTGTATTAGCGCTTTTTGTTCTGCGTTAAATCAGCGACTTCGAATTAAGCGCGCTTTTTGATAACTACTGCGGTACCGAGAAGTGCAACAAGTGCAAGACCTGCGATAGCGTAAATGCCAGCATCGCCGGTTCCGGGAGTGCCGGAAGCTACTTCGCCGAGTGCGATGTCTGCTACGTTAACGGTTGCATCCTTTTCAGTATGCCAGGTGTTGAAAGGCAGATACTTGTGAGGAATGTGGTTTTCGCCGCCTTCGGGATTGGTAGGACCAATCTCAGATGCGGGATGATACAGACAGCCGTAAACTTCGCCAACAAGCTGAGATACGCTGAGGAAGTAATCAAAGGTGCCGTCAGAGCAGAACTCTGCAATATCTACGGAGAACTCGAAGTAGGTCTTGCCATCTACAGATTTAGCAGATGCTACAAAGGTAGAATTCTCAATATTTGCGCCCTTATTCTCGGTGGTAGAGGTGTTGTACTTTGCACCGGTAACTACATTTCCATCTGCATCAAATTCGATGTTAAAGAAATGAGTATAAATGGTAGCTTCGTCATTATCTCTGATCCAGAGACGGGGGAAAGTACCCTTGCCGTTGCCGCCTGCTACTGCATCGCCATCAACAACAACTGCACCGTAAAGCTTAGTCTCGTCAGCACGGAGCTGATACTTATAACCGAAATCGGGAGCAGTAGCAGTGCCCTGCTGGATTTCGTAAGTGTTCTGCCAGTAACCAGTCTCACCGTTTACTACGATCCACTTGTCTGCTGCCCAGCCGTTATCGGAAAGATCACCGTCTACAGTGATGGTTTCCATTGTGGGTGCGGAGGGAGCGGAGGAGCCGGGCACGATTACGTTGAGCTTGGATATGTTAACTACGCAATCCTTACCGCTTGCAAAGATATGAAGTCCGGTGAAGGAGATTTCGGATTCGGTGATGGGGTTCTTGCCTGCGTAAGCGTGCTCTGCATCATAAATGCAGTATGCAAGCTCGGAAACGGGAAGCTTGTAAGAGATAGTGCTGCCGGAAGGAGCATCTCCGCCGCCGTCGGGAGTTATGTCAGTATCAAAGTGCTGAAGATAGATATCGTCGGTTTCAACAGCGCCGGGATCATCTACAGGACCAAGGAGACGGATAGAAGTACCGTTACCGCCGGTTACGGTAGCTTCGATTTCGAGATAAGCATTTGCTACATCAATAGTAACGGGAGCGTTGAACTTGATGGTAAGGCTGGGCCACATAGTGCCGAGACACTTAATTTCGAGACCGTCCGCCTTCCAATCATATGCAAGGTCGCCTGCTTCGCAGTTAGTCTCGGAAGTGGTGCCTTCCTGAGCGAGAAGGTTGATAACCTTGTCTTCTACTACAGGAGCAGATGCAGCGCCGTAAACTTCAACTTCGGAAATAAACATCCAACCGGTACGAACAAGGCGAGCCTGAACGTAACGACCGGAAGCGGTTGCCTCAACAGCTACAGCCTCAACAGAAGAAGTAGTGATATCTTCGGGAGCTGCGGAACCGATAGAAGTCCAGTTAGCGTTGTCGTCAGAAACAAAGAATTCAACGGTCATATTCTTAGCGCCGATACCGCTGGTAAGATTGCTGGTACCAACATAAAGAACTGCCTTGCTTATGTTCTGAACGGAGCCGAGGTCAACGGTGATCCAGCTGTAGCCGTTTTCGTCATAGTCGGGAGTGCCGTTACCGTTAAAGCCTGCCCATACTTCGTCAGTATAAGCTGCGTCAGATGCGCCTACAGCGCCATCGGTAAGAGACTTGTCGTTTTCATCAGGATAAGCAATGGGGGAATTTTCATCCCAAGACCAAGTTACGTTACTCTGACGGAACAACTGGGAAGTGGTGTAAGACTTGCCTTTAGCAATGTTTTCAGACGCTGCGGAGGTGGACACGCAAAGTGCCGCGCACAGAGAAAGAACCATTACTATGCTGAGAACAAGAGATAATGTCTTTTTCATTATTATTTCTCCTTTACAAAATGTAATACCGTTTATCGATATTTTCTGTAACGATTGTACTACATTACGGCAAATATGTCAAGTGATTTGTTAATATTGAGTACACAAAAAGGTCTTTTTTTATTAACCTTTTGCAAATCCGATTGACAATCCGTTTTCAATATACTATAATATATGATGTCTAACAGCGTGCAGACGCACGCAGTAACTCAAAGACAATGACGTTTTCAAAAAACAAACGGATATAAGGAGTACATAATTTATGAAGATCACTGTTTGCATCGGCTCATCATGTCATCTTAAGGGCTCAAGACCGGTAGTTGAAAGACTGCAGGAGCTTATTGAGCAGAACAATCTCAGCGATAAGGTAGACCTTGCGGGAACCTTCTGTCTCGGCAACTGCCAGCAGGGCGTTTGCGTAATGGTAGACGAGGAGTTTTTCTCCGTTTCTCCCGAGACGGTTGACGAATTTTTTGAAGCGAACGTAAAGGCAAAGGTGTAAATAAATGATCGTTCAGATATGCGTGGGGTCCTCCTGCCATCTGAAGGGATCCCAGGAAATAGTTGAATTACTTCAAGAAGCTGTAACGGAAAACAAGCTTGAAGATGAGGTAACCCTCGCCGGCAGCTTCTGCGTGGGAAAATGCAACCGCACGGGAGTTACCGTACAAGTTGACGATGAGATCTTCGTCGGCATAACGAAGGAAAGCTTCAAGGAGTTTTTTGCTCAAAACATACTTGCCAAATTAAGCTGAAGGAGCGCGCGAAAAAATGCCTAACTGTCTTACGCTTAAAAAGACCAACTGTAAAAACTGCTACAAATGCATTCGCAACTGTCCCGTAAAGGCTATACGCTTTTCGGGCAACCAGGCACATATCATCGGAAACGAGTGTATACTTTGCGGTCAATGCTTTGTAGTATGTCCTCAGAATGCAAAGGAAATAGTTAACGAAACCGAAAAGGTGAAGGTGCTGTTACAGACCGGTGATCCGGTGTACGTAAGTATAGCGCCGTCTTTTGTGGCAAACTATGACGGCGCGGGTATTGAAGCAATGCGGAAAGCACTGAAAGCACTGGGCTTTGCCGACGTGGAGGAGACCGCTATCGGTGCCACCATGGTTAAAAACGAATACGAGCGTATTCTCCGCGAAGAGGACAGGGATATTCTTATATCATCCTGCTGTCACTCTATAAATCTGCTTATACAAAAATATTTCCCTTCCGCACTGCATTATCTGGCAAATGTGTCCTCACCCATGCAGGCTCATTGTATGGACATAAAACGTCGTCATCCCGGTGCACACACGGTATTTATAGGTCCCTGCGTCGCCAAGAAGGACGAAGCGGAGCATTACAAGGGTATTGTTGATGCAGTCCTCACCTTTGAAGAGCTTACCAACTGGCTGAACGAGGAAAAAATAGCCATTGAGCAAATAAAAGACGACGACGAAAAAAGCCGTGCAAGATTTTTCCCCACCACCGGCGGTGTGCTTAAAACCATGGCACTGGACAACCCTAAATATACTTATATTGCTATCGACGGTGTCGAAAACTGTATGAACGCCCTTAAAGACATAGAAAGCGGTAAGATACACAACTGCTTTATCGAAATGTCCGCTTGTGTGGGAAGCTGTGTCGGCGGTCCCGTAATGGAAAAATATCACCAGTCTCCCATAAAAGACTATATTGCCGTTGCCAATTACGCGGGAAAAGAGGATTTTGAAGTTGAGCAGCCTGATATGATTGCTCTGCACAAAAATTTCCTGCATATAGAACGCGAGCTGCAGCCCCCCTCCGAAACCGAGATATACGCAATACTCCGTCAGATGGGCAAATTCAAGCCTTCCGACGAATTAAACTGCGGAACCTGCGGCTACAACACCTGCCGCGAAAAGGCAATAGCTATCTACCACGGCAAGGCTGAAATAGATATGTGTCTGCCCTTCCTTAAAGACAAGGCAGAAAGTTTTTCCGATACCATTGCAAGAAGCAGCCCCAACGGAATTATCGTGCTTAATGAAAATATGGAAGTACAGCAGATAAACGCCGCCGCAAGAAGAATTATGAATATCCGCTCTGCGTCCGACGTGTTGGGAGAGCAGGTTATACGTATTCTTGATCCCGGCGTGTTTACTGAAGTTCTGCGCACCGGACGAGGCGTTTACAACCAGAGAGTATATCTTGCAGAATATAAAAAATATGTAGAGCAGACCACTGTTTTTGATACCGAAACCAGATCACTGGTTTGCATTATGCGCGATGTTTCCGATGAAGAAAAAGAGCGCGAAAAGAAAGAAAGCATAAGCCGCCAGACTATTGAAGTTGCCGACAAAGTGGTTGACAAGCAGATGCGTATCGTACAAGAGATCGCTTCCTTGCTTGGTGAAACTGCGGCGGAAACCAAGATAGCGCTCGCAAAGCTGAAGGAGTCTATAAACAATGAATGATCTTTGCGCTGATATCGGCTTCAAAAGTATAAATCACGACGGAGAGCAGCTTTGCGGCGACCACGTTGACGTTATCGAGCAAAACGAATCCTCCACCGTTATAGTACTGGCAGACGGATTGGGAAGCGGCGTTAAAGCCAGCATTCTTTCCACTCTTACCGCAAAAATCATTTCCACAATGATGGCGGAAGGTCTGCCTATCGAAGAATGCGTATCCACTATCGCGGCTACTCTCCCTGTATGCTCTGTGCGCGGAGTGGCATACTCTACCTTTACCATAATCCATCTTAAGGACAATTCCGTGGCTGAGATAATCCAGTACGATAATCCCGGTGTCATTCTGATACGTGACAACAAGGTTACCGATTATCCCAAAACAGAAATGTTTATTGACGGAAAGAAGATAATACGTTCCCTGATAAACCTGCAGGAGGACGATATTTTCATCGCCATGAGCGACGGATGCCCTCATGCGGGAATAGGAACCGCTTATAATTTCGGCTGGAAGCATTCGGATATCGCCGCATTTATGGAAATGCTGGCGCCTGTCGGCTATACCGCCAAGACACTTTCCACAATACTTGTGGACGAATGTAACAAGCTTTACGGCGGTCATCCCGGTGATGACGCTACCGCCTGCGTAGTAAAGATCCGCAAGCGCGTTCCCATGAACATGCTGTTCGGTCCTCCCTCCAACAGAGACGATTGTGACAGAATGATGTCGCTGTTCTTCTCTAAGGAAGGAAAGCATATTGTTTGCGGAGGAACCACATCCTCCATAGTTTCCAAGTATCTGCGTAAGCCTATAAGAGCCAGTCTCAGCTTTGTCAAGTCCGACGTTCCGCCTATCGCGGAGATAGAGGGCGTTGACCTGGTTACCGAGGGCGTTATCACAGTAAACAAGGTACTGTCTTATGCCAAGGATTATCTTGAAGGGAACGAAAGCTACGATGAGTGGAGTCTGAAAAAGGACGGCGCATCGCTGATATGCCAGCTTTTATTTGAAGAATCAACCGATATCAACTTTTTCGTTGGAAGAGCGGTCAACCCCGCGCATCAGAACCCCGATCTTCCTATAAACTTCAATATCAAAATGAACCTAGTGAAAGAACTGTCCGAATGTCTCAAAAAAATGGGCAAGCACATCAAGGTCAGTTATTTTTAAGGAGAAAGAAAATGAGAAAATTCGATACAAAAGTCCAGCATCTTAAATACAAGGTGCTTCGTGAGGTAGCGCGCCTCGCTTGGAACGATACTCTGCTGGAAAGAGTTTTTGACGTACCTAAGATAATCGTTCCCGGTAACGAGCCCACCATGAGATGCTGTGTATATAAAGAAAGAGCTATCCTTGAGGAGCGCGTAAAGATCGCGATGGGCGGTGACAGAGAGAACCCCAACGTTATTGAGGTTATTGATATCGCTTGCGACGAGTGCCCCGTTGGCGGTTATGAGGTTACCAACGCCTGCAGAGGATGTCTTGCTCACCGTTGTGAAGACGTTTGCAAGCGCGGCGCTATTACTTTTGATAACAACCACGTTGCGCACATTGATAAATCCAAGTGCATTGAGTGCGGTCAGTGTGCAAAAGTGTGCCCCTACACTGCTATCGTACACAGAAAGCGTCCCTGCCAGTCTGCTTGTAAGATAAAGGCTATATCGGTTAACGAAAACAAAGCAGCACAGATAGATAATGATAAATGTACCTCCTGCGGTGCTTGCGTTTATCAGTGCCCCTTCGGCGCTATTACCGATAAGTCTTATATCCTTGAGGTTATAAAACTGCTTAAGGAAAGCGAAAACGGCAAGAACAACAAGGTATATGCTATTGTTGCTCCCTCTATCTCCAGCCAGTTTACATACGCAAAGCTGGGTCAGGTAATAACCGGTCTTAAAGCGCTGGGCTTCCACACTGTTGTTGAAGCGGCGCTGGGTGCGGATATAGTTGCCATGGACGAAGCAAAGGAATTGGCGGAAAAAGGATTCCTTACCTCCTCCTGCTGTCCTGCGTTTGTTAAGTATATCAAGTCCTCCTTCCCTGCACTGACACCTTATATATCTCACAACCCTTCTCCTATGGTGGCTATTTCCAAGTATATTAAGGATACCACCCCCGGCGCGAAGACTGTATTTATTGGTCCCTGCACCGCGAAGAAGGCGGAAGCAAGGCTTGAAAGCGCAAGCCCCTATGTTGATTCCGTGTTGACCTTTGAGGAACTGCAGGCACTGTTTGACAGTAAGGGTATTGATATTACCTATCTTGACGAAGGCGTGCTTGACAATGCTTCTTATTACGGAAGAATCTTTGCAAGAAGCGGCGGTCTTACCGATGCGGCTGCTCAAGCAATGAAGGAGCAGAATATCGATTTTGAGATAAAGCCTATCGTTTGCGACGGAATTGAGGAATGCAAGGTTGCACTTCTTAAAAAGAGCAAGAACGTGCTTAGCGGCAACTTTATTGAAGGTATGGCGTGTACCGGCGGATGTATCGGCGGCGCAGGCTGTCTCACCCACGGCGAAAAGAACAAAGCCGAGGTTGATAAATACGGCAGAGAAGCATACGAAAAGACAATTTCAGATGCACTGTCCGTTCTTGGAAAATAAACCGAATAATAACGTGAAAAACTCCGCATAACGCGGAGTTTTTTGTTTGTGCTATTTTTTGTTTGTTATTTCAAGAACCTTTTCATATATCTGCTTGAAGCGGTCTTGGTTTCGCACGCCGTCAAACCATTCCCAGCCATGGGGTGCGGTCATTCCGTAGTTCATAAGACCGATAGTATCTCTGAACAGATGAGGTCGGGTAAGCATTTCATAGCTTCCGTCAGGAAGGAGAATACTCTGTTTTCCCTTTAACACCTTAACGCCGCCGTAGATAAGGGGGTCGCCAACGTCAAGGGCTTCTCCTTCGGGGATAGCATCCCACCGGACAAAGTATTCAATAGCCTTTTCGAGATATTCATAACCTTCCTCTTCCTTGCCGTAACCGCAAAGAGCGCATCCCGTCCTGAAGCAGGTGGAGGCGTAATGTCCCCAAAAGGCTTTGGGAACCTGACCGTCTCCGCTTAAATTATCCATAACCGTAAGGCGGTATTTGTTCCATGCCACTGCCTTTTCGGGCACACTCCAATAATATCCCGGCCTGCCGAAGAAATGAATAAGCAGGAGGAAATTATTAAGGTCGTGACGCATACGGCATTCTTCATGCTTGCCGGAATCCCAGAGTGGTTCTTCAAGAGTTTCTGAATAAATAGAAGAATAATCCGTTATATTATCAAGCTTTTTCCGAATACCTATTCTGTCGGTAAACATAACGGTATTACCGCTGTTATCGTTTACAAAATAGTAATTTGCACCTGCAACATAACCGTCAGTAAGGCCTATTGCCTCGTAACAGCGCTCCATACCGTCGGCAATGGGCATATATCCCTCACCCGTTCCCTCGTAGGAAACCAGCTCGTATACGGACTGACGCGCTCCGTCGCAATAATGGTTTACGGTTTTGATTATACCAACCTCGGGTGCAAAGTAATAATCCTTTTTCCCTCCGCGATACTCAAGACCTTCTTTCATACCATCGATATCCAGGGAAACCTTAAAGCAGTTTTCAAAGGTGCCTGCTTTTACTGAGATTTCACCCGCATTTTCGCACACCGCAACCGTCTTTACGGGATAAGATTCCCAAAGCAGGTGCTTGTGAACTACGGTAGCACCGTCTACCCATTGGTCTGACCAGATACAATCGGTACCGTCGTGAAGGATACCGTAAATATCGTTGTGTAGAACACCTTCAGAGGGATTACACTTCCACTCGAAGGACCAACGGTAATTGTACGTCTTTACCGTTTTGCCGTGTGTTTGGCGGATAACCGCACGCTCAAAGAAATTCCAATGTCCCTCGGCGGTTCGGTCAGGGTTAAATGCGGCATCGGTATCCATTATACGTCTTGCAACAGCGCACGCCGCCTTGGTATGCGCCTTTTCCATGGGAGTTTTTGCAAGTATCTCTGCACGGGAGATAGGGTAGCTTACGTCACATATTTTTTCACCGCTTCCCTCGTCAACCCAGTATTCGGTGCGTATCTGCTGTATCATATCCAGCCAGCAGTTATCGTCATATCTGTAACGGCGGATTCCCGTTACACCTGACAGTGTACCGTGCCGTTATCGGCGGAGCAAACAGTATAAGCACATTCGTGGTAAAAAACGGTATTATCAAGCAAAGCAGTATATACCCACTTATTTCCTTTGGCAAATGGAACCGTGCCTTTTCCGCCAATTATTTTATATTCCTTTAGCACACGGGTTTCAACCATATCGTCGCAAAGCTTTTCCTGCTTTACGATGCCGATACCTTCCTTATAATAGGTGTTGTACTTGGCTTCGTTATGCTCGGTGACCCAAAGGACACAGTTTTCAAACTCACCGCAGGGAGTTTCTACTGTAAGATCATCCGCCGCGAAGGTGAGCACGGCGCCGTCGGAGCCTACTATCTTTTGTCCTGCAGAAAGGCTCTTCACGGTAAACCACCCGTCACAGAAGGATGCGTTGCGGAAAATAAAATCCGCATCCGTATCAGCAGAGGTGAGATATCCTTCACCGTACCAATCATCCTTGTAAAACCGCATAGCACCGTCTATTGCTTTAAGCTCGTTGCCGATTGCGCGGAATCGGTATGAGTTGGAATTAACATCGCCAAAGTTATCTCTGCACTTTGCTTCCATCTCTAAAGCGGCAAGTGCTCTTGCATAAGAACAATCAGAAGGAGGAAGCAAGTCAAGAACTTTCTCAAAATAAGACAGTCCTTTTTCATAATCCTTCTTTTCACAGTAGGTCCAGCCGAGATAATCATATTCCTTGGCAAGTGCTTTTCTGAATCCGCCCGCTTCAAGACGGGGTATCTGCTTGTTCAGTACGAAATCGATGCGTGCATCTCCCCACATCTTTTGGTCTTCCTTGGAAGCAACAAATGCCATGACCTCGTCATTTTTACCGGTTTCAGCCGCTTCGCGTATGCGGTCGAAAAGAGCATCGTTGCTCTCGCCGGGAATCCACCACCAGCCGCGCATAAGCACGTCGGCAAGGGCATGGTATTTATCTGTACACTCGGGAAGCTGTTCAATCTCCTCAAGCACGTTTTTGTATACCGTTTCAAAACCGGTTTTATCATTTTGGAATTGCCATTTTTTAAGTTCTTCAACCTTTTTCATTACACGCTGTACCAAGGTATCGTCTATCTGTTCATTCATAGCGGTAAGCTCCTTTCGTATACGCTTTCTGCCATCGTGAAGCTGCCATTTTACGGTTCCCTCGGAAACACCGATACGATCGGCGATTTCCAAAATGGAAAGTCCCTCGAAATAATGCAGTTTTATTATCTGCCGCACACGCTCGGGCAATGCGTTCACGCTGTCCTGCAAAAGCATTCTTTCCTCGGAGGATACGAAAACACGCTCGGGATCGGAGTAAGCGGCATCGTCGGGAATGCAGTTTTCAATGGCGTCAATGCTGAGATATTCGCGGAAACGGACAACCATGTTCCGCGCGCAGTTTTTGGCAATACGGCATACCCACGCACCGAATTTTTCGGGCTCACGAAGCATATTCAGCTTCATCCAGGCAGTTACAAAAGCATCCTGTGCCGCATCCTCCGCCAGACCGCCTGTAGGCACAATCGCACGTGCGGACGCAACGACCCTTTTTTCGTACCGTGCCACAAGTATCTCGTATGCATGCTGGTCTCCCGCAAGAGTGAGCATTACAAGATCTTCATCTCTGTGCTCCGAATAAAACATACGTATCATCCTTTCGTTTTTTGTTCTGTAAAGCGCTTTCGTCATATAGACACAAACAGATAGAAAAAGGTTGGGTGAAAACAAAAAGTTTTTTCAATTATAACATATATTCATCGGTTTGTAAAACGCAAGAAGTAATCAACAACCTTCCAAAGCAACGTCAACAACCCGCAAAAGTAACGTCAACCCGCAAAAGTAACGTCTTGAAGTGAGAAGCGAGGAAATTTGGCGCAGAAGGCGTTTTTACGCGCGAGGAGCTGTAGTAATCTACTGCCCTCCGCGTAAAAACGTCTAAAAAAACGCGAATAAAACAAAACCCGTGGATTTTATTCCACGGGTTTTTACCTCAATCTTTAGTTGCGGGACGTCGAGGACGCCGTCCCCTACGGTTTAGCGAAAACTTTTTGTTTTCACTCTCGCGTTTTTGTTCTGCGTTAAATTAACCGCTTCGAATTACGCGCGCTTTTTGATTACTACTGCGGTACCGAGAAGTGCAACAAGTGCAAGTGCAGCGATAACGTAGATGCCTGCGTCGCCGGTTTCGGGAGCAGCAGCCTTCTTAGCGATTACAAGGTTAGAACCGGTACCTGCTGCAACTGCTTCCAGAGGATCTTCGTAGCCGTAGCCGTTAAGACCGTTGTGAGACAGCTGGAGATTAAGAACGTTTGCGGTGTCAAGAACCTTGAAGGTAAGAGTGATAACGATCTTATCGCCCTTCTTGAGAACGTCTGCTTCGTTTACGGTAGCAGGAGCGCCGGTAAGGCAAGTGTAACCGTCAACTTCAGAAACGCCAAAGAGGGAGTCCTCGGTCTTCCAGGAATCGGGAGCGGTAGTGATAACTGCTGCGATATCCTCGGGAAGTACGAGCTCAAGATCGGTATAGTACAGATTGAACATGATCTGAGAAAGCTCAACAGAATCACCGGTTACTTCGATAGTAACGTCAACGGTGATATCCTTGCCTGCTTCCCAAGTTTCGGGACCGGTAAGAGTTGCGGTGAAGCCGGAGTTTTCGGGAGCAGCACCCATCATAGATACGTCGATATCAGTGTTGGGAGTAAGATAAGTATAAGTTACGTAATCTGCATTGGTGTAGCCGTAAGAAGGATCGGTAGCAAAATCAACGGGATAATTTGCATCTACTGCGGGTGCGTTCATATCGATGCCAACGAGGTCATAGTAATCGCCGACCTGCATTGCACCAACGATATTGAACCAAGCAACAACGTGAGTAGAGCAGAAGTTGGGGCATTCATCATAAGGTACGCCGTGGCCGTTAGCGCCGCCGGTCCACCAGCCCTCGCCCTGAGTGAGAGTAGGCCAATCGTTACCGCTGTTTGCGCCGACAATGATCTGTCCTTCGGCAACGGTAAGATCAGAGGAAACACCGCCGCCGGGAGCAAGAGCGATTACCTTATAAGTGTTGCCGGATACGGGCTCAAGAAGAGCAGCCTTATCCCAGATAAAGTTATAAGTGCCGGGCTTAACAATAAGGGTGGTAACGCCTTCGTATCCGCCGGGCTCGCCGATATACATGATACCAATATCGGTTTCAAGATTTGCGGGAGTCTTAACAACGGGTTCGCCGCCAACAGTCTTGATAGCAGCATAAACCTCTGCTTCACAAACGCCCATCCAGTAGCCGGTAGCAACGATGCGATACTGAACGTATCTGCCGTTTGCAGAACCTTCGATAGAGTTCTTGATAACGGTTACGTTTGCATCGTCAACAGGCTCAGCAACGCCGAACTCGGTCCAGTTTTCACCATCGTTGGAAACGAGAGCGGTGATCTTGGCAACGGTTGCGCCGCTGACAACGGAAGAGGAAGTGTAAAGAACAACTTCGGTCAGATCATAGGATGCGCCGAGATCGATAGTCATCCAGCCGTAGCCGATTTCTTCATAGTCGGGGCACATGGAGTGGAAGCCCATCCAAGCAGCGCCGGTAGTATCATAAAGCTGATGTGCATCTGCGGGAGCAAATACGCCGTCGGTAAGGGTCTTACCGTCTTCATCAGGATATGCTATGGGAGCATCATCACCCCACTGCCAGCTTTCGTTCTGTCTGAACAGCTGAGAGGTGGTGTAAGACTTGCCTGCAGAAACGAGCTCGATCTTAGTTTCAACTTCGGGAGCGGAGGGCTCGTCGGAAGCGAAATGCTCAGCAGGTGCGAAAACGATGGTGCCGTTCTCTTCATCAAGAACGATAACATCACCGATAGAGAGACCGCGTGCGGTCCACTTTGCTGCGGAGAAAGGATCCTTCTCAGCTTCGCCGGTAAGAGCGCCGCCGGTAGCAATAGCAACGAGGATCTCGCCTTCACCGAGAGTTACGGTGCCGGAGTGTCCATCGGGCCAAGGGTTAACGTCATTTCTGGAAATAACGTAGTTGCCGGAAGCATTCTTCTTTGCAACGGTGATCTGAGAGTTCTTGAAGATAAGACCGGTCTCACCGTCATTAGCGGAAAGATCAAATGTGCCTTCGGTAAATACGCCGATACCGGGGGAAGGAACCTTGCCTTCGGTATAAGCATAAGCCTCAGTAATCTCAACAGCCTCAACGCCGGACTTACCGGCAATAGTGCCGATCTCACCAGCAAATATCCAACCGTTCTTGAAGGTTGCGGTAGCCTTAACGTAACGAACGTTATAAACTGCTCTGGTGGTGAAATCTGCCTTAAGGGTAGCGGTAGCGCCTTCAGCTGCATCAGCCTTAGCTGCAACTACGCCGCCTGCATTAAGGTTGAGCCAGCAATCGCCGTCAGCAGAGCCTTCGAATACGATCTCAGGCAGAGCGATCATGGAAGCGGAGTCCTTGAAGAAGGTCATGTAAGCGCCGCCGATGGGCTTTACTTCACCAAGGTCAAGAACGAATTCTACGGTTGCTTCTACAGCTGCGTCAACACCATCGGTATGAGTAAAACCGGTGTTTTCAAAAGCAACGAGGCCTGCGTCACCAAAAGCGGTGGCGGAAGCGGCGTCGTTACCGTCGCAGAGGAGAGCGAGCTTGTCTGTAAGTATTTTAACGGAACCGTTTACAACGGTAGCGGAAACACTTGCGCCTTCTGCGTTAACTGCGAGACCGAAAGCCGCGCAAAGAGAAAGCACCATAGACAGACACAGTACAAAAGACAGTACTTTTTTCATTTGTGTTTGCTCCTTTTTGAATTATTATTTTGCCTCTGAAAAGAGAAAAAATTAATTGCAATTTATGATAGCATGTTTTTAACATTTTGTCAATATTTTGACATACATTATTAATCTTTTATGTCAAAATTGACGGTTTCGCCCAACAGCTCGGACGCCTTGGAAAAATGCCTGCAGCCGAAAAAACCGTTATATGCGGAAAGGGGACTGGGATGCGCCGCTTTAAGTATGTGGTGATGAGGCGCGGTTATAAGCTTGCCCTTCTCCTTTGCGTAGTTGCCCCACAACATAAAAACGATGGGGTCTTCACGCTTATTCAATTCGGATATCACTCTGTCGGTAAATATTTCCCAACCCTTGCCGCGGTGGCTTCCGGCACAGCCGCCTCTGACGGTAAGCACGGCGTTGAGAAGAAGTATGCCGTTATCCGCCCAATCATACAAACAACCGTGGGAAGGAGGGGTGAACCCGATATCATCCTGAAGCTCCTTGTATATATTCTTGAGAGACGGCGGGATATCAACACCCTTTTGAACCGAAAAGCAAAGTCCGTGGGCTTGTCCCGGACCGTGATAAGGATCCTGACCGATAATTACCACCTTTACGTCCTTATACGCGGTGCGGCGGAGTGCGTTGAATATATCGTTCATATGAGGATACACGGGATATTTCCCCGAAAGATACTCGCTTTTGAGAAACTGACGAAGCTTTATGTAATATTCCTTTTCAAATTCGTCTGCAAGGATGTTATCCCAATCGTTACCCAGATTTACCATTTACAATACACCTCTGTTTCGTTTTGATTATAACATTACGCAAAAGGGTTTTCAATACATTTTTTGTGTTGACTTTTTATAAAACCCGTTATAAAATATGGGTACAACGTTTAGAAAAGGAAAGAGGTGGAAAAGATGGATTCGGGCAGTAACGGCAGTTTGGGAAAAGGAGACCGAAGTATCTTTTCCGCATTTTTTATGATCGGATAAATACACGGGCGACAATACCCTTTTCCCATATACCGCACTCCGAAAATTCATTTTTGGGAGGTATGGAAAAATGGAAGAGAATTTGCCCCGTTCGCTCCTTGAGAAGGAGGAACTGGAAAAGCTGCTGGAGGAACGCAGATACAGCGATATAAAGGCGCTTTTCGAAAATGAACAGCCGCAGGATATTGCGGTAATGATAGACGGACTTAACGATAAAGAAACGGTTATCGTATACCGTCTGCTTCCCAAAGAAATGGCGGCAGAGGTGTTTGTTGAAATGGACACTGAGCAGCAGGAAGCGCTTATAAAAAGCTTTTCGGACGCAGAACTGAAGGAAATAATAAGTGAGCTGTTTGCCGATGACGCTGTTGATATTATTGAGGAAATGCCTGCCAACGTGGTAAAGCGTATACTCAAGAATGCAGACAGCGAGGCAAGACGGACGATAAACGAATTGCTCAAGTATCCCGAGGACAGCGCCGGAAGCATTATGACCACCGAGTACGTTCGGTTCGGTCAAGATTTCACGGTTGGAGAAGCACTTACCCGTATACGCAGAACCGGCGTGGACAAGGAGACCATATACACCTGCTACGTTACCGACGAGAACAAAAAGCTTATCGGTTACGTTACCGCAAAGACCCTGCTGTTGGCTGATACAGAGGATATTATTGGTGACATTATGGAAACCAACGTGGTGTTCGCACACGCTCACGATAACAAGGAAGCCGCCTCCAACGAGATGCTTAAGTACGATATTCTTGCGCTTCCCGTTACGGATAACGAGCAGCGGCTTATCGGCATAATCACCATTGACGACGCAGTTGACGTACTTCGTGAAGAGACCACGGAGGATATTGAAAAAATGACGGCTATGCTGCCGTCGGACAAGCCTTATCTTAAGACCGGCGTCTGGGAGATATGGAAACAGAGAATTCCCTGGCTTATACTGCTGATGGTATCCGCCACCTTTACGGGGCAGATAATAACAACCTTTGAAAAGGATCTGGCAGGTCTGGGAATAGTAGCACTGACCGCATTTATCCCCATGCTTATGGGTACGGGAGGAAACGCGGGAGGACAGTCGTCGGTAACCGTAATACGCGGTTTGGCAACAGGAGAGCTTCGTGTAGCGGATATTTTGCGTATTATCTGGAAGGAAACGCGGGTATCCATCCTTTGCGGAATAACTCTCGCAGTAGTGGGATTTGTTAAAATAATACTGATAGATAACCTGATTTTCAGGAATGCGGTGCCTCTTCCCGCGGCGGCTGTGGTATGTATTTCACTTGCGGCTACGGTAATTATCGCAAAGATAGTGGGATGCACCCTTCCCCTGCTGGCTAAGCTTTGCAGGCTGGACCCCGCAGTAATGGCAAGCCCTTTTATTACAACTATTGTGGATGCGATATCGCTCCTCATATACTTTAAGTTTGCAACAATCATTCTCGCTTAATAAGGAGTAAAGCTTTATGTCTGTGATCTATGACAAGCAAAACGAAATTATCAAATTGGACACAAAGAACACCAGCTACGTTATGGCTGTAAGAGACAGATATCTCGTACATCTTTATTACGGTCCCTCTCTCGATGACGGAAATCATTCCTATTTCTTCCGCACTCAGGGCAGAGCCGCTTTTTCTCCCCGTATGGAAACCGGCGAAGGATTCAGCCTTGACGACATTCCCTTTGAGTATCCCTGCTGGGGCAGAGGCGATATGCGTTCTCCTGCTTTGGAGATCAAAAACGCTGACGGCTCTCGCATCGTCGATTTGAATTATGTAAACCACGCCGTTACACCCGGCAAGACTATGCCCGAAGGACTTCCTGCAGTTTATTGTGAGGATGACAGTGAGGCGGAAACCCTTACGGTCAAGCTTGCAGACAAGGTAAGCGGAATTGAAGTCAGTCTTATTTACACCGTATTTGCAGACACGGATATTATTACCCGACGTGCCGAGATAACCAACGGCGGCAAAGAAAAATGCAATATTCTTAAAGCGGCAAGTGCGTGTATTGATTTTGATAACGACGATTTTGAAATAATCTCCAACCACGGTACTCATTGCCGTGAGCGTAATATCGAACGCTTCCCTCTTGCAAGAGGCGAATACCGCATGGCGTCCCGCAGAGGTGCTTCCGGACACGTTCACAACCCCTTCATGATAATCGCAGGCAAAAACACCACCGAGGATGACGGAGATTGCTACGGAAGCGTACTGGTGTATTCCGGTGATTTTGCGTCCGAGATTGCAGGTAATCAGTACCAGACCGCACGCCATATCGTTGGTATCAACCCCGACGGATTTGATTGGCCCCTCCAAAGCGGTGAGACGTTCGTTACACCCGAAGCGGTGCTTACATATTCCGCAAAGGGTCTGACTGCCCTCTCCCATAATTATCACAAGCTGTTTTCTACCAGACTCTGCCGCGGAAAATACCGTGACGTACGCCGTCCCGTATTGTTGAACAGCTGGGAGGCTTGCTATTTCTCCTTTGATGCTGACCGTCTTGTAAAGATCGGTGAATGCTCTGCGGATCTGGGAATTGAGCTGTTGGTTATTGACGACGGTTGGTTCGGAGTAAGAAACAGCGATAACTGCTCTTTGGGCGACTGGACCATTAATCCCAAAAAGTTCCCGAACGGACTTGAGGGTGTATACAAGCCTCTTAAGGAAAAAGGAATTGATCTGGGCATTTGGTTTGAGCCTGAGATGATCTCTCCCGACAGCGACCTTTACCGTGCTCATCCCGATTGGTGCATACATATTGAAAACCGTCCCCGTTCTCAGGGCAGATGGCAGCTTATTCTCGACCTTACCCGAAAGGAAGTAAGGGATTATCTGTATGAATCTATTGCGGCTATTCTCCGCACGGGAATGATAGCCTACGTTAAGTGGGATTTCAACCGTAATATGACCGAGATCGGCAGTCCCGTGCTGGGAAGTGAGCATCAGGGTGAGATAACTCACAGATACTATCTGGGTCTGTACGAGCTGCTTGAGAGATTGGTTACCGATTTCCCCGACGTTCTCTTTGAGTCCTGCTCCGGTGGCGGCGGACGATTCGATGCAGGTCTGCTGTACTATATGCCTCAGGTATGGACCAGCGATAACTCCGATGCTATTGAAAGGTTGAAGATACAGCACGGCACCTCTCTGGTATACCCCATGTCTGCTATGTCGGCACACGTTTCCGCGTCCCCCAACCATCAGACGGGACACGTTACCCCCTTTATGACCAGATTTACCGTTGCGTTCACCGGCTCTTACGGCTATGAGCTTGACCCTACCGCACTCTCCGCAGAGGAGCAGGAGCTGGTTAAAAAGACGGTTGCGCTTTACAAGCAGTACGGCGGAATGATGAACAGCGGCAAATATTACCGTTTGGCAGGTCCTTACGACGTGGACTACTGCGCTTGGTGTACCGTTTCCGAGGACAAGAGCCTTTGCATTGCGGGATACGTACTGACCCATGTCAGAATGTACGGAAACAACCGCAGAGTACGCCTTAAGGGTCTGGACGAAAACGCATCCTACCGTGATGCGCTTACCGGCGACGTTTACACCGGAAGCCAGCTTATGGGATTCGGCGTTCACTGCCCCGAAACTCTGGAATACACATCCCATATGTGGATACTCGAAAAGATATAAAACAGCATAAAAGCAAAACCCTGAAAGAGCACTTCTTTCAGGGTTGTTTTTTTACTTATTAAAGCTATAGAAGAACTCGTCAAGACGGGTCAACTGTTTTTCGGTAGCCTCGTACATATTGGTGCGGTTTTCCTTTGCAAAAGGAATTCCCTTCCAATTGTAATCCTCTGCTTCATAAGCTTCTTCGGGAATGAGAGAGAAGAAATCATCAAACAGGCTTTGGATGTTTTCCATATTTATAACGTCCTTACGAAGCTGTGTCCAGCGTGCCTCCACCTCATCGGGATAATACTTGAGCAGCACGGTATAAAGCTGGGATGCGTGATCACCGGTGTCAAAATATCCACCACCGTAATATGTGGGATAAATACTGTTGACGTTTACCTCGTCTATGGGCATTCCATTCCAGAACATACCGAAGGTAGCGTCCATATCATACATAGACGGTATCCACTTTACTCCGTCATAGGTTGCCCAAAGTACGTTTTTGGACACGTTGTCTGCGGCATTGAGAGTATAAGTGAGAAGCATATTGTCTATTGCAGCTTCGATATCCAGATATTTGGGAAGCTCTTTTTTAAGACGGGCGGAATCTCTGAGATTTATCGTTGAAATAAGCTGATTAAAGCTGTCTCTTACCCAACCGGTATCCTGAGTGGAGCAATGCTCGATATCCCAGCCCGACGCCTCAAAGGATCTGCCGATATGCTCTGCCATACGCACGGATTCTGTCCAGTTTGCACCCATAATAAGGGCTTGCTTTTGGGTATCGTCGCTTCCGCTCATACCAAACTGCCAATGGTCTTTTGGAATATTAAGTGTATACAGCCCGTGAAGCTCACCGTTAATATACACAAGCACGGGATATCCGTCAATAAGACCGTAATTGGGCGCGGCTGCAAGACAAGCATCTATATTCTCACGGGAAGCCACCGCCATTGCGGAAAGACGGGCGCCTACAATATTTCTGGCATGGGAAGAATCCACGTAATTGGCTTTAAGACAATACTGGCTTTCCTTTCCCCAGCCAAGGTCTACCTTGTGCTTTTTGGTAAGGCTTTCGTCCTCATAGAATTTAACGGTATAATTACGCTTTTCGTAATAAGCGGAGGATGCACCCTGCACCTTTATTTTGGTTATACAATCGAAATCCTCGATATTTTCGTTATTGCTTTGATATTCAAGCTTTACGAGTATTTCACCCTGCTCCTTAAAAAGCTCCGCCACGGGAATCGCACCGTCAACGTAATCGGCAATATATACTGCAGGCATATTAAGATCTGCGGGAGTAAGACGATCCACCGAATAAGTGTTTTTATCACCGCAGTCCGAGCACGCTTCGGTCCGCCTGCCTTTGCTGACCAAGGTAGGCTTTTTTTCACTTATTATCTTGTATTTATGTCCGCCCTCCTCGGTATATCCGCAAAGGGTGCATACCCTCTCCTCGCAGGGAGGCGCTGATGGAAACGAATGGACGCACTCCTTCTCGCCGCATCCCGAAAAGCAGAATATCAAAAGAATGAAAAACAAAAAGAATAAGATTTTTTTCATATCGTTTACTCCTGTGGATCAATAACCTCGGAATATCCCGAAGGGGGAATCTGCTTAAGACCGCAAAGTATTTTAACGTTTTGAGGAGGAAGCAAAAGAATATTATTGCCTGCGCACAAGACGAGGGCACCGCCTTCTTTTTCCACACGCAAAGTATATTCCCTTTCGGTCTCCCCGCTTTTTTTCAGAGAAAGCGCCTTTACCTCAACGCAGTTTGCGCCAAGATACAGCGCCATATCGCTTCCTGCGGAAACACACTCGGGTGAATAAAACACGTTTTCAAAATTAATCCTGCAATTAAGCAAGGACAAAAGCCGGCTGTCCGGCGCATCGGCAATATCCGACAAAGCAAAAACATACAAGCTCATAAAAACAACATCTCCTTAAAGATTTTAACATCTCGGCATAATTTTGTCAATATTGCAGATAATTACCGTAAAGGGGGTAAAATAACCATGAAAAAAACATTCATTTTATTATTCGTTCTTATTCTGCTTTGCGGCATTACGGTTTACGCCGCTTTGGACAACGTTGCCTTGGGGAAAAGCTATACTCTTTCCGCCGCTCCCGGCGCATCATATCCCGATGACGGCAAAATGCTTACCGACGGTGTTCACGGTAAGCTGGCTGGTGAATCCTATCATAAATCCGGCACCTACGTCGGTATTCCCGCCACCTCGCTGGATGCAAACGGCACTTTTGCCGTAACCGTTGACCTGGGCGAAGTAAAAGAAAACATTACAGGATTTGACCTTTATTACACCGCAGAGACCGATGCGTCCGTATACGCGCCCGAATACGCAGAGTTTTTCGTATCCGAGGACGGAGAGAATTTTACGGTGGCAGGCAAGGTAATGTCCGGTGAATCCACCGAAGCAGGCATTGTAAAGGCAGGCGTTATAAGCAGCAGACTTAACACTGCGGTAAAAGCGAGATACGTTAAGTTCGTAATCAAAAATCCCCGTGTTACCGCAGGGGACGCAGACAGTCTGGTAGCCTCCGGCTGGATGTTTATTGACGAGGTATCCGTTATGCAGGATGACGGCAAAACACCTGAGACGGGAGATACTCTGCTTGTTCCCGTACTGACCTTTATTGCCCTTACCGCCGCCGCAGCAGGCACGGCGTATACCGTTAAAGGAATAAAGGAAAAGAAATAAAAACGGCATTTATTACGCGGGAGACGGGTGTATTGCGCCCCTCTCCCGTTAGTTTTTTCAAAAAATAGCACTCTTTTGTCAAGTTTGCCAAACAAAAGCAGAAATAAACCGAAAAATTTTTAGCAAAACTTTTGTTAAACCTATTGACAAACGGTCAAAAGGGTGTTATATTAGCACTCGTAAGGCGTGAGTGCTAAAAACAAAAAGCAGGAGGATATGAGTATGGAGCTTTCCGACAGAAAAAAGAAAATTCTTAAATCTGTAATTGATTCATATATAAACACCGGTGAGCCGGTGGGAAGCAAGCTTCTTACAGGAACTACCGACCTGCAGGTTTCCTCCGCCACCATCCGTAACGAGATGAACGAGCTTGAGCGTATGGGATTTCTTGAACAGCCCCATGCTTCTGCCGGAAGAATTCCTACAGCCGCAGGCTACAGGACCTACGTTAACGGTCTTATGGAAGAGTATCTCCTTTCCCTTGAGGAATTAAAGGTGCTTAACGAGGTCTTTAATTACAAGGTAAGTGAAATTGAAAAACTTATGGAAAGCGCGAGCCACGCCATAAGTGAGATGACAAACTACACATCCTTCTCGGTGCTGCGCCGTTCGGAAAGAAACGCACAGCGGTTTGAAACCTTGTATATAGACGATTACAGCTTCCTGCTTATAATGATATGTACGGACGGAAGCATAAGAAACCGCCACGTTAAGGTGAGAAATCCCGTTGACCCGCAAATGCTTAAAGCTGTGTCAGACGCGCTGAACGCAACCATGTCAGGTGTGTGCAGCGAGGAGGTAACCCTCCAATGCGTACTTGAGTTTGAGGAAAGGCTTGGCAAATATTCGGGAATCGCCGCAACGGTATTGCGCGTAATATACGATATGCTTAATTCTACAGATAAAGAGAAGGTGCATATCGACGGCGTTACAAAACTGCTTTCCTACCCCGAATTCAGCGACGTGGAGAAAGCAAAAGGCGCTATTGCAATGCTGGAGGACCGCAAAGATTTTGCGGAAAAGATACTCAGCCACAGCAACGAGCAAAAGGGCGTTACAGTTCACTTCGGTGAAGCGGGCGGAGACCTGCCCGACGCGGGCATAGTGCTTCAGCCAATAGTTATTAACGGTGAGACTGTGGGCGCTATCGGAGTAATGGGACCCAAGCGTATGGATTATAAAAAAGTAATTGCATCCCTTGAATATTTTGTAAATAACGTAGGCAAGCAATTTGAAGGAGAGACTGATAATGAGCAAGAACAAGGAAAATAATATAAATGAGACTGAAGAGCCCGTAATCGAAGAGACCGCGTCCGAGATTAACGCGGAGGAAATACAGGCACAGCTGGACGAAGCAAACAAAGCGCTTGCCGAGCTGAACGATAAATACCTGCGCATTATGGCGGAATATGATAATTACCGCCGCCGTACCGCAAAAGAAAAAGAAGAAAGCACGTCATACGCTTTCTCTGTTGCGGCGCTGAACTTCCTTCCCCTTGCAGATAATTTTGAAAGAGCTGTGGGATATAACCCCGACGACGAAAACATAACCGTGCTTTATAAGCAGCTTATGGATATTCTTGATAAAATGAATATAAAGCCCTTCGTGTCTGACGGAGAGCAGTTTGACCCCAACCTGCACAACGCCGTAATGCACGAGGATGATCCCGAAAAGGAAGAAAACGTTGTTGTTCAGACCTTTGTAAAGGGATACAAAATAGGAGACAAGGTGCTCCGCCACGCTATGGTAAAAGTAGTAAACTGATACCTCGCAAGTATTAATTAGTTAACAAAAATCTTTATATAAATTTGGAGGAAATTAAATTATGTCAAAAATCATCGGTATAGACCTCGGTACAACCAACTCCTGCGTAGCCGTTTTCGAGGGCGGCGAGCCTATTGTTATTGCAAACGCAGAAGGCAGCAGAACTACCCCTTCCGTAGTTGCTTTCGCTAAAAACGGCGAAAGAATGGTCGGTCAGGTAGCCAAGAGACAGGCAATAACCAATCCCGACAGAACCATCCTTTCCATCAAGCGTGAGATGGGCACCAACTACAAGGTAAATATTGACGGCAAGCAGTACACTCCTCAGGAGATATCCGCTATGACTCTTCAGAAGCTTAAGGCTGATGCAGAAGCGTATCTCGGTCAGAAGGTAGACAAGGCTGTTATTACCGTTCCCGCATATTTCTCTGACGCACAGAGACAGGCTACCAAGGATGCAGGTAAAATTGCAGGCCTTGAAGTAATGCGTATTATCAACGAGCCTACCGCAGCAGCACTTGCTTACGGCGTTGACAAAGACCTTAACCAAAAGGTTCTTATTTACGACCTGGGCGGCGGTACCTTCGACGTATCTCTTCTTGAGATCTCCGACGGTGTATTTGAAGTTCTTGCAACCAACGGCGATACCAGACTGGGCGGCGACGACTTTGACCAGAGAATTATGGATTGGATAGTTGCAGAGTTCAAGAAGGAAAACGGCATTGACCTTAAAAACGATAAGATGGCAATGCAGCGTATCAAGGAAGCTGCAGAAAAAGCAAAGATCGAGCTTTCCGGTATGCTTTCCACCAACATCAACCTGCCCTACATCACCGCAGATGCAACCGGACCCAAGCACTTTGAGGCTAACCTTTCCAGAGCAAAGTTTGAAGAGCTTTCCGCAGATCTGGTTGAGAGAACCATCGTTCCCATGAAGAAAGCTCTTGCAGACGCAGGTCTCCAGCCCTCTCAGATCGACAAGGTTCTTCTGGTAGGCGGTTCCACCCGTATCCCCGCAGTTGCAGATGCTGTTAAGAACTATGTCGGTAAAGAGCCCTTCAAGGGCATTAACCCCGACGAATGCGTTGCTATCGGCGCGGCTGTTCAGGCAGGCGTTCTGGGTGGCGAAGTAAAAGACCTTCTCCTTCTGGACGTTACTCCCCTTTCTCTCGGTATCGAGACTCTGGGCGGAGTATTCACCAGAATTATAGACAGAAACACCACCATTCCCGTACAGAAGAGCCAGGTATTCTCCACCGCAGCTGACGGCCAGACCTCTGTTGAGATCCACGTTCTTCAGGGCGAGCGCGATATGGCTGCTTACAACACCACTCTGGGCAGATTCTCTCTTGACGGAATTATGCCCGCACCCAGAGGAGTTCCTCAGATCGAGGTTACCTTTGATATCGACGCTAACGGTATAGTTAACGTAAGCGCAAAGGATAAGGGTACCGGCAAGGAACAGCACATTACCATTCAGTCCTCCTCCAACATGAGCAAGGAAGACATTGAAAAGGCTGTTAAGGATGCGGAAATGCACGCTGAAGAGGACAAGAAGGCAAGAGAAGCAGTTGAAGTTAAGAACAACGCGGAAGCACTTATCTTCCAGTCCGAAAAGGCACTTAATGAGCTTGGCGACAAGGTAAGCGAAAGCGAAAAGAAGCCTGTTCTTGACGCTATTGAAAAGCTTAAGGAAACCGTAAAGACCGGCAACACCGACGCTATCAAGCAGGACAGCGAGGAGCTTTCCAAGTCCTTCTACGCTATCTCCGAGAAGCTGTATCAGCAGCAGGCAGGACAGCAGCCCGGCGCAGGCGATGCAGGCATGGGCGGTAACAACGGCGCAAACGATGACGGCGTTTACGACGCAGAGTTTACCGATAAAAACTAAATAAAAACCACTCTGCAGGTGTCGGTATATATTTTGCCGACACCTGCAACGGAGTTTAATTATGGCTGATAAAAGAGACTTTTACGAGGTGTTGGGCGTTGATAAAAGCGCATCCGATGCCGATATTAAAAAAGCATACCGCAATCTTGCTAAAAAATACCATCCCGATGCCAACCCCGGCGACAAGGTGGCGGAAGAAAAATTCAAGGAAATAAACGAAGCGTACACCGTACTCTCCAATGCAGACACCAAGGCGCGTTATGACCAATACGGCCACGCGGGAGTTGACCCCAACTTTGGCGCAGGCGGCGGATTCGGCGGCGGATTCGGCGGATTTGAAGGCTTTTCCGGTGCGGAATTTGATTTGGGTGATCTGTTTGGCGATCTGTTTGGCGGCGGCAGACGGTCCTCCCGTCCCAATGCACCCAGAAAAGGAGCGGATATCGAAACGTATATCACCATTACCTTTGAGGAAGCGGCGTTCGGCTGTGTGAAGGATATTGAATTTGCACGCTCCGAAAGCTGTTCAAGCTGTAAGGGCACCGGCGCAAACGGCAAGGACGGCGTTGAGACCTGCAAGACCTGTAACGGTACCGGTCAGGTGCGCACCGTACAGCGCACTCCCTTTGGTTCTATGCAGTCCCAGCGTCCTTGCTCGGCATGTAAAGGCACAGGTAAGATAATAAAAGACCCCTGCACAAGCTGTAAGGGAAGCGGAGTAAGCCGTGTAAAGAAAAAGTTAAGCGTGAACATACCCGCAGGTATTGACGACGGACAGCGCGTAATACTTCGCGGTCAGGGCAACCACGGTACAAACGGCGGCAGTGCAGGCGACCTTTACGTTGAGGTAAACGTAAAGCCCCACAAGCTCTTTGTAAGACAAGGGGATAATATCCACTACGATATGCCCATTTCCTTTACCGAAGCGGCGCTTGGCGCAAAGCTTACTGTTCCCACCCTTGAGGGAGAGAGCGAGTTCTCCATTCCCGAAGGAACACAGTCCGGCAGTGTATTCTCTCTGCGCGGCAAGGGTATTCCCAACGTAAACGGCAGAGGCAGAGGCGATATTTACGTAACCGTTGTGGTTGAAGTGCCTAAATCCTTAAGTTCCAAGCAAAAAGAGCTGTTAAGGAAGTTTGATGAATCTATGGGTAACAAGAATCACCCCAAAAAGCAAGGCTTCTTTTCAAAGCTGAAGAAATAAAAAGGCATAGGAATCCGCATGCGTTGTACCCCGAAGTACAGTACAATCATAAGCAAAAATGCCCGTAGTTTTTGAAACTGCGGGTATTTTTTAATTTTCTCTTTATTTATTCGCAAAATTACGATATAATACAGCTAACCGATAAATAAGAATTTGGCGATTTAATTTAACACGATTTACTTTGAATCTTGAGGAAAATGAAATGAATTTTTTAGCAGATAACCGCAAACGAAAAATATTTATAATCACAACGTCCGTAGTTCTGACCCTTGCAATTATCGTAGGAGCTTGCGTCATCTATCTAAACGACTATTACCACGCGGATAATGAAGCAATAAGCACATTTATGCCGCAAGGCGTGGTTTTGAAGCAAGAAAAGGAGGGTAAGGTCGTATTTGAGCCAGAAGGAGCAACAAAGGGCTTTATCTTCTATCCCGGCGGCAAAGTGGAATATACAGCATACGTTCCCTTAATGCAAGCATGTGCCGAGGAAGGAATTCTGTGTGTTCTGATTGAGATGCCGTTTAATCTCGCCGTATTCGATATTAACGCCGCAGATGGCATTCAAAAGGAATATCCCGAAATAGAGGAGTGGTACATAGGCGGTCATTCGCTTGGCGGTTCGATGGCGGCTTCTTATCTTGCCGATAACGCTGATGACTATGAAGGTCTTATTTTGCTCGGCTCTTACTCCACAGCAGACCTATCCAATACCGATCTTGCCGTGCTTTCTGTTTTCGGAAGTGAGGATAAGGTCATGAACCGTGAGAAATATCAAGATAACAAATCTAACCTTCCAAGCGATTTTACCGAGTTTGTCATTGACGGCGGCTGTCACGCATACTTCGGAATGTACGGATTACAGGACGGTGACGGCACACCTAAGATTACAAACACAGAACAGATTCGAATAACGGTTGAAAATATAGTTAAGATAATGGAGTAAAAGCAGCTGACTAACAGATAAATAAGAATTTGACGAGGCGAAGAATTATGGATGGAAAAACAACAATTAAATATTTGCAGGCCTATATCAAAGAAAAAGACTATCATCCCGAACTACTGAAGGATTACTTCTTAAAATTATCTGAAGAGGTCGGAGAACTCTCTCGTGCTATGAGAAAAGGGCTAAAAGCACAGAATAATACAGAAATTCTGGGTACCGTAGATGAAGAATTATGGGATGTTATTTATTACGCTTTAGCGATTGCAAACATTTATGACATTGATATAGAGCAAGTAGCCAAAGTGAAATCAGAGATGAATGAAAGCAGATACCCTTCTAAAGTAAAGTTTGAAGAGGGTAGATAAATTCCAATAGGTCGAACAGTTAAGAAAATAAGAATTTGACGGAGAATAAGTAATGAAAATCTACGATATTTCCCAAGAAGTTTTCGGCTGCCAAGTGTATCCGGGCGACCCAATGCCGGAGAAAAAAGAACTCAAATCGATGGAAAAGGGCGAAGTATATAATTT
>JAZOBE010000032.1:0-11929 GCA_045595785.1 Eubacteriales bacterium
CTAAGACCGCTTGGCCTCCGACTTTAATACCGGAATCGTTTATCATTTTAAGAATATGGTTGTAGCTTCCGTTGCCGTTTGCGGTAGGCTTTTCAATGGAAAAACCAAAGTATTTATATGAGATATCCTTCATACAGCCGAAAGCAATTGTCTGCAGAAAACCGTAGTGGCTGTCTTCTGTGATATCCGAGCAGTTGGCAAGATAAGAGTACCTTGAAATACCGTTGGACAGCGCAATTCCAAGTGCATTTGCCGCTGTATTCCAGTTTGAATAGCCCAAAAGCAATGCGAGCGGGAAGTTGCGTTTAAGTAGCTCCTTTTCCAAAAAGCTGCCGGTGTTGGTGTTTGGATCGATAATAATAACAGGCACCTGATTTTTGATATATTCCTCTGCCTTATCAATCAATTGTTTTGCAGTTGCGGGAGTTGCGCCTTGCGTAAAACAAAGTACCTGCAGATCTCCGTTTCCGCTCTTTACGACCTTGCAGTTAAGGGATTTTATATGGTTTTCAAGTTCGAATTTAAGGGTGGCGAAATCAAATCCGTCGGCAATTTGGTTCTCACCTCCGCCGAAATAGGTAACACCGACCTCTGCCGTGCCGTAAAGCTTGGTTACGATACGGGTAAGTCCCATAAGGCCCAATTCATCTGTACCGGCGTATATCATTCCATTATTTTTCAGCTTATTTGAAATATAGTTTATCTCGTTTGTTTGGATATTTGTTGTTGTAGAAGAATCGTCAACACCAATATAACAGTATTCAATATCATCAAGGGACTGAGAAAGTATGTAGTCAATAAGTTTTAGCTTTCTTGCGCGTGAAGCAAGATATCCGTCAATATCCTTTTCGGAAAGGGGCGTGGAAACCTCCTTGCTGTCGGTACCATATTTGTAACCTGCGATAATATTATCAACGGTAAGATTGCTACCACTTAATGTCTTTCTTGCAACCGAACCGTAAGCGCGTAAATTATTGTATTCGTTCATCTGATAGCCTTGATAATTTACAGTAGAAGCAAGTCGCATTACTGTATCGAATAATACTACTGTATTGTTTTTTGCCAGTGAAATAATAGTGTCGGCAACCTTATATTCAAAGGTAAGATCTGTGTTTTTTAACCAACGGGACGACACCAAGCCACCGCTTAAAAGTTGGTCGAGAGAAAGTACGAAATAATCGCACTCTTTGTCGGTCTCTTTTAGCCATTCAAGCAGCTCTTCTCGGTCACCGTAGGTACTTCCGTTGGAGTTGGGTTTCATATTATCCAGTGCCGTGCGGAAAAGGTCCTCTTCCGGCATTAGCAGGTTTATCCCCGTTGCCTTCGCAAGCATTTGAACACGCTGTAAATTAACGGGACGGTTATCAATAGGTATGTATGCAACAGAAATTCCGTTGTGGTTTTTTGTCCCCTCAGCACTAACAGGAAGTGAAAGAACTGAAGTTAACATAATAATAGAAAGTGCAATGCACAGTAATCTCTTCAGCAAAACTATATTCTCCTTCTCATATAACTAAGTAAAAGTATACTCTTGCGTCTTTGTTTTGTAAAGTATTTTTTTATTTTTCTTGCCAATAAAGGCTTTGTGTGTTAAAATTATTAACAGAGTTTAGTGTAGGAGTAATTGATATGCATAAATTGACCTACGACAATTTAATAAAAGCACGTGATTTTATCATGGCTAACGGAACAGATATCGATAAAGCTTGGTTTAGATATAATTTTGAGAACGAAAACGAAACCGAGTTTTTGCGTGTGTTAAGCAAGCATCAACACGAAAACGGTGGATTTGGCGGTCTATATCACGAGTTTGCATATCAAGGTCCTTGTCTCAAAAGCACCGAAATAGCAATTCAATATATTTTTGGAATGAAACAAAAGCCGTCGGCAGATCTGCCAATTATTAAGAACACTGTTAAATATCTGTTGGATACATACTTGGCAGGCCGTGGTAGTTGGGGCGAGGTCGTTGTTCCCGAGGTTAACGAAAGCGCACATTGCTATTGGTCAAGATGGAGAGGCGAGGACATTTCTCCTATTGAAAATGAAGACGAGCGCATACAAAAATATGATGCAAACGAAAAGGCTTGTTTCGCAGCATTTATCTCTTATTATTCCGAGATTGTTCCCACCGAACGGTGCAAAGAAATACTGAAATATCCTGTTCAACATATTTTGCGTTATTACGATAAAAATTCTCCAACATATAATCCCGATTTATTCAATAAGGATTGTCCTTATCCATTTGAATACTTGACAACGTTTGTCCCATATTTAAAAGATAAAGACCTTGTGAAAACGTTGGCTGATATTCTGTGCCAAAATCCAACTGCTTTCATGGAGCTTGATTTTGCACGTTCTGACACAGATTATGTTCATTTACCTTGTGATTGGGCAGTTAAATCACCTAACAGTATTTTATATCCTGCGGTAAAGGATTTGGTTGATAAATCTTTAGATTATCGCTTCAAACAGCAAAGTGCCGACGGCAAATGGTCGCTTGGCTGGTCGTTTGGAAATGATGCGGACATGCAAAAGCTACAATTAAAGTACGAAACTTATATGACACTTGAAATGCTTGTAAAACTAAAGAATTTCGGAAGAATTGAAATGTGAAAGGAGTACACAAATGAAAAATATATCTGTATGCGGAATTGACTGCACAAAATGTCCTTTTATGCTTGATAAAAAATGCGAAGGTTGTAGAATCGTTGCACCTCAAGGTAAGTGTGTTTGGGGCGGCACTTGCGATACTCACGATTGTGCTGTGAACCAAGGACTTAACCATTGCGGACAATGCAAGAATTTTCCCTGCGAACAGCTTATAAACATCGGTAAAAGTGAAAATCCCGAGGGGAATGGTATAGAAATTCAAAACCTCAGAGATTTGTTAGAAGAAGGCAAATAAAATGAATACAAAAATGATTTCTCTGCAAATGGAGCGTCAATGCTTTGTTAATAAAGCTGATGAAAGTGAATACATAAACCTTTATCGAGATATGCAACCGGGGCAGAATGTTTACTGGAATGGTTTTGGTGAGCCTCCTACACTTTCCTTCAGAACTGATTTTAACGATATTGAGTTCAACCGCGAAAGACAGTTAAAGCGAGAGCTTATCAAAGGGCGTTTTTCGGGTGGTAATCTTGGTTGGATCGTTCCCGAGGATATGGAGCTGTTTATCGGTCTTTATCGAAAACCGCTTACAAAACCTACCGCAGACCAATTAACAATTCTTGAACTTATAGAAACGACGGGTCCCTACACCATTCAGCAGATAAAAGAAGAAACAGGATTGCTTGTAAAGCAGATAACACCCGTCCTTCACCGTTTGCAAGAAGCGTTTTTGATCTACGAGGACCAGTACGACGGTGAATGGGACAGAGGCTGGTATCGTTTTGGTGAGATGTTCCCCGAAGTCAATCTAAACAGATACACAAGACACGAAGCTCTAAAAATCGTATTACAGAGATTTGCATACCGACTTGTTTGGTTCGATACCGCAATGGCAAAATCATTCTATAAACTGCCCGAAAAGGAAATTAAGCTTGCGGTAAGCGATTTAGTAGCAGAAGGCATTTTAGTAGCATCCGATAGTGGCTTTATGTTGAAAACAGATGCCGAATTGCTTGAAACTTACGAACCCAAGGAAATGCATTTTGTTTACGCACTTCACAGAAATGATTTTCTTTATAAATCTCACGAACACATTTTGAAAGACTATGCAAAACGCCTTACTGTTGGTCTTGAATATGACCACGAGCCGTTGCAATATCTCCTTATTGACGGAGAATTTCACGGTGCATCCGTAGGACACTTCCGCAACGGGCCGTATGACCTCAACGATATCGTTTGCGATTTGCTGAATGCCGAAGAACGCAAGGCAGAAATTATCGACGCCATTCAATCGGTCAACTACGGAAAAATGCCCGAAAGGTTTGTTGGTAATCAACTTAATAAATAACTATATAATTATTTGATGAGGAAATCACCGATGATACTCCTTTATAAAGATAAACATTGCGTCGTTGCTCAAAAGGTGCAGGGTGTGATATGTGAAGACACAAATGAAAACAGTGTTCCTGCCATTTTGCGTAAAGAGTTGGGAATAGACACCTTTCCCGTACATAGAATAGACAAAGTTGCAGGCGGCGCATTGCTGTTGGGACTTTCTTCTGCTTCTGCGGAAAAGCTTCGCAGTGCAGGCTTTGATAAGGAATATCTTTTTGTGACCCACGGTTCTCCTTCGGAAAAGCAGGGCGAGTATCGCGATCTTTTGTATCACGATATTCGTACCAACAAGTCGTTTATAGTAAAACGCACCAGAAAAGGCGTTCGTGAGGCAGTGCTTGAGTATACGGTTCTGGCTGAAAAAGAGGGACTTGCACTCATAAAAGCCAAGATGATAACGGGCAGAACCCACCAGATAAGACTGCAGTTTTCCTCTCGCAAAACTCCCCTTTACGGTGACAGACGCTACGGCGGCACGGGAGATGAAACTGCACTTTGGTCCTACAAGCTCACCTTCTTTTCCGGCGGAAAAGAGCATACCGTGTGTTCGTTACCTCCGAAGAAATATCCGTGGACACTTTTCACCGACGAGGTTTTGGCATTATGACAGACGTAATAGTTATTGGTGCAGGCGCAGCCGGAATGATGGCGGCAATAACCGCCACAGATAACGGCGCAAAGGTGCTTGTAATAGAAAAGAATAAAGAGTTTGGGCTTAAAATAGGCATTACAGGAAAGGGAAGATGTAATCTTACCAACAACTGCGTCCTTAACGAGTTTCTTGAAAATGTGCCTACAAATCCTCGCTTTCTTTACCGTGCACTTACCGAATTTTCCCCTCAGGATACTATGGACTTTTTTGTTTCTCGAGGCATACCGCTAAAGACAGAACGCGGCAGGAGAGTTTTTCCCGAAAGCGACAGTGCTCAGGATATAAGACATTGCCTTCGCCGTGAGACAGAAAAGAAATGTACTTGCGTACACGATACGGTCAAAGGCTTGTTAATTGAAAACGGCGAAATCGTTGGTGTCAAATGCACAAACAAGACGTATAGGGCGCCCAAGGTTATAATTGCAACCGGCGGTAAGTCATATCCACGTACCGGCTCTACTGGAGATGGATACCGATTCGCTGCAGATGCGGGGCATAAGATAACTCCTCCCCGTGGGTCCCTTGTGCCTCTTGTTTGCGCGGGACATACCTGCCGTGATATGATGGGTCTTTCTCTGCGCAATATAAAGGTAAAGTTTTTTAAAGACGGCAAGAGTATTTATTCTGACGAGGGAGAGTTACTGTTTACTCATTTCGGGGTAAGCGGACCGACGATACTTTCTGCTTCCGCTGTTATTGGCAATAATTATCCGGTATCTCTTTATATTGATTTAAAGCCTGCACTCGATAAGGAAACCTTGGATAAACGCTTGCTTCGGGATTTTTCCGAGAACAAAAATAAGATTTATTCAAACGTATTAATCGGTCTTCTTCCCTCTAAGATGATACCGGTTTTTGTAGCATTGTCTGAAATTGACCCAAATAAAAAGGTAAATGAGATCACTCGTGAGGAGCGCAAACGTATATGCGACCTGCTTAAGGAGCTGCCTTTTACGGTTACAGGCACCCGTCCTGTGGATGAAGCGATAATTACCTCCGGAGGAGTTGCCGTAAATGAAATAAACCCCTCTACAATGGAATCACGCATCGTAAAGGGGCTGTATTTCGCAGGTGAGGTAATAGACGTTGATGCTTATACCGGCGGATATAATCTCCAAATAGCCTTTTCAACGGGTCATCTTGCAGGCGAGAGTGTCTATTAACGCTTTTGCGTGTATCATGGTGTTTCCTCTGCCTATGCTGATTCGTACACCACCCGTCTTGATAGTACCCAGACTTTTATGCGCCTGTGGAGCACAGTGAAGTCCTCCGCGCACAGCGAAATTTTCGGCAGCCAGCATTTGAGCGGCTTCTTCGCTGTTTTTTCCCCAGAAGTTAACAAGTATAATGGGCATCCATTTATCTTCTTCTCCTGCTTCCGGAGCGCCGATAACGGTTATATTTTTCATATTCTTAAGCTCATTCAGTAAATATTTGAATATTTGCTGTGTGAGCTTAATGTTTTTATTTTTGTTTTCTTTTACTGCTTGGTAAAGTCCGGCATATCCGGGCGCGTTCATACTGCCTGCTTCGAATTTTTCGGGCAGAATATTCGGCATTTTTTTACTTGCAGAAAGTATTCCTGTTCCTCCATGGAGTAGAGGAAGTAAATTTGAATCAAACTCTTTTGACATTATCATTGCCCCCGTTCCTGCAGGACCATATAAGCTTTTATGACCGGGTAAACACAAAATATCACCGTATTCTCCTACTTTAATCTCCATATTTCCAGCAGTTTGCGCAATATCCGTTATAACTGTAATGTTGTTTTCCCGTGCAATTTTTACTAATCTTTTTATAGGAAACACTCTTCCGCACACGTTGGATGCGTGCGTAAAAACCGCGAGGCTAACATCGCCGGTTATAGCATTTTTGAAATTTTCTACTGTTATATCATCATCACAAATATCTGATTCGAATGTAATGACAGAAATGTCATTTTTTGTCTGCAAAGAATGAATTATTCGAACAACTGAGTTGTGGTCGTAATTAGAAGTAATAACACTTGTTTTTTTTCCATAACTTTGAACAAAACCTTTTATTGCAATGTTCAATGCCTCTGTCGTATTCTTAGTAAGAATACAGTTTTCGGGCTCGGTGTCAAACATTTCTCCTAATGCGCTTCTGCAGTTATACAAGGCTCTGTCACCTGCAGCAGAGGTCTCATAAATCCCACGTCCCGGATTTCCGCAGTAAGTCATAGCGGATGCAACTGCGTTGATCACTCCTTCGCTTTTCGGCATTCCTGTCGCAGCGTGGTCGAAATAGATCATCTTTTTTTCACTCCTGTTTTTCCTGCTATTTTTATGCCGTTTTCACTAAGGATTTCTTCAGCTTGCGGTAGCAGTTCCGCTTTTATCTGTAACCCGTATCCGCATCCGCGTATCTGCTTTATTTGAGAATTCCTCGTTATACAAGAAGATATTCCGTGCTTCTTTAATAATTCTTGCGCTTTTGTTGCGTAGGTCATTGATGTCAGAACTATTATAGTATCCATATATTCGCGTTCTCCTTTTTTACTACATTATATGTATACAAAAATCCCGTAGTGAAGAATCACTACGGGATTTTTTAACTTCAAATTTCTATTTATCCAGACAGAAAACTGTCCATGCTGAGGAAGTGTGCCACTTGGTGCCGGCAGTAACCTTTTCGTAACCGCTATCGGGAAAACGTGAGAAATACAGCTTATTGTGAGTTGTATTCATGTCCCAATAGAAGGTTTTAGCTGTATTCTTAAATCCGTCTACCGAATCCTTAGGTGTGTTTACTTTAACAATAAATGCGTAATCGGGGTTTTTCTTGCCCCAAATAACACATTCAAGTGCGGCGTTATCCTTGTGCATCGTTCCGCTGTAGTCAGCCTTGCCAACCTCTAAGGTTTCTATAAAGCTTTCAGTTCCATCCGTATTCTTGAACAGACAGTAAAGGCCAACTGTTTTGGGAACGGGAAACATACAAGTATATGACAATGAGAAGTCCATATCGGTAATAAACTCAAAGTCGCAGTCAAGAGTAATAGTCTCACCGTAAAGCATATATGTACGGGTGACTTTGGCATAGCAATTGCTTGCATTTCCGAGATGAAGCTTAGTGTTTTCAACAATTTTTATTTTTTCAAGTCCTGTTACTTTTTGTCCTTTTGCAAGGTTTAGCTTTTCACCTGTAACTCCGTTGTAGAAGTTAATATCTAACAGTACTTCGTTACCGTGATTACCACCGGAAAAGCCGTCCTTTGCGCCTTTTGCACGGAAAACGTATTCCCAGTCGGTGCCGCCGCCGGCAAGTGAAACGCCGCCTATTTTCAATTCGCCGATGTTCCATGTACCCCACGATTTTTTATCGAACGTAAGCGAAAGAGCTTTTCCGTTGGAAGCTGTGGTTGACATTGTATACAATACGTCATTATTTTTAACGATAGTCAATTCGTGCTTTCCGTATACGTCATCGCTAATGTCTGGTGCAACGGGATGGTGAGGATAATCGGCAAACATATTTTTTACCCCTGTTATGTGGTTCTTTATTCTTTCCTTTCCTGCATCTGCTTTTGCGGCAGGGGCAGATACGGTAATCGTCTTTTTTGCAATGCGAAGACTGAACAAATAGTCGGTAGCGGTAATCGCACCGTCTCCGTTAATGTCTCCCTCTATGACAGCATATTTTCTGTCTATTTCGGTACCGCCAACTACCTTTGCAAAGTAATCACCTGTCTTTATTACATCGGCTTTATCAAGTGTTTTTCCACTTGCGGAATATGCGTTTATATTCTCTTTGTCAACAAAGCTTGCTTTTATGTATTCAACGGTGTTTCCAATGTGAAGCTTGGTGATGTAATCGTCTTCGGCTTTAATATAAGAGCCTGCTGCAACCTCAATTCCGGGAATGGATGCAGAGGGAACGTCGTTTCCTTTTATTGTATATACTTCAAATTCACCGCAAAATACAAATACTCCGGAAATAGGAGAATCACCCAAAGCAACCTTTACGTATCGACCGCTTACTTTTCCGTCAAGCTCAAGAGTGCACCAAGTATTTCTTGCGTCCTCATCATAGATGCCTTCGCCAACCTTGGTGAAGGTGTTTCCGTCATTAGAAACGAAGAAAGAGCATTCTCCCGGTTTATCAATACCGGAGTGCGCCTGTGCAGTAAGGTATACTCTGAATTTTCCCAGATCATCGTATTCCTTGCCTAAATCTATCGTGGCATACATAGGCGTTTCAATACGGTAGTCAAACGCTATCCAATCGGTTCCGTAATCGTCCTTTGGCAATACTCCGTCAGTAAGTTCCTTACCGCTTACGTTGGTGTATTCCATACCGGGCGTTGTATAACATGCGGAATGGGAATAGGATGCCCCCTTTGATACTAAATCGTATTCATATACGGTAACAGTTTCAGCAGCAACGGTTATGACCAATGCCGATATTAGAATACAAGTCAGAAAAAAGCAACAAAAGCGTTTTAACATATGTACCTCCTAAAAAATATGTAGCGGCGCGCACGCCGCAGATGTTACTTGGAATCGTCGGATTCCTGTAACATTCCGTTAGAATAATCACCGATAGTGCTTTCATCCTGAAACATGTCACTCATATCGGGAATAATGCTCATGTCGGACATATTACCGGATACGTCGGGAATATTGGAAACGGAAGGTGTGGAAGTGTTATTACCAGACTCATCATCCTTGGATACTGTGGGTGCTTTGGAAGCGGACGGAGTTTTAGATTCTTCATCCTTTCCGCCAAAGCATGCGGTAAGCGTAGTTGCCGCGCAAACAGCAAGCACCAATAATAACAACAATGATTTTTTCATACAGTTTCTCCTTATATTAAATAATAGTCGGTTAAACTGCATTTATTTTTTTCATTATATCATGGAATATACGCACTTTCAAGAAGTTTTGTATAAAACGATTGACATTTTATTTTGAATATTTTATAATTTGAACATAAATACCAAGGAGGATATACGGTATGATTGTTAAGACACCCCCTATGGGCTGGAATTCTTGGAATACTTTTGGCCCTAATATCAATGAAGAGCTTATTCGTACCACGGCTGACGCTATGGTGGAAAACGGTCTGCTTGAAGCAGGTTATAATTATCTTGTTATTGATGACTGCTGGTCTCTTCGTGAGAGAGATGAAAACGGTTGTCTTGTTGCTGACCCTGAAAAATTCCCCAGCGGAATGAAGGCGGTCGCCGATTACGTTCATTCTAAGGGACTTAAATTCGGTATGTATTCCTGCGCCGGAACCCGTACCTGCGCAGATTATCCCGGCTCTTTTGACCATGAATATGTTGATGCAAAAACTTTTGCTTCTTGGGGCGTTGACTTTTTGAAATATGATTATTGCTACCGTCCCAATTTTGTTCCCGGTCACCTTCTGTATAAAAAAATGGGTAATGCACTTGCCAACAGCGGCAGAGATATTCTGTTTTCCGCTTGCTCTTGGGGTGCTCATGAAACTCATAAATGGATAAAGACTACCGGTGCACACATGTGGCGTTCTACAGGTGATATTAACGATAGCTGGGCTTCTATCCGCGATCTTACCGTTCATCAGCTTAGTATATGGGATTATAACGGTGCAGGCTGCTTTAACGATATGGATATGCTGGTTGTTGGTATGAACGGTAAAGGCAATGTAGCGGTTACCGGATGTACTTATGAAGAATATCAAGCGCATTTTTCTATATGGGCGTTCCTTAATTCTCCGCTTATGATAGGTTGTGATATCAGAGATATGACAGACGAAACCAAGTCTATCCTTCTTAATAAGGATATCATTGCTATCAATCAGGATCCCGCTTGCCGTCAGGCGTACGTTATTGAGGGTGACAACTGGTGGTCCGGCAGAGTATATATGATGGCTAAGCACCTTGACAACGGTGATATAGCTATTGGTGCGTTTAATATGGGTGATAGTGTTGAATGGCCCAATTTCCAACTTGATAGTATAGGTCTTGGTTATGCTACCGGTAAGAAACTGGTATGGAGAGAGCTTTGGACCGGAGAAACCGGTGAATGCACTGAGGTTATGCGTTTTCATAATCTTCAGCCTCATTCCTGCCGTATTTACAGAGGTCAGATTGTAGATGCATAATTGCATTCGTTGCGGCAAGGAATTGAATGCTGACGATATCGGCTGTCACAGAAAGCTTGTAAACCGCGGTGCTGTTGAGTTTATGTGTATCTGCTGTCTTGCAGAGCATTTTGGTGCTACCGAACAAAAACTCAGAACTCTTATTGAGGAGTACCGCGCATACGGCTGTACGCTCTTTCCGCCAAAAGACAAAAAGGAGTAGTATATGGATTTTACCCAAATGCACGGCATAGGGAATTCATATCTTATTATAAACGGTGATATGAATGATCCCTCTGCCAACAGCGTAGTTCTTTCGCGCAAATACGGCACTGATGGGCTCATTCTTGTTTTGCCATCAGATATTTGTGATATAAAAATGCGCATCTTTAATGCTGACGGAAGCGAGGCAGAGATGTGCGGTAATGGGTCTCGGTGCGTTGCCAGATACGTGGTCGATAAAGGCATAGTAGACAAGGAGTGCATCACGCTTGAGACCGGTGCCGGCATAAAAAAGCTGTATCCCATAAAGGAAAACGGAGAGGTTACTCGAGTCACGGTTGATATGGGAATTTCCGAGGTAATGGACGATATCGTGATAGCAGCCTGCGGTAAAAATTGGCACGGAACCGTCGCATCAATGGGCAACCCACATTTTGTTACCTTTTGTGATGATATATCTGCTCTTGATCTTGAAAAGATCGGACCCATTATAGAGCATGGCCGTTGTTTTCCTAACCGAGTAAATACAGAGTTTGCTGAAATATTGTCAAGAACACATCTGAAAATGCGTGTTTGGGAACGGGGGAGCGGTGAGACTGCTGCGTGCGGTACAGGGGCTTGCGCCCTTGTTGCCGTAGCCGTTGCAAAAGGATATTGCGATGCAGATACCGACGTGACCGTAACGCTTTCCAAAGGCGACCTTGTTATTCGTGTTTGCTCCGACAGACGTGTGTATATGACAGGAAAAGCTGAGTACTGCGATAATTATTAGTATTAAAAAATCACCTCTTAAGAGGTGATTTTTGTTTTATATCAGGTGAGTTATACTATCAAGTGCAACAGTTTACAAATAAAAAAAGAAGTTCATACGAATCTCTGGTAGAATAGAGTTCCCACACACCAAACACCAGAAAGGAAAAACGTATGAACTACAAACATCTTACCATAGAGGAACG
>JAZOBE010000033.1:0-30964 GCA_045595785.1 Eubacteriales bacterium
GGTTCTTTTTTAGTGTTGTTGGGCTTACACGAGAGAGATTTCTGCCCTTTGGATAAAACTCCCGAAGCAGACCGTTAAGGTTTTCGTTAGTTCCTTTTTGCCAAGCGCAATACGGATCAGCAAAGTAAACCGAACAGTTTAATGCCTTTTCAATAGTTTGCCAATTGGCAAACTCGGTTCCGCGATCGCAGGTTATGGTTTTAACCGCTTCGCTCGGGAGCTCGGACAATGCAGCTATGATTGCTTTCGCCATAGTGTCTGCGTTCCTATTTGGCATTTTAATTGCTATATAGAAACGAGTTTTGCGTTCAGCAAGTGTTGCAAAACAAACTTTGGATTTACCTCTGCCGGATACAACCGTGTCTGCTTCCCAATGTCCGAATTCTTCACGCTTATACACAGAACGGTCGCGTTTTCTTATGGATTTTCCAAGATTGAACTTGCCTCGTGTTTCTTTCTTGCCTCGGCTTTTTCCTTTGCGGCGCAATACTTTTAGGTTTACGTCTATATACCTTTCATATATCCATCGATAGATTGTTCTAACAGACGGCATATCTAACTCGCATGGTGTATTAGATATTTGTTCGGGAGACCAAGTGAGCAGTAGTTTTTCTTTTATGTATGCCAACTTTTGTGGGTCTTGAAACATTCCACGATGACAGAAAGAGCGTCTGAATTTGTATTTCTTTTGAGCTGTATGAGGATAGTATGTGGGTATGTCATGCATGTGGGTGAAATTTCTATTCAGCTCTCTGGAAATTGTGCTGACATTTCTACCCATTAACTTGGCTATTTTTCGATAACTATATCCTTTTGTGTAATATTCCCGTAGACAACAGCGTTCCTCTATGGTAAGATGTTTGTAGTTCATACGTTTTTCCTTTCTGGTGTTTGGTGTGTGGGAACTCTATTCTACCAGAGATTCGTATGAACTTCTTTTTTTATTTGTAAACTGTTGCACTTGATAGTATAACTCACCATGAACAAAAAGCCACCACATTACGTGGTGGCTAAACTCAATTTTATTTCTGCTTTTTCTTTTGATTATCAAATCAAATTCTCAGCGTCAGCTTTTACAGCGGCAATAACTGCGTCAGCCGCTTGCTCGCTTTCGGCTTGGGTGAGGATATATACCTTTATTTTGGGCTCCGTACCGGAGGGGCGTATCAGCACCGTGGTGCCGTTTTCAAGGAGATAAGAAAGCATATTTGCTTTAGGCAGACCCGTTCCGTCACACAGATAATCGGTAGCCTTGACCACCTTGCTGTTTCCAATACTTTCGGGGGGGCATTCTCTTAAGGACGCCATTTTTTCCTTCATAGTGTCCATAGGAACGATACCACCGATAACACGGTTGATTATTGCTTCCTTGCAGTAGCCGTATTTAGCGTAAAGCTGCTGCAAACGCTCATAAAGAGTGGTTCCGTTTCTCATACAGAATGCCGCCATTTCGGCAATCAGCATAGATGCGGCAACCGCGTCCTTGTCTCTTACGTATCCGCCGGAAAGATATCCGTAGCTTTCCTCATAGCCAAGTATAAACGTATATTCGCCGGAAGCGGTAAATTCCTTTATCTTCTCACCGATATACTTGAATCCTGTAAGTACGTTCATGTGGTGAACGCCTTCACCGTCACAAACCAGATCAAACAATTTTCCGGATACAACAGATTTAATAGCACAAGCGTTTTCGGGCAGAGTGCCAAGGGCTTTTTTGCTGTTTATAATGTAGTCTGCAAGCAATGCGCCTACTTGGTTACCGGTAAAAGGAACGAACTCGCCCTTGTCGTTTCTTGCTACTATACCAACACGGTCAGCGTCAGGGTCGGTACCGATAATGAGCTGGCAATCAATGCCCTCGTCCTTCACTTTTTGAATGGCTATATTAAAGCATTCCTTGTTTTCGGGGTTGGGAGTGGAAACAGTGGGGAAGTTACCGTCGGGCTCTCCCTGCTCTGCCACTACGCGCAGATTGGTTACGCCGCTTCTCTTTAATATTTCGGGTACAAGTCGGTATCCCGTGCCGTGAATAGGTGTGTAGAGAATATTAAGCTTATCACCGTATTCCTGCAAAAGGGTAGGGTCAATACTGCAATTCTGAACAGCGGCAAGGAACGCTTCGTCAGTTTCCTTTCCTATAATTGTAATAGTACCGTCTTCAACAGCCTTGTCAAAATCCGCAAGTGTTACCGAGAATATATCCGTCTTTGCCACGTATTCTGAAACAACGGCAGCGTGCTCGGGAGGAAGCTGTGCACCGTCCGACCAATACACCTTGTATCCGTTATATGCAGAAGGATTGTGTGATGCAGTTATATTAATACCTGCAATACATCCGTGGTGGAGAAGTGCGAAGGATAATTCGGGAGTAGGACGCAGAGAATCGAAAATATACGTTTTTATACCGTGTGAAGCCAGAACTCTCGCGGCGGTGCGAGCAAAGAGAGCAGAGTTGTTGCGGCTGTCCCAAGCAATGGCTACACCTTTTTCTTTACCGTTTTCGTCCTCAATAAGACGTGCAAGACCCTCGGTGGTCTGAGCAACGGTATAAACGTTCATTCTGGATATTCCTGCCGTCATAACCGCGCGAAGTCCTGCGGTGCCGAACTCCATGGGACGGGAAAATCTTGCAAGAATTTCATTTTCGTCGTTGGCTATCGCTTCAAGCTCTTTTTTTGTGTCTTCGTCAACTACGGGAGAATTTAACCATTTTTCAAATTCGGTCATAAACTTTAACCCTTTCGCGTTAGTTATATGTTTAATTTAGATTTCCTGCAAAGCCTGTTCGAGTGCGCTTGCCAACTGGTCGGGGCAGGAGGTGGACTTCATTCCGCAGGTAATACCCTTACAGCGGCGTATAATTTCTTCTGCCCTCAGTCCCTCGGCAAGAGCAGCAACACCCTTAAGGTTTCCGTTGCATCCGCCAACAAAGGAAATGTTGGTAACGGTGTGGTCTTCGGCAATATCAAAAGTTACACTGCGGGAGCAAACACCGCGGTTATTGTATGTCTTGGTCATTTTCTGTGTTTTTTCCTTCCTATTGTATTTTGTGTTATTCAATGGGCGCGCAAAGACGTTGTGAGAAGAATAAATGGTCGTGATCACCACAAGCGCCGTTTTCGGTATACACAATAAGCTCCGTCCTCAGACAAAGCCAACCCTCGGAATCAAATTCAAAATAAAAGGGAGGCGTTCTGTCCATATCCTCGGGATCAATATGTGAAAACTGTTTAACCAGCTTTTCTTTTGCGTCATTAAACATCTCGTCGGTTATTACATCTATATATGCAGCCATGCCTTCGTCGTCGAAGTTATGGTTTTTAACGCTGCAATCGGAGTTTAATGTAACACTAAAACCTTCGCGCGTGCGAATGCCAAAGATATACAGGTCATAGTACACGGTAACGTCTTTACTATGAGTGTAACTTCTAAAAGTGTAATCAGACAAGTCGGTAACACCGTATTCGGAGGTAATTAAAGTATCGGTAATCTTACGAATTTCCTCTTCGGTAAGATCTGCAAGAGTTGCTTGAGGTGATTCTTCCGAAACCTCGGGCTCAACAGAATTTTCCGAAACCTCAGCAACACCGGAATTCTCTGAAACGTCTGTGTTGGCAGGTGTTTCGTAAATTCCTGCTTGCGACGGGTTGCTGTTGTTGCTTGCCTCATGTGGTTTTGCAGAAATGCACGCGGAGAGCAAAAGGGAAGCAAGTATACATAAAACAATTATACGGTTCATAAATAGTTCCTCCTGTATTTTGTTCACGGCGCTGTGCACCGTAATTCATTATAACACACCAAAATACATTTTGGGAAGTGATAAAAACAAATTAACAAAAATTCATATTTTGTTAACAAAAAGTTAACAAAAGAAAAATAGTGGGAATTTATCAAAATATATTGACAAAAGGGTCGTAATGTGTTATACTACGCGAGCTTGGTGTGCGATGAAGTGGGAGATTGCTGCCCAAAAGCAGGTAACTCACACAGAGTATGTCAGTTTGATCTGGCGAATTTTCCAACGTTTTTTATGGGTCGGAAATGAAACGCCCGGAACAGTGTTGGAATGACATGCGAACACCTTGCTACATTATTAATTATATAAAGGAGCAAATCCAAATGGCAACCCAGAAAATCAGAATCAGACTCAAGTCCTATGATCACTCTCTGATCGATCAGGCAGCAGAAAAGATCGTTGAGACCGCAAAGCGTTCCGGCGCGGCAGTTTCCGGTCCCATTCCTCTTCCTACCGAAAAGGAAATCGTAACCATACTCCGTGCAGTTCACAAGTATAAGGATAGCCGTGAACAGTTTGAGTACCGCACCCACAAGCGTCTTATCGACATCATCAAGCCCTCTGCAAAGGCTGTTGAGGCTCTCACCAATCTCGAGCTTCCCGCGGGCGTTGATATCGAAATCAAGCTTTAATTCAGTTAAATAAAGGTCATGTTAACCTGCAAGGCGGGTTAACCAATAACCTTAAGGAGGATAAAAAATGAAAAAAGGCATCATCGGTAAGAAAATCGGTATGACCCAGATCTTCGATGAGAAGGGTAACGTCATCCCGGTAACTGTTATAGCTGCAGGTCCCTGCACTGTAACACAGAAGAAAACCGCAGAAAACGACGGCTACGAAGCAGTTCAGCTCGGCTACGAAGACATCGCTGAGAGAAAGCTTACCAAGCCCGCGAAGGGACACTTCCTCAAAGCAGAAGTTTCCTTCAAGAAGTATCTTAAAGAGTTTCGTCTTGACAACGCTTCTTCTATGAACGTAGGCGACGTTGTTACCGCAGACACCTTTGAGGTAGGCGAAAAAGTTGACATCACCGGTACCACCAAGGGCCACGGCTACAGCGGTGTTATCAAAAGATGGGGTCAGGCGCAGCTCCGTATGACCCACGGCGGCGGTCCCGTTCACCGTCACATCGGTTCTGTAGGCGCAAACAGCGATCCTTCCAGAATCTTCAAGAACAAGAAAATGCCCGGTCAGTACGGTAATGAAAAGGTTACCATGCTTAACCTGGAGATCGTTAAGATCGATTCCGAAAAGAATCTCATTGCGGTTAAGGGCGCTGTACCCGGCGCACGCGGCGGAGTAGTTATCATCCGCAATACCGTTAAATAAGTGAAGGGAGGATAAAGTAATGCTTAATGTAAATGTATACAACATGAAGGGCGAAGTTTGCGGCAGCATGGAGCTTTCCGAAAAGGTTTTCGGCGCAGAAGTTAATGCATCCGTACTTCACACCGTAGTAAGAGCATACCTGCTCAACCAGAGACAGGGTACCCAGTCCACCCTTACCAGAGCTGAAGTTTCCGGCGGCGGCAGAAAACCCTGGCGTCAGAAGGGAACCGGCAGAGCAAGACAGGGTTCCACCCGTTCTCCTCAGTGGACTCACGGCGGTATCGCCCTCGGTCCCAAGCCCCGCACCTATAAGGTTTCTGTTAACAAGAAGGTTAAGAGAGCTGCACTGTACTCCGCACTTTCTTCCAAGGTTGCAAACGGTGAACTGATTGTCGTAGACAATATCGCACTGGATGCTTACAAGACCAAGGAAATGGTGAATATGTTCAATGCACTCGGCTGCCAGAAGGAAGTTAACAAGAACTACAAGGAAAACGGCGAGAAGAAGTCTCACACCGTAGTAGTTCCTCAGAAATCTCTGCTTCTCCTCGAAAACGTAGATGAGAAAGTAGTAAAGAGTTGCGCTAACATCGAAACTGTAAAGACCACTCTCGTTAACACTCTCAACGTATATGAGATCCTTAACAGCGAGAAGGTCGTTGCCACCAAGGCTGCAATTGAAAAGCTTGAGGAGGTTTACGCATAATGAAATCCGTATACGATATCATTCTTGAGCCTGTTATCACCGAAGCTTCCAACGAGGATATGCAGAATCGCAAATACACCTTCAAGGTTGCTACCGATGCTAACAAGGTAGAAATAAAGAACGCTGTAGAAAAGATTTTTCCCGGCGTTAAGGTAGACAAGGTTACTACCATTTCCGTTAAGGGCAAGACCAAGAGAATGGGCTACCACATCGGTAAGACCAGTGCTTGGAAGAAGGCGATCGTTAAGCTTGCTCCCGAATCCAAGACCATCGAATTCTTCGATAGCCTTATGTAATCGAAAGGAGTTAATGAACAATGGCAGTTAAAACTTATAATCCTACAACTCCGTCGAGAAGACATATGACTACCCCCTCCTTCGCGGAGATCACTAAGAAGACTCCTGAGAAATCTCTGGTAGTTACTCTTAAGAGCAAAGCCGGCCGTAACAACCTTGGCCGCGTAACCGTACGTCATCAGGGCGGCGGCAACAAGAGAAAGTACAGAATTATCGACTTCAAGAGAAACAATACTTCTCCTTGCACCGTAACCGCTATCGAGTACGATCCTAACCGTACCGCATACATCGCACTTCTTTGCGATGAGCAGGGCAACAAGAGCTACACTATCGCAGCGAACGGCATCAAAGTAGGCGACGTTCTTTACTCCGGCGCAGACAGCGATATCCGTCCCGGTAACGTTCTTCCCCTTGCAAACATCCCCGTTGGTACTGTTATCTACAATATCGAGCTTTATCCCGGCAGAGGCGCACAGCTGGTTCGTTCCGCTGGTGCTGCTGCACAGCTTATGTCCAAGGAAGGCAAGATGGGTCAGGTAAGACTTCCCTCCGGCGAAGTTCGCTACGTTCGTCTTGACTGCACCGCTACTATCGGTCAGGTTGGTAACCTCGAGCACGAGAATATCAAGATCGGTAAAGCAGGTAAGAAGCGTCACATGGGTATCCGTCCTACCGTACGCGGTTCCGTAATGAACCCCGTAGATCACCCCCACGGTGGTGGTGAAGGCCGCGCGCCTATCGGTCATCCCGGTCCTTTGACTCCTTGGGGCAAGCCTGCTCTCGGTTATAAGACCAGAAACAAGAAGGCTCGCACCAATAAGTTTATCGTTAAGCGCAGAAACGCTAAGTAATACGGTGAAGGAGGAATAAACAAATGAGCAGAAGCGTTAAAAAAGGCCCTTTTGTGGAGCCTAAATTATACCAGAGAATTTGCGAAATGAACGAGAAGGGCGAGAAGAGAGTTCTTAAGACTTGGTCCCGTGCTTCCGTAATATTCCCCGAATTCGTAGGACATACCATCGCAGTACACGACGGTAAGAAGCACGTTCCCGTATACGTGGTAGAAGATATGGTTGGTCACAGACTCGGCGAGTTCGCTCCCACCAGACACTTCAAGGGCCACAGCGGTTCCAAGACATCGAACAGCAAATAAGCGGAAGGAGATAATATAATGGAACAGAAGATAGCAAAGGCATATCTCAAGCAGCTCCGTATGACTCCCCGCAAGGTCAAGATCGTTCTCGACCTTATCAGAGGCAAAAACGTTGCTGAGGCAGCCGCAATACTCAAATACACCAACAAGATCGCATGCGAACCCGTTCTTAAGCTTCTTAACTCGGCTATCGCAAACGCTGATCATAACTACGGAATGGACGTAGAAAAGCTCTACGTTTCCGAATGCTTTGTTACTCCCGGTATTATGAAGAACATGAAGAGAGTAAGACCCCGTGCAAAGGGCAGAGCAGACCGCATCTTTAAGCGCACTTCTCACGTAACTATCGCGCTTGCGGAAAAGAATTAAGGAGGGTACAGTAAATGGGTCAGAAAGTTAATCCTCACGGTCTCCGTGTTGGCATAATCAAGGACTGGGATTCCCGCTGGTTCGTTAAAGACGAAGTTTTCGGCGATACCCTCGTTTCCGATTACAAACTCAGAAAGTTCCTCACTGCAAGACTTGCAGGTGCAGGCGTTGCAAAAATTGAAATCGAGCGTGATAACGCAAAGGTTCGCGTTATTATCCGTTGCGCTAAGCCCGGTATCGTTATCGGTAAGGGTGGCACTGAGATCGAAAAGCTTCGCAAGGAAGTTGAAAACTTCGTAGGCAAGACCGCTGCTGTTAACGTTATCGAGATCAAGCAGCCCGATCTTAACGCACTTCTCGTTGCTCAGAACATCGCAGCACAGCTCGAAAAGAGAACTTCGTTCCGCCGCGCAATGAAAATGGCTATCGGCAGAACCATGAAGCTTGGTGCAAAGGGTATCAAGGTTGCAGTTTCCGGCCGTCTCGGCGGTGCAGAAATCGCAAGAACCGAGCATTACCATGAAGGCACTATTCCGCTTCAGACCCTCAGAGCCGATATCGATTACGGCTTCTATGAGGCTAATACCACCTACGGTAAGATCGGCATCAAGGTATGGATATACAAGGGTGAGGTTCTTCCCGAGGTAAAGCGTCAGGGAGGTAAATAATCATGTTAATGCCTAAAAGAGTTAAATACAGACGCGTTCAGCGTGGCAGACTTACCGGTAAGGCTTACCGTGGTAACACCATCACCTACGGTACCTACGGTCTTGTAGCAGCAGAACCCGCTTGGATCACCAGCAACCAGATCGAAGCAGCCCGTATCGCTATGACTCGTTACATCAAGCGTGGCGGTAAGGTTTGGATAAAGATATTCCCCGATAAGCCCATCACCGAGAAGCCTGCTGAAACCCGAATGGGTTCCGGTAAAGGTTCTCCCGAGTACTGGGTAGCAGTGGTTAAGCCCGGCAGAGTTATGTTTGAAATGGACGGCATCACTGAAGAGCAGGCACGCGAAGCTATGCGTCTTGCTTCTCACAAGCTTCCTATCAAATGTAAGTTTGCTACCAAGGCTGACCTTGAGAAATAGGAGGTATTACAATGGAATTAAAAGAAATCAGAGGTAAGTCTCCTGAAGAACTCAACAAGATTCTGGAGGAGCAGAAAGAAGAACTCTTCAAGCTGCGTTTCCAGCACTCCATACACCAGCTCGACAACCCCATGAAGCTTGTCGAGACTAAGAAGACCATCGCCAGAGTGCTCACGGTTCTCCGTGAGAAAGAACTCTCTACGCAGGCGTAAGCGGAAAGGAGTAACCGAAAATGGAAGAAAGAGCACTTAGAAAAGTGAGAGTCGGCATTGTTGTTAGCGACAAGATGGACAAAACCGTTGTAGTTGCTGTCCGCGACAATGTTAAGCACCCCCTTTATAAAAAGATCGTTAAGCGTACCGTAAGATTCAAGGCTCACGATGAGAACAATGAATGCGGTATCGGCGACACCGTAGAAATCATGGAAACCCGTCCCCTTTCCAAGGACAAGTATTTCCGTGTAGTAAGAATTGTTGAGAAGGCTAAGTAAGGAGGAGACACGATGATTCAACAGCAGTCATTTATGAAAGTTGCCGATAATACCGGCGCAAAAGAGCTGATGTGCATCCGAGTTCTTGGCGGTACCGGCAGACGTTACGCAGGAATTGGCGACGTTGTGGTTTGCTCTGTTAAGAAAGCAGCACCCGGCGGCGTGGTTAAGAAGGGCGACGTTGTTACTGCAGTAGTAGTAAGAACCGTTAAGGGCCAGCGCAGAGCAGATGGTTCCTATATCAGATTTGATGAAAATGCCGCTGTTCTTATCAAGGAAGATAAGAATCCCAGAGGCACTCGTATCTTTGGCCCGGTTGCAAGAGAGCTTCGTGAGAAGGATTACATGAAGATCCTCTCCCTCGCACCCGAAGTTGTGTAATTGGAGGTAAAGGATAATGAGTAACATTCACGTAAAGACCGGTGAAACTGTAATAGTAAACTCCGGCAAGTATAAGGGAGTTACCGGCGAAGTAGTAGCCGTATCCCCCAAGGAAGGCAAAGTTATCGTTAAAGGCGTTCACACCGTTGCAAAGCACGTTAAGCCCCGTAGACAGGGCGAAGCTGGCGGCATCGTGAAGACCGAAGGCGCTATCTACGCCTGCAAGGTTTCCCCTTACTGCAAGGAATGCAAGAAGGGCACCCGCGTTTCTATCAAGGTAGAAGGCGACAAGAAGATTAGATGCTGCGCTAAGTGCGGCAAAGCACTGTAAAGGAGGAGGACGCAATGGCAAGACTTAAGGAATTCTATAAGAGCGAAGTTGCTCCTGCTCTTATGACAAAATTCAATTACACCAGCCCCATGCAGATTCCGCGCCTTGACAAAGTAGTTGTTAACGTAGGCTGCGGTGACGCAAAGGACAACAGCAAGGTTATCGACGCTGTTATGGCTGATATCGCTGCTATCACCGGCCAGAAGCCCGTAGCTACCAAGGCTCGTAAGTCTATTTCTAACTTCAAGCTTCGTGAAGGCTCTCTCAACGGTGTTAAGGTTACACTTCGTGCAGAAAAGATGTACGAATTTGTAGATAAGCTTTTCAACATTTCTCTCCCCAGAGTTAGAGACTTTAAGGGTATCAACCCCAACGCTTTTGACGGCCGCGGCAACTACTCTCTCGGTCTCAAAGAACAGCTGATCTTCCCCGAAATCGAGTATGATAAGGTTGATAAGGTCAGAGGTATGGATATCGTATTCGTAACTACCGCCAATACCGACGAAGAGGCTAAAGAGCTTCTCGCACTTCTTGGCGCGCCGTTCGCAAGACAGTAAGGAGGAACGTGAAAAATGGCAAGAAAATCTATGATACTGAAGCAGGCTAAAGCACCTAAGTTCTCTACCAGATACTACAATAGATGCAAGATCTGCGGAAGACCTCACGCATATCTCCGTAAATACGGTATCTGCCGTATTTGTTTCAGGGAACTCGCTTACAAGGGCGAAATTCCCGGTGTAAAGAAAGCAAGTTGGTAAAGGAGGAATAAACAATGCAAATTACTGATGTAGTAGCAGATATGCTCACCAGAATCCGCAATGCGAATACCGCAAAGCACGATACCGTTGATATTCCTGCTTCCAATCTGAAGAAGTCTATCGCTCAGATCCTCCTCGAAGAAGGCTACATTGCCGGCTACGAGTGCAAGGAAGATAACAAGCAGGGTGTTATCACTGTAACCCTTAAGTACGGCCCCGGCAAGAAGAGAATTATCGAGGGACTCCGCAGAGTTTCCAAGCCCGGCCTTAGAATTTACGCATCTTGCGAGGATATGCCCAGAGTCAGAAACGGCCTCGGCATCGCTATCGTATCTACCAGCAAGGGTATTATGACCGATAAGCGCGCTCGTAAGGAAAACGTCGGCGGCGAAGTTCTCGCCTTCGTATGGTAAGGAGGTAACAACATGTCAAGAATAGGCAGAGCCCCCATAACCGTTCCCGCAGGTGTAACCGTAGACGTTACCGAAAACAATGTTATTACCGTAAAGGGCCCCAAGGGTACCCTTACTCAGCAGCTCAGACCTGAGATGATCATTGAAGTTGGCGCAGGTGTAGTAACCGTTTCCCGTCCCGATGACGAGAAGACCAACAGATCTCTCCACGGCCTCACCAGAACTCTGATCAACAACATGGTTGTTGGTGTTACCGAAGGCTACAAAAAGACTCTTGAAATCAACGGCGTTGGTTACAGAGCAGCAGTACAGGGCAAGCAGCTCGTACTTAACATCGGTTACTCTCACAACGTTGTGTTTGACCAGCCCGAAGGCATCACCTTTGAATGCCCCAACTCCAACACCGTTGTAGTTAACGGCATCAACAAGCAGCAGGTTGGCCAGCTGGCAGCAGAGATCAGATCCAAGCGTCCTCCTGAACCTTATCTTGGCAAGGGTATTAAGTACTCTGATGAAAAGATAAGACGTAAGGTCGGCAAGGCCGCGAAGTAAACGAAAGGAGAGTGTGAATAATGGTAACCCGTACAGACAGCAACAAAAAGCGTCTGCAGAGACACAAGAGAGTAAGAGCTAAGATCTTTGGTACTCCCGCAAGACCCCGTCTCTGTGTTTATCGCTCCGAAAATAACATTTACGCTCAGATCATCGATGATACTGTAGGCAACACTTTAGTATCCGCTTCCAGCACCGAAAAAGAATTCGGCGCAACCGGCGGCAACAAAGAAGCTGCAAAGAAAGTCGGCGAACTCGTCGCAAAGAGAGCTCTCGAAAAGAACATTACCGAAGTAGTGTTCGACAGGGGCGGCTATCTCTTCCACGGCAGAGTACTTGAGCTTGCCAACGCGGCACGCGAAGCCGGTTTGAAGTTTTAGGAGGATAAGATGGCTAAAAAAGTTGATTACTCTAACATCGAATTCAAAGAGACCCTTATTAATACCAAGCGCGTAAGCAAAACCGTAAAGGGCGGTCGTATCGCAAGATTCTCCGCACTGGTTGTTGTAGGCGACGGTCAGGGTCATATAGGCTACGGTATCGGCAAAGCAGCCGAAGTACCCGACGCTATCAAAAAGGCTCTTGAAGCTGCAAAGAAGAATGTTGTTGAGGTTTCTCTCAACGGCACTACCATCCCTCACGAGATCATCGGCGAGTACGGCGCAGGCAGAGTACTTCTCAAGCCCGCTGCACCCGGTACCGGTATCATCGCAGGTGGTACAATGCGTGCGGTTCTCGACATCGCTGGTATCCGTGATATCCGCGGTAAGTCTCTCCGCTCCAATAACCCGGTGAACGTTGTTAAGGCAACCTTCGACGCTCTCACTTCTCTCTGCACCGTAGAACAGATCGCTGCAAAGCGCGGCATTCCTGTTGACGCTGTTAAGTAAGGAGGACACGAAGATGGCAAAAGTTAAAATAACCCTCACCAAGAGCCTTATCGCTCACAAGAAAAACCAGATCCTTACCGCGAAGTCTCTCGGTCTCAACAAGATCGGTGATTTCAAGGTAGTAGAGAAGAATCCTCTCATCGACGGCAAGATCAACGTGATCTCTCACCTGATCTCCGTTGAGGATGCTGAGTAAGAAAAGGGAGGACACAATAATGAAGCTTCACGAACTTTCTCCCGCAGAAGGCGCTGTTAAGTCTAACTTCAGAAAAGGCAGAGGCCCCGCAAGCGGTAACGGTAAGACAGCAGGTAAAGGCCACAAGGGTCAGAACGCACGTACTGGCGGCGGTGTAAGACCCGGTTTTGAAGGCGGTCAGCTTCCTATCTACCGTAAACTTCCCAAGAGAGGTTTTAAAAATCATTTCGCAACCAAATATGTTAACGTAAATCTTGAACAACTCAACCAGTTTGAAAACGGTGCCGTAGTAGATATCAACGTTCTTCTCGCAGAAGGCGTTATCAAGAACGAGTTCGATGGACTTAAGGTTCTCGGAAACGGCGAGCTTACTAAAGCACTTACCGTTAAAGCTGCAGCTTTCTCTGCTTCGGCTAAGGAGAAGATCGAAGCCGCAGGCGGAAAGGCTGAGGTGGAATAATGTTTAGTGTATTCAAGAACGCGTGGAAAGTAGCTGATATCCGTAAGAAGATTCTCTTCACAGGACTTATCATTCTTCTGTTCCGTCTGGGTAGTGCGGTTCCCGTACCTTTCTTCAGCGCGGCTGCATTGGAATCTCTGTTCAGCTCCCCTACAATGCAAGGATCTCTTTTCGGCTATTTCAATATGCTGAGTGGTGATGCCTTCGCAAAAGGTAATCTGTTCGCACTTAGCATTTCTCCCTACATCACCGCATCTATCGTTATTCAGCTTTTGACAGTCGCTTTCCCAAAGCTTGGTGAAATCTCCAAGAGCGGTCCCGAAGGTCAGAAAAAGATTAACAAGATCACTCGTTATACCACTATCGGTTTGGCAATAATCACCGCTATCGGTTATTATCTCACCATGAAGAGCCTCGGCGCTCTTACCGATAAAACCTGGTTCCCCGCAGTAATCATCGTTCTGGCATACACTGCCGGTGCAATGATGGTTATGTGGCTGGGCGAAAAGATTGATGAAAAGGGCATCGGCAATGGTATCTCCATTCTGCTGTTCGTAAACATCATCTCTAGCTTCCCCGGCATGTTTACCAGAATGTGGGCTATGATCCACTACAACGGAACCTGGTCCTTTGATCAGATTCCTTGGATGGTAATTCTCCTCATCCTCATGCTTGCGACTATCGTTTTCGTAGTTGTTATCAACGAGGCAGAGAGAAGACTTCCCGTTCAGTACGCTAAGCGTACCGTAGGCAGAAAGGTTTACGGCGGTATGAACACCAACCTTCCCATCAAGGTTATGATGGCAGGCGTTCTTCCCGTAATCTTCGCTCAGGCGATCGTTTCTATCCCCGCAACACTTGCACAGTTGATTCCTTCTTGGCAGGAGAGCAAATTCTTCAACAACTGGTTCAACCCTGCGGTGCTTCCCGGCGGTGCAATTTACGCACTTATTTACTTCGTTCTGATCGTTCTTTTTGCATACTTCTATATATCCACTATCTTCGATCCTGTTGAGGTTGCTAACAACCTTAAGAAGAACGGCGGTACCATCATGGGTTACCGTCCCGGTCAGCCCACCGCTGATTATATCAAGAAGGTGCTTGACAGAGTAACTCTTATGGGCGCTCTCGCTCTTGCAATTCTGGTAATAATCCCCATAATGCTCGCTTGGACCGGCGTTGCTGCATTCACCAACTTCACCCTCGGCGGTACTTCTATCATAATCGTTGTAGGCGTAGTTATTGAAACTGCACGCAGCCTTGAAAGCCAGATAACAATGCGTCATTATAAGGGCTTCCTCGAAGAATAATAGGGAGTCGGTTATGAATATAATATTCTTTGGCCCTCCCGGTGCCGGCAAAGGCACTCAGGCTGAAATAATCAGTACCTGCCTTAATATTCCCACAATTTCAACGGGAGCCGCTTTGAGAGAAGCGGTAAAGAATGAAACTCCTATGGGCTTGGCTGCTAAATCCGCAATGGAATCCGGCAGCCTCGTACCCGACGAGGTAGTTATTGGTATCATTCGTGATCGTCTCGCGCAGGAAGACTGCAAAAACGGTTACATTCTGGACGGTTTTCCCCGTACAGTTGCTCAGGCTGAAGCACTTGAGGCTATGGGTCAGAAGATTGATACCGTACTTTCCATCGTAGCATCCGACGAGAAAATCGTAGAACGACTCAGCGGAAGACGCCTTTGCGGCAGCTGCGGAGCATCTTACCACCTGGTTTACAATCCTACCAAGGATAACGTAACCTGCGATAAGTGCGGAGCAGACCTTATAATCCGCAAGGATGACGCTCCCGAGGTCGTTAAGAGCCGTTTGGATACCTACCACGCAGAAACCGAACCGGTTTTGGCGTACTACACTGAAAAGGGTCTTGTCAAGAGTGTTGAGACTCAGGAAGGCGTAGAAGATACAACACGGCTTGTAAAGCAAGCGCTTTGCATATGATAACTGTAAAAACTAAGACCGAAATCGCGCGAATGCGCGATGCAGGCAGAATTGCGGCGATAGCCCGTGCGACGGCAGGCGAATATATCAAAGAGGGTGTCACTACCCGATATATTGACAGCAAGGTCAGAAGCGTCATCCGCTCGCACGGAGCTCACCCTTCTTTTCTCGGATACGGCGGATTTCCCGCATCGGCGTGTATAAGCGTCAATAATGAGGTAATCCACGGTATTCCGTCAGACAGAGAACTCAAAAACGGTGATATCGTAAAGGTCGACGTTGGAGCCTTTTATAAAGGCTATCATGGAGACTGCGCCTGCACTTACGTTGTAGGTGACACGAGCGACGAGGCAAAACAGCTTATTCAAGTTACCAAAGAAAGCTTCTTTCAAGGTATACAGTTAGCTGTGCCCGGTAATCGCATCGGCGATATATCCTTCGCTATTGAGCAATACGTAACCCCGTTTGGCTATTCTATGGTTCGTGACTTTGTCGGTCATGGAATAGGAACAGCACTCCATGAGGATCCCGAAGTGCCCAACTTTGGCAAGGCGGGACGGGGACCGAGACTTTGTGAGGGAATGACACTTGCTGTTGAGCCTATGGTAAATCAAGGCACTTGGCAGGTAAAGACCCTTTCAAACAACTGGACGGTCGTAACACTTGACGGTAAGCTTTCAGCTCACTATGAAAACACCATAGCGATAACTGAAAACGGTCCCGTTATACTGACCGACGAGAATTGAGGTTAAATTCAATTTATTATGGATATTCATTTATGCAGTATGGTTGAGTCCGTTGCAGGGCGAGACCGCGGAATGCTGGCATACGTCGTAGGTACTGCCGAAAACGGGTATGTACTGGTGGCGGACGGCAGACTGCGTAAGGTTGAAGCCCCGAAACTAAAAAAGCTTAAACACATACGGTTTATTGCAAATGCGCCGCGGCTCGAAGAAGAAAAGATGACAAATCGTTTTATACGTGAGAGCATCAACGAATATAAAGAGTCGCTGGATAACAAGGAGGAATAGTTCTGGTTAAAGACGATGTTATTGAATTTGAAGGCGTGGTTACGGAGTTACTTCCCAACACTGTATTCAAAGTCAAACTTAACAACGGTCACATGGTTACCGCCCACATTTCCGGAAAGATGCGTATGCATTATATAAAGATATATCCGGGTGATAAGGTTACCGTAGAGGTTTCTATCTACGACCTTACTCAGGGCAGAATAACCTATCGTTCCAAATAAACAATGCTAACTGATATGGAGGCAGTAATAATATGAAAGTGAAACCTTCCGTAAAGAAAATATGCGAGAAGTGCAAGATTATCAAGAGAAAAGGTAAAATCATGGTAATCTGCGAAAATCCCAAGCACAAGCAGAAGCAAGGCTAAGAGAGAGGTGTAAATATGGCTCGTATTTCCGGCGTAGATTTGCCCAATGCAAAACGTGTAGAAATCGGTCTTTGCTATATCTATGGTATAGGCAGAAGCCGTTCTAACGAAATACTCAAGAAGACCGGCATCAACCCCGATACCCGTGTAAAGGATCTTACCGAGGACGATGTTGCAAAGCTTCGTGAAGTCATCGAAAACGACTATATCGTAGAGGGCGATCTCAGAAGAGATGTAGCACTTAATATCAAGAGAATGGTCGAGATCGACTGCTATCGCGGTCAGCGTCACAGAAAGGGTCTCCCCGTAAGAGGACAGAGAACCAAGACCAACGCGAGAACCAGAAAAGGTCCCGTAAAGACCATCGCAAACAAGAAGAAGTAATAGGAGGAAAAACGGCAAAATGGCTAAGCAGCAGAAAAAGGTTGTTACCAAGAAGCGCCGCGAGCGCAAGAATATTGAACGCGGTGCGGCACATATTCGCTCCAGCTTCAATAACACTATAGTAACTATTTCCGATACTAACGGAAACGCAATCTCTTGGGCTTCCGCAGGCGAACTCGGTTACAGAGGTTCCCGTAAGTCCACTCCCTTTGCAGCACAGATGGCAGCAGAAACCGCAGCTAAGGCAGCAATGGAGCACGGTCTCAAGACCGTAGAGGTATTTGTCAAGGGTCCCGGTCAGGGCAGAGAAGCAGCAATCCGCGCACTTCAGGTTGCAGGACTTGAGATCACTATGATTAAAGATGTAACGCCGATCCCTCACAACGGTTGCAGACCGCCCAAGAGAAGACGCGTTTAATTGACGGAGGAAATGTAATGGCAAGATATACTGGTCCCGCTTGCAGACTGTGCCGCAGAGAAGGCACCAAACTCTTCCTTAAAGGCGAAAGATGTTTTTCCGATAAGTGTGCAGTAGCCCGCAGAGGTCAGGCACCCGGACAGCATGGCGCAGCCGGCGGAAGAAAGAGAACCAAGGAATACGGTCTTCAGCTCCGTGAGAAGCAGAAGGCAAAGAGGTACTACGGTATCCTGGAGAAGCAGTTTAAGACCTATTTCGTAAAAGCAGATAAGAAGCCCGGTCAGACCGGTGAAAACCTGCTTACCACCATCGAAAGAAGGTTGGATAATGTCGTATACCGTATGGGTATGGCAGAGAGCCGTCGCGAAGCACGTCAGCTCGTACTTCACGGCCACTTCAGAGTAAACGGCAAGAAGGTAGATATTCCTTCCGTAATTCTTAAGAAGGGTGACGTTATCACTCTCAGAGAAGCAAGCCGCAAGTCTGAAAAAATTAAAATGCTTATCGAGAATATCTCCGCAAGGCAGGTACCCGCTTGGATCGATATGGATAAAGAAAATATCCAGGCAACAATCTCCGAGCTGCCCACTCGCGCAGACGTAGATTTCCCCATCGAAGAGCATCTCATCGTCGAGTTGTACTCCAAATAAGGCTTAAAATAGCCCTACAACCTATAAGGAGGTTTATTAAATGATAGAAATCGAAAGACCGAACATCGCAACTGCTGAAATCAGCGAAGATGGCAAACACGGCACTTTTGTTATCGAACCCCTTGAACGCGGTTACGGAATTACCCTTGGTAATTCTCTTCGCAGAGTACTGCTCAGTTCACTCCCCGGTGTTGCTACAACTAGCATAAAGATCGACGGCGTTCTGCACGAGATCTCCACCGTAGCAGGAGTTAAAGAAGACGTTACTGAAATCGTTCTTAATGTAAAGGGTATCGTTGCAAAGCTTTACGCTCAGGGTCCCAAGACCGTAGTTATCAATTCCCACGGCGGAGTTGTAACTGCAGGTGACATTCAGTGCGATTCCGACATCGAGATTCTTAATCCCGAGCATCACATCGCTACCGTTGAAGATGGCACTCCCTTCTATATGGAGCTTACCTTTGATCACGGCAGAGGATATGTGTCTTCGGAAAAGAACAAGCAGCTCGGTGCACCCATAATCGGCGTCATCTATACCGATTCAATCTTCACACCTGTATATAATGTAAACTACACGGTGTCCAACACCCGCGTCGGCAACATAACCGACTTCGACAAACTGACTCTTGAAGTGACCACCAACGGTACTATCAATGCGAAGGAAGCAGTTTCCCTCGCTGCAAAGATACTGAGTGAGCACCTCAACCTGTTCATAGATCTCTCTGCAGAAGCAAAGAATACCGAGATCATGGTAGACAGAGAAGAGACCGTAAAGGAAAAGGTTTTGGAAATGTCTATCGAAGAACTCGATATGTCTGTAAGATCCTTCAACTGCTTAAAGCGTGCAGGCATCGACACTGTAGGCGATCTCACCAACAGAACCGAGGAGGATATGATCAAAGTTCGTAACCTCGGTAAGAAGTCGCTTGAGGAAGTTATCCAGAAGCTTCAGTCGCTTGGACTGGCGCTCAGACGTTCCGACGACTAAGCATTAATAATTCATAAGGAGGCTACTCAAAATGCCCGGCACAAGAAAACTTGGCAGACCCACAGCTCACAGAATGGCAATGCTCAAGGGCATGGTTACCTTTCTGCTTGAAAAAGGTCAGATAGAAACTACTGTAACCCGCGCAAAAGAAGTAAGCGCACTCACCGATAGAATGATCACTCTTGGCAAGAACAACACTCTTGCTTCCAAGAGACGTGCACTCGCATTCCTCAAGAAGGAAGGCGTAGTTAAGAAGCTGTTTGACGAGATCTCTCCCGCATACAGCGAAGTTAACGGCGGCTACACCAGAGTATTAAAGGTTGGCCCCAGACGCGGTGACGGTGCTGAAATGGCAATCGTATCTCTTACCAAGGCTAAGGAGATCTACGCTCCCGCAAAGGAAGAGAAGTCTAAGTAATTAAAAAAGCTCACTCGTAAAAGAGTGAGCTTTATTTTTTTATATAGAAATTTTTGAACAAAAACAACTTCATCTGCCCGAAAAAAAGAGGCACTTGAAATATAAGCGGAAATATGGTATAATATGTCAAACGAAAGGAGCGTTTATATGAAAAGAATATTCGCACTTATTCTTCTTGCGTTAATATGCGTTTCCGCTGTCAGCTGCGGTGGTAATGATACTTCAGATATTTCCGATGCTTCTGTTGACACATTTGATCCCAATGGTGAGGGAATTTATACTGACAATGATATTTATAACAAGGTCCTCGGCGGCTGGGTAGGACAGATGGCAGGTGTTGTTTACGGCGCTGACGTTGAGTTTTACTACCGCGGTCAGATAATGCCTGAGGAAGCAGTTGTTGATTTTTCTAACCTTAATATCAACAACGCTTTTTGGCAGGACGACCTTTACGTGGAGATGACGTTTCTTTCCGTTATGGCTGATAAGGGCTTCGACTGCAGTCTGGAGGAGCTGGGAAAAGCATTTGCCGCATCTCAATATCCTCTTGACCATGCAAACAAGCAGGCGAGAGAGAATCTTCAAAACGGTATTCCCGCAACCGAGAGCGGACATTATAACAATAACCTCCACTGTGAGGATATAGATTGGCAGATAGAATCTGATTTTCTTGGACTTATCTGCGGCGGCGACCCTCAGACTGCCGCTGACCGCGCTTATGAGATAGGGCAAATGATATGCTATGGCGACGGTGTCTACGGCGGTGTGTTCGTAGCTTCACTTACTGCGGCTGCCTTTGCCGCCGACAATATCCGTGATGCTATCGGTATTGCAATTTCCACTATTCCCGAAAATACCGAATTCCGCACCGTAATGGAGCAGGTGGTATCACAATATGAATCCGGCAAAAAGTGGGAAGAGTGCTGGGCGTTTATCGAAGAGAAGTGGGGCGATGACGACCGTTGTATCGCATACGCGCCCTATGATTCCAATATTGACGCGAAGCTTAACGCCGCGTACGTCCTTATGGGACTTTTGTACGGCGAGGGCGATTTTGAAAAGTCTCTTACCATCGCGCTGCGGTGCGGTCAGGATAACGATTGCAATCCCTCGACTGTAGGCGGTGTGCTGGGTGTTATGCTAGGATACGATAATATCCCCGAAAAATACAAAAAAGGCGTTAATCGCACGGAAACAGTATTTTCTTTTACCGATTACAATCTTAATACTGCTGTAGATACTACCGTATCGCTGTTTAAGGCGCGCCTTGCCGAAACTGACAGCGCGGTAAGAGACGGTTATTGGTTTATCCAAAATGAAAACGCTACCGCTGTTGAGCATCAGCAATGGCCTGAAGCTCCTACCGCAACCTTTGAGGTTACTGCGGATAAGGACATGGTCAGACTTAAGGTCACCGCATACTCCGTTCCCGGTATCGCGGCAACAACCATCGACTTTGGCAATGGATTTGTAACTCACGAAAACGTGGCAGGATATAAGTATCCGGTTTCCGGTGAATATACCATAACCTGCACCGTAACTGATATTCAGGGAAATTCTACCGTGCTTTCTCAGAAAGTCACCGTTACCGATACTGTTGAGATAGATACTTCCTTAAAGGGTACTTACCGCAATATTGCGCCTAATATGGTTCCTATTTGCAGCGTTACTGCTCCAACCGGTACCGGAAATATGGATATTTATATTATAAGCAACGGTGCGGCTGGTGTAAGCCTTAAGACTCAGTACGATACTTACAACGGTTATCTTAACACCCATGATGATTACGTCGGTTATCTGTTTACCGAAACCTGTACTGTTGACACCTTGGTCTTTACCGAGGGTATGAATTTTGATAACGGCGGTTGGTTTGCCAACGGTGATATTACAGTTCAGGCGCTTATAAACGGTGTGTGGACAGATATAAAGACCAAAGTTGACCCCAAATATCCCGTAGGCAACGCTCAGGCAGATTTCGGCTCTCATTTTGAAAGCTATACCTTCACCTTTGATGAAACCGAATGCGACGGTATTCGTATCATCGGTACGGCAGGAGGCGCTGCAGGATTCATTTCTGTTTCCGAGCTTGAGGTTATGGGCTTTGAAACCAGTTATATCCCTGACGAAGTTTCCAAATAAAAACTCAGTAATAATAAACAGCCCCGAGAATTTATCTCGGGGCTTTGCTTTGCTATAGCTTATGCTTATTCGGGTTTTACAATAGGCCCAAGCTCGTTGGCTTCAATATTCACTTTTTCAATTTTACCATAGTTGTGGTAAAACAGATCAAAGGCTTCAAGTCTCAGATTTTCTGCTTCATCGCTGTCAGCAGGGACAGTATTGTATACCTTGACTGCCTCGTTGTAAGCATCCTGCGCTGTGTAACCGATAGTATCAAGAATAACGGAAATCCTGTTATATTCTTCATCAATTATAGCAGGCTCAAGCACGTAGATACCGTCGTTTTCGTGAGGATCATAGAAGGATATAAATCTTCTCAGATCTCTGTCATCTTCTACGGCGTCTTTAAGCTTGTTCTTTATCTCATTAAAGCTTTTTTCGGTTATAATGGCGGGTACGTTAAGCTTTTTGAAATTGTTGAAATCGGTAATTATTTCTGCTACGGTATCTCCGTCGGGCGAAACAGCAGGAATATTAATTGTAATCTGTCCTTCATAAGAATAATCAACAATAATATCCGTTACCGTGCAGGTTCCGTCACCGTTGGATTCATAAGTAATAACGTAAGGCGCGTCTGCGAAAATATCCTTGTTAATATCCTTGTATTCAACGTCCTTTGCGTCGGCAACGCATGCAACCAGCATAAGAGCACAGAATACGTAAGCAAGCACGGTCACCCACGCTTTGGGTTTCTTGTAGTTAAGTGCGTTTTTAATACGCTTTTTTGCACCGCTTCCGTCGTTAAAGTTTACGGGGCTGGGCGCGGGGAATCTGCGGTTGGATGCAAAGGATAAAAGTGCGTTAGTATATGTTTTTTTCATTTCTTCATCTCCCTGTGTGCGCAATAGTTTTTCGTCACAGCTCATTTCCATATCCAGACTCATTCTGTCGAATGCTATCCAGCAAAGAGGGTTAAACCAATGAACTGCAAGAATCAAGAATGCAATAGGCTTTATAATATGGTCAAAACGGTTAATATGGCAGTTTTCGTGGGCAATAATTTTTTCACGGGTATTATCATCAAGTCCGTAGGGAATATATATTTTCGGCTTAATAATTCCCAAGGTAAAGGGTGAACGCACGTGCTCGGAACAGTATACGTTTCCTTCGTCACGGGTGGCAGTGCTCATTTTGCGGTATAGCTTTATATAAGATGCTGCACCGTATACAAGCATTGCCGCGACTCCCGCCGCCCAGACAACAGTAAGAACCTGAGTCCGTGATATAAAGGCTTTATTACCTGTGGATACTGTGTCACTATCCGTAACGGTTGCATCGGGCACGCCGTCAATAATAATACCGCCTTCGTTTTCCTTTACGGGCGCATCGGTAATTACGGTTTGTTCATTATCTGTAAATGCATTTCCCAAGCCGAAAATACTGAAATCCGAGCTAAAGCTGAAGGGAACACACAGTCTGAACGCTACTGCCGCCCACAGCAGATATGAATACTTTTTGGGCGCTTTTGAAAGCAGCAGCCTTGCAATCAGAACCGCAACAATAACAATGGCGCCTTTAATGCTCATTTCAAGTATCATTATCATTTCTCCTTGTGCTGGTCAATAAGCCGCTTTAATTCCTCGCTTTCTTTTTCGGAAAGTGTCTTTCCTCCCAAAAAAGTAACAAGAAATTTAGGCAGAGAGCCCTCAAAGGTATTTTCAACAAACCGTTCGCTGGCTTGCTTTTGTACGCTGTCTCTGTGAATAAGGGAAGTAACTATAGTATTCTCGTTTTTTGCAAATCCCTTCTCGCAAAGCTTTTTCAGCGTAGTATAGGTTGTGGGCTTTTTCCATCCCAGTCTGTCGGCGCAAAGCTCTACCAGCTTGCCGGAGGGTACGGGCTCGTTATCCCATATTACCGACATAAACCGATAATCACTTTCGCATAGCTTCAAATTGTCCATTTTTCTTTGCCTCGCTTTTTACCGTTTTGTGTGCACACAGAGGTTTGTAATTACCAACCTCCGGATTTAGTTTACAACTACCAACCAAATTTGTCAAGGGGTTTTTCAAAAAAAATTAAAAAATTTTCGGCTTGCCATCTTTGGCAAACCGAAAAGGATTTATTTTTGCTTGTAATATGCCACCGCCAGATCTACTACCAAGCCATAGCTTGCGCTTCCTGCAGATTGTCCCTGGCTGTTCAGATAAGAGTTGTTGATGCTTCCTGCCACCTGAGAAGCCGTCGAGTCCGAATACTTTTCAAAAAACTCGGAATATGCCCGTATTTCTGCTTTTATTTGCGGTGTCAGCTCGGTTTTTACAAGCTGGGTATACAGCTCCTTGTCTGCCTTGTATAATGCGGAAAGAAGATACTCAAGCATATTGAAAAGTCCGCTGTAGCGAACAAAATCGTCATCGCTGTTAAGACATACCAAAAAAGCCACAAAGTTTGCTTCGTCTTCTCGTGCAATACCTCTCTGATGTGACATTTCGTGGGCGAGTGTAAAAGGAAATACAAAATCGGGATAATTAAAATTGATGTTTGCCTCTCCCGTAAAGAATGAGTACAGCCCCGAAATATGGGTGTAGGTCATCAGCGGTGAAAGTGATATAAGCTTTGGATTTGAATCAAACCAGGATATATATCCGCTATCCTTGCAGTAATCCTCAAACGCGTTCTTTACGTTTTGTACCGTTTCCTTGTGTCCGCATTGCGGAACCGCCGCCCCTTGTGAATCAAAGGTTATATCAAGCTCTTTTATTTCCGAAATAACCTGAATGGCAGTTTGTTTAAGCTCTTCTGCGGTTACATTCTCTTTTACAATACCGATATTTTCGTCAAGTCCGTTTCTGAAATAACAAGGCCCGAATACGCCTAAAAAGGTGGAAACAAGTATCAGCACCACCATAATTAATGGCCGCAGACAACGGTAATATTTTTCGGTCTCCTCGCTTTTAATGTATTTGTTAGAAAGGCACAAATACAGCACTACTGCAGGAATAAGCAGTATAATGATCATCTCCGCAATAGAGAAGGGAATTATATTTGTAATAAAAGCAAGTCCCGCCCGCATATATTGTGAAAGATAGCGCGTCCACCATTCCGCAAAGGGGGTACATAGCCTTGAAACAACGTATATTATTGCGCTTAACCCTAACGCCGAAAGTCCGAAAATAAGCGCAGGTGTAACAAATTTCGGTTTTTTCATTGCGTTTTTCCTCCTTTTGCGCTATTATAATACCACCGTTTGCCTATAAAAAACAACGTTATTTTGTAAACAATAGATGTTTTTCGGTAATTCAGGCGGTTGTTAATAAATAGTTTAATATTAATTAACAATTTGTTCATATTTTGCTGTTATAATACCTACAAATTATTGTGGAAAGTAGGTGCAAATTTGAAGGGAAACATAATTAAGCTGGTTAAAAAGCCGGCAGTTATCAGCACCCTTGCATTTTTTGTACTTTTAACCGTAGTTACAATTGCAGCTTTTGCAGGTAATTCTCCTGCAGAAAACACTCCTGCAGACGAAAATTTAACACAAACGACCCTTAAAAACGGATATGGCTTGTACATAGACGGTGAGCTTATCGCCGCAACGGAAGTTGAAGCGGTTATTCAGGATACTCTTGATTACGTGTTGGATACCAGAGTCAGCTCTTTTGCAGACAGCGTGGTTACCTCCGGTGCTTTTACCAACGTAATTACCGTTGTTTCCGGTGAGTATGAGGAAGACGCTTTCGTTACCTCCGCAGACCTGGCGTTGCTTCTCGGCGTAGAAAGCGCAGAGTCTTTTACTACCGCTATCCGCAGCTATAATAGTGTTATATCCAAGAATTCTCTCAATCTCCGCGTCACTGTTGAAGAGGAGATAGAGACAGTCCTTGAGTCCGATATCGTTTACGTTGACAACAGCAACCTTCTCGCTACACATGATGATATCGTGTTGGTTGAGGGACAGGACGGCATGACTTGTGACGTGTATGAGTCTGTCTACGTTAACGGTGAGTGTATTTCCAAAAAGTTCCTTTCCTCTACCGTGGTGGTAGAGTCTGTTGACCGTGTTATAGAGCGCGGCGTGTTGGATAACGAGCGTGTATATGCAAACGCAGAAGGCAGCGCTGTTGACGACAGCCCCTTTATCATGCCTTATGACGGAGCGTTCATCTCCTCCTATTACGGTTGGAGAAGTATGGGCTGGCACAGCGGTATTGATATTATCGGCGGACTTGGCGTTTCCTGCTATGGTGATCCTATTTGGGCATCCAGAGAAGGCGTCGTTACCTTTGCGGATTATTCCGGCACATACGGCCTTGTTGTTATTATTGATCACGGTGACGGAAGCGAAACGAGATACGCACACTGCAGCGCACTTAAGGTTGAAGTGGGCGAATACGTTGAGCAGGGACAGGTAATCGGCAATATCGGCGACACAGGCTATGTAACGGGAGCTCACCTCCATTTCGAGATCCGCATAGACGGCAATACCGTCAATCCCCTTAAGTACGTGCGCCTTTATAAAGAATAAAGGAGGGCATTTAACCCATGTTCAAAACAAATTATGCTGAAAGAGTATATAACCAGGTAGTTGCAAAAAACAGCAACGAGCCCGATTTTCTCAATGCAGTAAAAGAAGTACTTTTAACTATTGAGCCTGTTCTCGTTGCTCACCCCGAGTATGAGAAGGCAGGTATACTTGAGCGCGTTACCGAGCCCGAGCGTCTTATCGTTTTCCGCGTAAGCTGGGTAGACGACAACGGCAACGTTCAGGTTAACCGCGGTTACAGAGTACAGTTTAATTCGGCTATCGGTCCTTATAAGGGCGGTATCCGTTTTCATCCTTCCGTTAACGCATCCGTTATAAAGTTCCTTGGATTTGAGCAGATATTCAAAAACTCTCTCACCGGTCTGCCTATGGGCGGCGGTAAGGGCGGTTCCGATTTTGACCCCAAGGGTAAATCCGATAACGAGATCATGCGCTTCTGTCAGTCCTTTATGACAGAGCTTGCAAAGCATATCGGTGCTGATACTGACGTACCTGCAGGCGATATCGGCGTAGGCGCAAGAGAAATAGGCTATATGTTCGGTCAGTACAAGCGTCTCCGCAACGAGTTCACCGGCGTTCTCACCGGTAAGGGACTTATGTACGGCGGCTCTCTCGTAAGAACTCAGGCAACCGGATACGGTCTTTGCTATTTCACTCAGGAAATGCTGAAAGATGCAGGTACCTCCTTTGAGGGTAAGACTGTAGTTGTTTCCGGTAGCGGTAACGTTGCTATTTATGCTTGTGAAAAGGCAATGGCATTCGGCGCAAAGGTCGTTGCAATGAGCGACAGTAACGGTTATATCGTTGATAATGACGGCATCAAGCTTGATGTTGTTAAGCAGATAAAAGAGGTTGAGCGCGGCAGAATTAAGGAATATGCTGCACGCGTTCCCGGTAGTGAATATCACGAGGGTTGCCAGGGTATCTGGACAACCAAGTGTGATATTGCTCTTCCTTGCGCTACTCAGCGTGAATTGGATATCGAAGGCGCAAAGGCACTTGTTGCAAACGGCGTAATGCTGGTTGCAGAAGGCGCAAATATGCCCACCTCTCTTGAGGCTATCGCATATTTCCAGGAGCAGGGCGTTATGTTCGGTCCTGCAAAGGCTGCAAACGCAGGCGGCGTTGCTACCAGCGGTCTGGAAATGACCCAGAACTCCATGCGTCTGTCTTGGAGCGCAGAAGAGGTTGATGAAAAGCTTCAGTCCATTATGAAGAATATCTATGCCAACACCTGCAAGGCTGCAGAAGAGTACGGTTGCAAGGGTAACCTTGTTGCAGGCGCAAATATTGCAGGCTTTGCGAAGGTGGCAGCGGCGATGCTGGCACAAGGCGTCGCTTACTAAGGGACGGTTAATTCACCGCAGAACAAAAACGCGAGAGATACAATTAAATGTATCGAAAACCGTAGGGTCGATTCACGAATCGACCGCATCAAAATAAAAATGTAGGAATCCGTTTTTCACGGCTATTTCAAAATTGATGGAGTTTTTTTGAAAAAACACTTGAATTTTAGAGCATTTTGCTTTCTAAACCTGTGGAGTTTTTTTGTTGAGTTTTTCTTCTAAAACTCAAAAAACGCTTTCAAATTTAGTGGAGTTTTTTATCCATCGCATTTTGAATTTAATTATTGTAACACGCAAAAAGAGTGGACTTGCAGTTGTCCACTCTTTTACTGTTTTAGTATTTAATCCAATTTCAGCAAATCATCAATATGAATATCGATCATTATGATCGTTGCGCTTCTCATAGAAGAAATATTGTCATTTTTTGACATTTGGGAATAAATGTAATATGATAAATTACTACCGTTAAGGAGTCTTTTGTGGCTCGAAAAAAGTCTCCTTCCATACCAAAATCATAAGTCGAACTGGATTATTCCGAATTTGGGAATACGTTGAGAAAGCTCATAAAAGCTAAAGGATATATCCAGGAGAGTTTTGCTAAAGCTATTGGTGTCTTCTACTCCTCTTTTATGAGCATGTTAAAGGGCGACCGCCAGATATATCTGCATGTATACGTTAAGATGCTTGATGTGCTTGGTGTTTCCGACATTGTTGCTATGAGCGATTCGCTGAACAGCCGGAATTGGTTAAGAAACCGAGCTTGTATATGGAGTTAATTTCGAAGTGCGAAGATTTATCACCGGAAATATTAGAGTGTATAGTGAAATTGGTTAGCGAAATTAAGAAAACAGATTAAATACAGAAAGGGCAAACACACATGACAGCACATAACTTTACTTTTGAAGGCGGAGAAATATTAACCGGAATGGGAGCGACTTGGTTCGTGTCTTATGCCTATTACGAAAGAATCGATAAAAACCATAAAAACTGGGCAAGAGTATCTACGATTCAGCCCAGAATGTCTAAATATAACAAAGGCAGACCTTACCACAAGGCGTGGCTTAAAGAAATAACAACGATGAATTCCGCCAATTTGAACAAGAACACTATTGGCCTTGATGCACAATCGACCAAAGCAATGGCAAAAGAATTGCTAAAAATTATGGAATAAAATTCAACACTTTATATTACGGGGCAGAAAGTTATGAATAAAAAAGGATATAGCAGAAAAGGCTTTTTCGGAGAAACAATTCACTATGATGCCAACGGCAAAAAGATTGGTGAAAGCAGGCCCAATTTCTGGGGCGGCGTTGACCATTACGATGCCAACGGAAACAAAACCGGACATAGTGAACGTGGATTTTTTGGCGGAACAAACCACTACGATAATAAGAACCAAAAAACCGGACACAGCGAGAGAGGCTTTTTCGGTCAGACAAACCACTATGATGAAAGTGGAGAAAAAGTCGGCGAAAGCACGCGTGATATTTTCGGCGGTTATGATTACTACGGCTTCAAAAACACCATTGGCAAAACCACAATAGAGGACGAATATGACGCTATCGAAGCGGAAATGTATGACGAATGTTACGATTCCGAAGATGCGGCTGAGTGGCTTGAAGACAACGGCTATGACCCCTACGAGTTTGATTTTTGATATTTTATTGTTCAGGAGTAGGACATGGGTTTTACAGAACAGTGCTGGGAGCATATTATTCAATAAGAATCACAGCGAATTTAATTTGAGAAAGCGTTTAAAGAAGAATACCAGCCCTGCTATATCAGCAAAGAGTCACACGCAGGAACATTTCGTGGCGACAAAAAGACAATTGTGTGCTATTTATCTGTAGATCACTACTGTAATTGTGAAGAATATCAATCAAATAGACGAACAACAAAAGCTCGTGGAAAAATCCAGGAGCTTTCGTTTTACTTATGCATATGCACTGCTTTGTGTAAAAATAATTCTGCATAATATTTACAATTTAGTAATAATATGATATAATTTGTGTTGCGACATAGTTTAATATCTTCAAACAGGCATACATGGTAAAAACGTATGTCTTGTTGTCATTTTCTGTTTGAAGATGTAATGAACTGTGTCGCGACAGAACAGGCTGCGTTTTTTAGTGCGCGGTTTGTTTGCCGCGCACTTTTTATTTTCCGAACACTGCAACGAGTTTAATGGCAGCGTGGACGATTTTCAGGAAATTCCGACATAGTGCTAATGTATAAAGGCCCGACAAGTCTTAGCAGGTTTCACAAAAACATTAAATGGTGAAAAAGTGTTTCGGAGCGTATCAATAAAGTAAAGGAAAGAAAATAAAACCATGTTTGGAAAATGGAAAGAAAAAAAAGAACTTAAAAAACAGCAAGAAGCGGAAGCGGAACGCGCACGCAATGAGGCGGAACGCATCGCTCGTGTGCAATTAGCAAAAAAAATAGCTACAACTATGTATCAGAGCTTTTGTAAGTTTTGTAATAATCCGCCCGATGAATATTATTATGCCGGTGATTACTATAGCGACAGAAGACGTTACTATGATGACAGAAGAGGTTGTATTGCTTTTGAGCAAATACAGTATTCGAGAGACGATGTGTGGAAAGAAACAGATTATGACTTTCACAGTGTGTCCGTGGAAGTTAGACCTTACCGTGAAGGCTCCCATTCGTTTCCTCGGAGCGTAACATACTCATATGTTTATGATTATGACGGTTCTTTGTATAGTTTGATGTGTGATGTTAAAGCTGAGTTACAACAATTAAATCCCAAGCTCTCGTTGTTGGGCGGATACCCAGAACGTTTTGAACGGGGTTTCTGTCCAGTTTACCACGGAGAAGAGGGCGAAATATCTGTTTTTATGCCGCCTGAAGAAAAAACAAACGCACTATCCGAGACAAATCAAGCCCCCTATGAGTTGACGGGAGTTCAAGCAAAAATCGCAAAAAAGTTTTACAAAGACCCCGATGCAATAAAGAAATCCGTAGAAAAGTTGTCAAAATTTCTTGATGCGGTTGAGAAATCCAGCTCAACGGGCGCACAACAAGCGTCTGCTTCAAGTGAATTATCTGAAGACAATAGTAATATTGGAAAGATTACTTGTCCTTTCCCCGGAACTGTTATTAGAACCTTTGCCAGTGCAGGCAAATCCGTAAAAAAAGGTGATTTGATTTGTGTAATTGAAGCTATGTTGATGGAATCCGACATAGTTTCTGACATCGACGGGATAGTTATTTCGATTGACATCAAAGTTGGCGATAGCGTTTGTATAGGCGACATCCTTTGTGTTATAGAAAAGCATTAAAAACTGTCAAACAGCCTGAAAAAATATGGTTGTAAACAGAAGTTACTTAATTGTCATTTTTTCAAAGATAAATGCAAAACGCTGTAGTATATGCTATATCTTTATTTATGTTATTAATTCAAGGAGTACAGTATGAAAACAAAGAGCAACAAGCTACATATCATAATCACGGTGTGTCTGGCGATAGCTGTTGTTGTGTTGGCTTCTGTTCTGGCTTTACG
>JAZOBE010000034.1:0-187824 GCA_045595785.1 Eubacteriales bacterium
TTGAGAGTCTTGCCGCCTACGGTGATGGTGCCAGACTCATCGTCAGCACATCCGTCGTGCTCGTAGCGACCCTGAGCGGTGTCGTACTTGAGAAGATGAGCAAGCATAGAGGGGCTGGTAAGGTCGTTGATAGCAACTACCTGATAACCCTTTGCGCCGAACATCTGTCTGAACGCGAGACGACCGATACGGCCGAAACCGTTAATTGCAACTTTAACTGACATGATTATACCTCCAAAAATGTTTACTTAAAAGTAATAAATTTTATAAACCGATTTATTTTATATCATAATTGCGGAAAAAACAAGTGCTTTTTTGTAAATTTTGTGTTTTTTATAAAACAATTATTAAAAATATGCTTTTTTTGTATTATTTTACTATTCCGAAAAGGGAATAAGCGTTGTTTCGGCAAATATCAGACATTTCTTCAAAGGAAACGCCGTAAATATTGGCAAGCATTTCAACAGTATGGCGCATGCGGTAACTATCATTTCTCTTTCCACGCTCGGGCACGGGAGAGAGATACGGAGCGTCCGTTTCGCACATAACTCTGTTGGTGGGAACAGCCTTTACAGACGAGCGAAGCTTTTCTGCAGTCTTGAAAGTAACCGAGCCGGAATATGAAATATACCAGCCTCTTTTAACAAGATACTCTGCCATTTCATAGCTTCCGGAAAAGCTGTGAAGCACTCCTCTGACCTCAGGGAAACTGTCGATCATAGCAAGTGTGTCGCCGTGCGCTTCTCTGTCATGTATGACTACCGGAAGATTAAGCCTACGCGCCAATTCCATTTGCCTTTCAAAAATACGCTTTTGTACGTCTCTTGGCGAAAAATCGTAGTGATAATCAAGACCGATCTCACCGATAGCAACGGCTTTCTTATCTGTAAGAAGCTGTTCTAAGGCTTGCTCCCAATCTTCGGAAACCTCGGAAGCCTCGTGAGGATGAATTCCCACTGCAGCGTATACGTTTTGATACTTGTTCGCCAGCTCAAGGGAACGTATAGAGGAGGCAATGTCCGAAGATGCGTTAAGAAAGCCTTCGACTCCAAGAGCAAACAACTCGGGAATAAGAGTGTCTCTGTCCTCATCAAACTGCTTGTCGTCGTAATGTGCGTGAGAATCAAACATTATCTTACCTTGCTTCCTACCGGAACGCTGTCATCGATAAATACTACCTTGACCTCATCTTCACCGGAAGCGAGTATCATACCGTTGCTCTCAACACCGCGAAGAACTGCGGGACGGAGATTTGAAACGAGTATGATCTTTTTGCCGATAAGCTGATCAGGCTCGTACCATTTTGCGATACCGGAAACGACCTGTCTCACTTCGCCGATATCAACGGTGAGCTTTAACAGCTTGTCAGACTTGGGTACCTTTTCACAGGTGAGAATTTTACCGACAGTAAGCTCTACCTTGGCAAAATCGTCAATGCCGATAAGCTCTTTCTCGGCTGCCTTTTCTGCCTTCTTTTCGGCTTTTTCCTTTTCCTTCTCGGCTTTTTTCTGTTGTTTTTCTTTTTCCTTTTCCTCAGCCTCTATCGCAGCCATAAACTTCTTTTCGTCAATACGCTCAAAAAGCTTTGCGCCGTCTGCGTTTACTGCAACTCCGTTTACCTTGTAATCAAAGTCCAGCTTGTCATAATCGTAAGCATCTTCGCCGTAAGCGAATACGTCGGCAATACGCTTTGCGGTAGAGGGGATATAAGGATAAAGCATAGCAGTACATATACGGATGCACTGAACCAGATTTGCCATAACGGTAGCAAGTCTGTCGCGGCTATCCTCGTTCTTGGCGAGTACCCAGGGAGTAGTTTCGTCGATATACTTATTACAAGCCTTGAAGCCGCTTATAACAGCCTCAGAAGCGTCAGCCACAAGATAATCGTCCATCTTCTTGAAGAAGCTGTCCTTAGCGGTATTGACTGCATTAAAGAGATTGTCATCAGCCTCGCCGGTTGCCGCAGTAGGAGCGGGAACAACGCCGTCAAAATACTGCTTTATCATTGCAGAAGTACGGCTTACGAGGTTACCTACAATATTGGCAAGATCAGAGTTGGTACGTGCGATAAGGCTTTCGTAGGTAATGCTTCCGTCATTATAGAAGCCCATTTCGGAAAGCAGATAATATCTTACCGCGTCAACACCGAATTGTTCTGCCAGCTTATCACCGTAAAGCACGTTGCCGCGAGATTTGGACATCTTGCTGTCTCCGCAGAGCAGCCAAGGATGTCCCAAAACCTTCTTGGGCAGGGGAATATCCAAAGCCATAAGGATAATAGGCCAGTAAATAGTATGGAAACGAACTATATCCTTGCCGATAACATGCAGATCTGCGGGCCACAGCTTATTATAGAGATCATCGGGATTTTCGGTATCATATCCGATAGCGGTGATATAGTTGGAAAGTGCGTCGATCCAAACGTAGGACACGTGCTTGGGATCAAACTCAAGAGGAACACCCCAGGTAAAGCTGCTTCTGGAAACGCAAAGGTCCTGAAGACCGGGCTTAAGGAAATTGTTTACCATCTCGTTTTTACGTGAAACGGGCGTGATAAACTCAGGGTGAGCATCATAATACTCAAGCAGTCTGTCTGCATACTTTGAAAGACGGAGGAAATAAGCCTCTTCTTTTGCTTTTTTTACTTCTCTGCCGCAATCAGGGCATTTGCCGTCTACAAGCTGTGAATCGGTCCAGAAGGACTCGCAGGGGGTACAATAATGTCCCTCATAAGCGCTCTTATAGATATCGCCTTGCTCGTACAGCTTATTATAAATGTGGCTTACCACCTTTTCGTGCTGTTTATCGGTGGTACGGATGAATTTGTCATATTCGCACTGGTAAAGATCCCAAAGGTTTCTGATACCTGCGGCTATCTTATCAACATACTCCTGAGGAGTTACACCGTTTGCCTCTGCCTCTGTCTGTATTTTCTGACCGTGCTCGTCGGTGCCGGTGAGGAAAAATACATCGTATCCCTGTTTTTTCTTATATCTGGCAATAGCATCGGTAAGGATGATCTCATAAATATTGCCGATATGAGGGAGCTTTGAGGTATAAGCAATGGCGGTTGTGATATAAAATTTTTCTTTATTGTTCATTTGCACATTGCCTCTCATGTTTAGTTCTAAGTTTTTTGAAAAAATCTGACAGCAGGGAAGCACATTCGTCTTTCAAAATGCCGCCCTCTGCTTCGAAATGGTGATTAAAATTGTATTTGCTTAAATCAATTACACTGCTCACGGCGCCCATTTTCGTATCGTATGCGCCGAAATATACGTTTTTTATCCGTGCATTTGCTACAGCACCTGCACACATGGGACACGGCTCAAGTGTAACGTAAAGCTCGCATCCTTCAAGGCGCCAAGCGCCAAGCTTCTTGCAGGCACGGTCAATGGCAATCATTTCCGCGTGCATAATAGCATTCTTCTTTTCCTCACGGCGGTTGTATCCGGTAGAGATCACCTTGCCGTCCTTGACGACGACAGCACCAACGGGAACCTCACCGCGAAGCGCGGCTTTTTTCGCGCAGTTAATGGCACGGCGCATAAATTTAATATCCATCACTTTACTCAATCGGGAAACAGCACCGAATAATACCGTGCAAAAAATGATAGCAGATATACAACGATAAGTGCGTAGGTCCAGAAATTGGAGAAAACCGCACGCAAAGGAGTAAATCCACTGCCGGTAAGAAGCTGCTGCTTTTCGTCCTTTACACAAATAGGAAACCTGCCGGGCATGCGTATAAACTTAAACAGATAAATAAGCGAATATATTATTGCGCCGATTATAAGATATCCGCATGTCATAACCACAACTTCGTTTCCGTATTCTGCGAATACAGCAAACGAATTGTTAAACAAATGCAAAAGAACGCCGGGCCAAATGGATCCTGTGGCAACATAAGCACCGCCTATAAGTAATCCGAAAAGAAATGCAAAAATGCACTGAAGGGGATTTACGTGACACAGACCGAACAACACAGCGGAAGTGATTACCGCAAACTTCGTTCCCATAGGGCGAAGGGCGGATATGCATACACCGCGGAACGCAAATTCCTCAACTATTGCAGGACATATTGCGGACATAACGTAATAAAGTAAAATATCCGTCGTGCTGTCATAAGGCACGGTTTCAGGTGCGAAGATCTCGTTATACCAAGGAAACAAAAGCTGGAGAACCAGGTTCAGCAGCAGGCAGATTCCGAAAACGAAAAAGGTATATCCAACGGGATTTTTCGTCAGCCTCGGCTTTACAGGGAAAAGTCCCTTTATTCCGGTTTTGCATCCTAAAGCGGCGATAACAAAAGGCAATACGATAGAAGACGCGTAAAGCAATATGTTAAATAGCAACTCGTAGGTAGTAATAGGCATAAATCCGGTAAAAAACGGAGCCGCCCAACGTGCCACATACGAATATACATCGCCCAGAAGATTAAGCAGTGATAAGCAAAGGCACACAGAGAAAAGCAAAAAGCCTATTTTCCTTTTGCCGCGCTTGTACGTTATCTTATTATCTGTATAAATTTGTTTTTGGATGATATCAAGTGTCATGATAAAGTAAAAAGTTGTAAATTAAGCGGAATGTGCGGATGCGGAGACTGCATCCGCACATGTAGTGTGGGTTAGCTATTAGTTATTTTTAAGTGCTGCCTGCGCTGCCGCAAGACGTGCGATGGGCACTCTGAAGGGAGAGCAAGAAACGTAGGTCAGACCAACCTTGTGGCAGAATTCAACGGAGGAAGGATCACCGCCGTGCTCGCCGCAGATACCGAGCTTAATGTCGGGACGGGTCTGCTTGCCCAGCTTGGAAGCCATTTCGACCAGCTTGCCAACGCCGTTCTGGTCAAGACGTGCAAAAGGATCGCTTTCGTAGATCTTGCTGTCATAGTAAGAATCAAGGAACTTGCCTGCATCATCACGGGAGAAGCCGAAGGTCATCTGAGTGAGGTCGTTGGTACCGAAGGAGAAGAATTCGGCTTCGGTAGCGATCTCGTCAGCAGTAAGCGCTGCACGAGGAATCTCAATCATAGTACCCACTTTGTACTTCATCTCGCTGCCTGCGTTTGCAAGCTCTTCGTTTGCAACGGCAACAACGGTCTTCTTAACGTAAGCAAGCTCTTTTACGTCGCCTACGAGAGGAATCATAATTTCGGGAACGATAGTCCATTCGGGATGACGGGACTGAACGTTAAGTGCAGCGCGGATAACCGCTCTGGTCTGCATTGCTGCGATTTCGGGGTAGGTTACTGCAAGACGGCATCCTCTGTGGCCCATCATGGGGTTGAACTCGTGGAGAGATGCGATAATATCTTTAATCTGCTTAACCGTCTTGCCCTGAGTAGCCGCAAGCTCTTCAATATCCTTTTCCTCGGTGGGAACGAACTCGTGGAGGGGAGGATCCAAGTAACGGATGGTTACGGGGTTGCCCTGCATAGCCTCGTAAAGGCTTTCAAAGTCTGCCTGCTGGAGGGGAAGTATCTTTTCAAGTGCCTTTTCTCTCTGCTCAACAGTATCAGAACAGATCATTTCACGGATAGCACCGATCTTATCAAAGAACATGTGCTCGGTACGGCAGAGACCGATACCTTCTGCACCAAGCTCGTATGCCTTTTCTGCATCCTTCTTGGTGTCTGCATTGGTACGGATCTGAAGCTTTCTGAATTTGTCAGCCCAATCCATTATTCTGCCCAGCTCGCCAACGATCTTAGCGTCAACAGTGGGGATGATACCGTCATAAATATTACCGGTAGAACCGTCAATGGATATCTCGTCGCCCTCGTTAAAGGTCTTGCCGGCAAGAACAAAGCGCTTGTTCTCTTCATCCATAGCGATTGCGGAGCAACCGGATACACAGCAGGTACCCATACCGCGCGCTACAACTGCTGCATGGCTGGTCATACCGCCGCGAACGGTCAGTATACCCTGAGCTGCCTTCATACCTTCAATATCTTCAGGAGAGGTCTCGAGTCTTACGAGAATTACCTTCTCACCGCGCTCATTCCATTCCTTTGCGTCTTCGGCAGTGAAAACTATCTTACCGCAAGCTGCACCGGGAGAAGCTGCAAGAGCTTTTGCCATAGGAACAGCCTTCTTCAGTGCGTCGGCACTGAACTGAGGATGGAGAAGAGTATCGAGGTTACGGGGATCTATCATAAGAACAGCTTTTTCTTCAGTGATCATGCCTTCGTCAACGAGGTCGCAAGCGATCTTGAGAGCTGCCTGTGCGGTTCTCTTACCGTTTCTGGTCTGAAGCATATAAAGCTTTTTGTTTTCAATAGTGAATTCCATGTCCTGCATGTCGCGGTAATGGTTTTCAAGAATATTACAAATGTTGGTGAACTGTTCAAAGCACTCAGGCATAACTTCTGCCATCTTTGCTATGGGAAGAGGAGTACGAACACCGGCAACAACGTCTTCACCCTGGGCATTCATAAGGAATTCGCCCATAAGACGCTTTTCACCGGTTGCAGGATCACGTGTAAATGCAACGCCGGTACCGGAGGTATCACCCATATTACCGAATGCCATCATCTGTACGTTAACAGCGGTGCCCCAGCTGTAGGGAATATCGTTGTCTCTTCTGTAAATGTTTGCTCTGGGGTTGTCCCAGCTTCTGAATACTGCGGTGATGGCGCCGAAAAGCTGTTCGATAGGATCGGTGGGGAAGTCAGTGCCGATCTTATCCTTGTATTCCTGCTTAAACTGTGTTGCAAGATACTTAAGATCGTCTGCGGTAAGGTCAACGTCCTGGGTTACGCCCTTTTCTTCCTTGAGCTTATCGATGAGCACCTCGAAATACTTTTTGCCGACTTCCATAACAACGTCGGAATACATTTGAATAAATCTGCGATAGCAATCCCAAGCCCAACGAGGATTGCCGGATTTTTCAGCAATAACGTTAACAACGTCTTCGTTAAGACCAAGGTTAAGGATGGTATCCATCATACCGGGCATAGAAGCTCTTGCGCCGGATCTTACGGAAACCAGAAGGGGATTTTCCTTATCACCGAACTTTTTGCCGGTAACCTGTTCCATCTTTCCGATATATTCAAGAATTTGAGCCTTTATATCCTCGCCGATCTTGCGATCGTCATCATAATAACGAGTACAAGCCTCAGTAGAAATTGTAAAGCCTTGGGGGACGGGAAGACCGAGATTTGTCATCTCTGCCAGGTTCGCGCCTTTGCCGCCAAGCAATTCACGCATCGAACCGTTACCCTCTGAAAACATATAGACATACTTTTTTTCTGCCATGTGTAACCTCCATAATTTTATTTATCCGATATATTATAACACAAAAATCCGTTTTGTCTATACTTTTTTTGAACTTTATTACATATTATTTATTTTATGCCTTGACAAATTCGTTCAAAAGATATAAACTTACTGACCGAAGGAGGAATGCGTTATGGGTCTTTTCTCGACCGGAGGAGTCGAATATATTATCGTGGGCCTTGGAAATCCCGAGCCGCGTTATGATAACACAAGGCATAATGCCGGATTCAGAGCTATTGACAGAGTTGCTGAGAAATGCGGTTGCAAGATAAAGTCTCTGAAACACATGGCTCTTTGCGGTAAAGCTGAACTTTGCGGTAAAAAGGTGCTTTTGATGAAGCCGCAAACATATATGAATCATTCCGGAGAGGCAGTTGCCGCCGCCTCAAAGTTTTATAAGGTTCCTCCCAAAAACATAATTGTCTTGTTTGATGATTGTGCTATAGAAGTTGGCGCTTTGCGTATCCGAAGAAAAGGAAGCGCGGGAGGTCACAACGGAATTAAATCTTTGATCGAACATCTTGGTACTCAGGACTTTCCGAGAGTTAAGATAGGTGTTGGTGAAAAGCCGCATCCCGATTACGATATGGCAGATTGGGTGCTTTCGTCCTTTTCGTCAGCTGAATTCAAAAGGGTAAGCGATAGGTTTGATGACGTTTGTAAGGCTGTTGAGCTTATTATTTCCGGTGATACCGACAAGGCAATGAATCTTTTTAACTGAATATGAATACCATTTTATCACAATTTTTACTTGATAACGAATTTTGCGCCCTCGTTGAGGGCTATGAAAAGGGACGGGTTCCGTGCGTTGCGACAGGGGTATGCGACGCCGCCCGCCCCCTTTTCTGCACGGCTTTTTCCCGTGAGATAAATAAAAAGCTGCTTATTATTATGCCCGATGAGAGGGAAGCACAGCGTCTCCGCTCTGAACTTGAATGTTATATGGACAAGGTTCTTTTTCTCCCTGCACGAGACTTTGTCTTCGACAATGTAAAAGGATATTCAAGAGAATTTGAGCAGCAGCGTATCGGCGTTTTATCTGCGCTCCTTGAAGGTGGCGTTGATGCAGTGGTTACGGTTCCCGATGCTGTTATGCAGTATACGATTCCGCCTGAAATATTGCAGGATATAACTTTACAGATCAATGCCGGTGAAAGAATGTCGGTTTCCCAACTGGGGTCCTGGCTTTCTCTTCTGGGTTACAGCCGTACAGAGCAGGTTGAGGGTGAAGGCCAGTTCGCCGTCCGAGGCGGAATTGTTGACGTGTTTTCCCCTTCTTACCCAAATCCTTTCAGAGTCGATTTTTTTGGTGATGAGATCGATCTTATCGGCTTTTTTGATATTACTTCACAGCGCAGATATGAAAATGCGGATACTGTGAATATTCTTCCGGTATACGAACTTTTGCCCGATAATCTTGCATATGAGAGTATTGCGGAGCATATCGGCAAACAGATTAAAAAGTTTAACGGAAGTGAAAAACTGCGCGACCTTTTGGTTAAAGAAAAAGACAACTGTGAAAACCATATCCGTATCACAGCCCTTGATAAATATGCATCCTTTGTATATGAGCAGAAAGCCACGGTACTTGATTATCTTTCAGATTTCGCAGTTATTGCGGTAAACACTCCGCGTATAAAAGACCGTGCTTTGGCGTTTTGTTGGCAGACTGAGCAGACCTTTTCATCTCTTGCAGAAAGCGGATTGCTTCCTGCAGGCAGTGATATTCCTCATATGGATACAGATTCACTTATTGGTTGCATTTCAAATAGGACACTTGCTCTAGACTATTTTTCGTCTGCCAATAAGCTGTTTGATTACCGTGAGGAATACACGGTTTTAACCAAAGCAGTTAATTCTTATCTTTCCAATTTGGAATTGCTTGCCGACGATCTTAAAAATTCAGTTGAGCTTAAGCGAAATGTGCTAATATTAACTGTAAGTGACCGTGCGGCAGATAATATGCTTTCAGCGCTGAATGAACGTAGCATCGGATGTTACCGCTTTGTCGGTGAGCTTCACAAGGGACTGGCAGGAGTAGGAACCCTTAATAAGAATCAGACTTTATGCGGTTTTGAGCTTCCTAAAGCTAATTTTATCCTTTATACCGATACAGACACCCTGCAAAACGTTTCTGCACGCAGAAAAGAGCGTGTAAAGAAAAAGGTTACCAAAAGTGAGCGTATTACGTCTTATGCCGATCTCACCGTCGGAGATCTTGTGGTACATGCAAATCACGGCATTGGAAGATACGAGGGACTAACAAATCTCACTGTTGAAGGTGTTTCTAAAGACTATATAAAGATACGTTATCACGGAACTGATACGTTGTACGTTCCCTGTAACCAGCTTGACTTGGTTTCAAAATACATCGGTAACGAAAACACTAAGCTTTCCAAGATGGGTACGTCCGAATGGCAACGTACCAAGGCGCGTGCAAAATCTGCGGCTAAAGATATTGCAAAAGAGCTTATCGAGCTGTATGCCGCCCGTCAGATGAAAGAAGGCTATGCATATCCGCCCGATGAAGAGATGCAAGAAGAATTCGAGTCTATGTTTGATTACGACGAGACTGACGATCAGCTTCGTGCGGCAGAAGAAATCAAAAAAGATATGGAAAGCACTGTTCCTATGGACAGGCTTCTTTGCGGTGATGTTGGATTCGGTAAAACCGAGGTTGCTCTTCGTGCGGCGTTCAAGGCCGTTGTGTCCGGAAAGCAGGTTGCCGTTCTTGTGCCGACAACCATTCTTGCTATGCAACATTATCAGACCATGCTGTCCCGTTTCCGAGCGTTTCCCGTAAAGGTAGCTATGATGTCCCGTTTCCGTACTAAAGCGGAGCAGGCACAGACTATTGAGGATCTTCGTATCGGAAAAACGGACATTGTGGTAGGAACGCACAGAATACTTCAGCAGGATATCAAGTTCAAGGATCTTGGACTTCTTATAATTGACGAAGAACAGCGCTTTGGTGTTACTCACAAGGAAAAACTTAAGCATCTTGCTGAAAACGTGGACGTTCTTACTCTTACGGCGACACCCATTCCACGTACTCTCAATATGGCACTGTCCGGAATAAGGGATATGTCTGTGTTGGAGGAAGCTCCTTCAGATCGTATTCCCGTTCAGACGTTTGTACTCGAGCACGATGAGGCGGTTATTCACGAGGCTGTCCGACGCGAATTGCGCAGAGGTGGACAAGTCTTCTATCTGCACAATGTTGTGGAGACGATCCATTCTTGCGCCAAGAAGTTAAATGACGCTTTTCCTGATGCAGTCATTGCAGTTGCTCACGGAAAAATGAGCAAGGAAGAGTTAGGCGAGATATGGGAAAATATGGTGAGAGGGGAAATAGACGTTCTTGTCTGTACTACCATTATCGAAACCGGTATAGACGTTCCCAACGCCAACACGCTTGTTATTGAAAATGCTGACCATATGGGGCTTTCTCAGCTTCATCAGCTCAGAGGACGTGTCGGAAGATCCGCAAGAAAGGCTTATGCGTATTTCACATACCGTACAGGCTCTATTCTTAAAGAAATTGCAGAAAAGCGTCTTGAAGCAATACGCGAATTTACTGAATTCGGAAGCGGATTCAAGATAGCCATGCGTGACCTTGAACTGCGCGGTGCCGGCAATGTACTGGGAGCCGAACAAAGCGGTCAGATGGAAGCTATCGGTTACGATCTGTACGTTAAGATATTGGAAGAGGCGGTCGATGAACTGAAGGGCAGACCTAAAATGCCTAAACGCGAATGTACAGTCGATATGGCGGTCAACGCGTTTATTCCCGAGGATTATATTTCTTCTTCACAGATGCGTATAGACGTGTATCGTAAGATCGCGTGTATTGAATCGGAGGAGGAGAGGGATGACCTTTTGGACGAGCTTTTGGACAGATTCGGAGATATCCCGCCTTCTTTATGGAATCTTGTGCGTATCTCGCTTATAAGAAACAGTGCATGCTCTTGCGGAATTAGCTTGATTGAGCAAAAACGCGGACTTATAGCATTTTTCCAGGAGAATATTGATGTCCGTGCCTGCACTATTCTTGCATCGGAGCCTAAATACAGAGGTCGTATGCTTTTGTCTTTGGGCGGTAAGCCTCATTTTGCATACCGTCCCAATCCAAACGAAGATGTTTTGGATACCGTTTCGGGAATACTTGAAAACTTTAAAAATTTACTTCAAAACGGTGTAGACAACGGGTGAATTTTGTAATATAATATAGTCATATCTATTGGAGGAACAAATAATGACAAAAAAAGTATTATGTGCGCTTCTTTGTGTGCTCATGGTGTTATCACTGTGTGCTTGTTCAAAGAGCCCTGTAATTGCAACTTATGAAGGACAGTCACTTGACAGCTCTATGTATGCATTGCACCTTGCAATTGAAAAGAGAGCCATCGAAGAGTATTACTATTATTCGGGCGGCGTAGATATCTCTTCTACTCCCGCGTTTTGGGATGAGATCTACGATGAGAAAAGCGGTCTTACTTGGGCCGGTTACGTTGAGGCGGAATTTTGTAATATGCTTATTGCAATGCAGTTCTGCAAGGAACACGGTCTTAACGTTACAGATGAAAGTCTTTCCGCTGAAATAGATGCGCTTATCGAAACCTATATCAAAACCGCAGGCAGTAAGGATCTTCTTAATCTTGAACTTGCCGAGTACGGTGCTGATTACGATATGTTTGTTGAATATCTTAATTGCTATCAGTACATTAACGTAATGCGCGATTATCTGGCAGAAGACGGAACGCTTGCAGTGAGCGATGACGATGTTGTTGAATATCTTTCCGACTATCACAATTATGACTATATCTTCTTCAACTCTTTGGACGAGAATAATAAGCCTATAGTTTACGATGATATTACCACCGAACAGGCAAATGAGTATTTTCTTTCCAATTACGTTACTGTTAAACATGTTTTGTATATGACTTCTAAGCTGTCTGATGAAAAGAAGGCGGAAAAGAAGGCTCAGGCTGAAGCTAATCTTGCCGCTATCCAGGCAGGAACTGCAGAATTTTCCGATTTCGAGAAAGATAACGAGGACAGTAATATCGAATATACTTTCACCTACGACACTATGGTAAGTGAGTTTGAAGAAGCTGCTTATGATATGGAAGTTGGCGAAGTAAGACTTGTTGAGACGGTTTACGGATATCATCTCATGGTCAAGGAAGAACTTGATACTGAAAGATTTGAGAAGATCGAATCCGAGGTTAAGGCGGCTATGTCTTCCCAGCGTATCAAGGAGCAGGCTCAAAAGCTTCTTGATGATATCAAGAGCGGAGACGCGAAGTTTGAAAAGCCTGCAAATAAGGAATATGAGTACTATGAAGGCTTTGTTGTCAGTAAGACGGATACGTCTCTCCCTGCCGACATGATAAAGCAAATGGGCGAGACAGCTATCGGTGATTATTTCTTGTATACCTATGGCTCTTACGGTTACTTTATTTTTAAGCATGTTGAATTCGATGAGAAGGATATCGAGTCATATCATGATACTGTAAGCACCATTCTTATCGATGAGAAGTTTACCGAATACATGAACGAGCTTGCCAAGAGCGTTGTTGTCAATACCGAAGAAATGTCAAAGTTTGATATCAAGACCGTGCGTTCCTTCTTTTCTGAGGAAGCTCAAACCAAATAACCAATAAGAAAGGCGGCTTAACAGCCGCCTTAATTAAAAGGTGTATATATGATTTTACAGGATTTTCACGTTCATACAACGTATTGTGACGGCAAAAGCCCTGCCGAAGAAACAGTTCTTTCCGCTATAGCTTTGGGTATGAAGCGTATCGGTTTTTCGGGGCATTCTTATACTTCTTTCGATACTGACTATTGTATGTCTCCGGAAGATACCGAAAAATATATTTGCGAGATAAGAGCATTAAAAGAAAAATATGCTGATAAAATCGAAATATTATGCGGCATCGAGCTCGATGCATTTTCGGATATTGATGTAAGCGCTTTTGATTACGTCATCGGCTCTGCACACTATATGAAGTGCGGTGAAGAGTACGTTCCGGTTGATTTTTCTGCGCAGACGCTTATCGACGCTGCCGAAAAGTATTATGGAGGCGATATGCTTTCTCTTGTTGAGAAGTATTACGAAACTGTTGTGACGGTAGCAAATCTTAACCCGGATATTATTGGTCACATTGATCTTATAACCAAGTTTAACGAGAGTGGCGCTTTGTTTGACGAAAAGCATCCTCGGTATGTTTCGGCTTCCCGAAAGGCGGTCGATGAATTGCTTAAAATCGGCGTGCCGTTTGAAATCAATACGGGCGTAATAATCCGCGGTTATAAAACTGTTCCGTATCCTGCTGCAGATTTGCTTGAATATATCACTCAAAGCGGGGGCAAAGTAATTCTTGACAGTGATTCTCATAAAAGTAATATGCTTTGCTTTGAATTTGAAAAATGGCGTTCTTGGGCAGATGGCATTGGCGTAAAATGGTATAACGAATAAAAATCAATATAAGCGCAACAAAGGACGGCATAGCCGTCCTTTGTCAATTATTACTTTTTACTTTCCGCGGCACGCATAATTTTCGTTACCGCCTCATCAGTCACAGCATCGTTGTGAACCAGAAAAGCGTAGTCGTCGCTTTCTGTTCTGATATGCATTTTGAAGCATTCACAATACTTGCTTTTTCCTTTAATCGGTTTTGTAAAGCTGTTGTCAGCGGATTCAACGGATATTATCTCATTCAGCGGTATTGTTATCGTTTCGGTTTGTGTGTCTCCGTTTATTAGATCCAATATGCCCGATACTGCATATAGCCTTTCCGTGCTGTAAAGCAACGCTACACAACTGTACTTTTCACAACGTATATTCTGGTCTCCGCCAACGACGGTTTTTGTTGCCGTGGTATTGTCAAGCGCATATCCGCCCGAAGTGAAATTGAATACTTTTACCGGTCGCTTTTCAGCTTCCTTGAAGAAGTCTTCAAGCTCATTCTCTATTTCGCTATGAAAAGTATGTGCATATTCGTCAACAGCACCGTCTCTTATTCTTATAGAAAAGTGACATATTACCGTTACGATGCCTACAATGGCAATTATCCATGAACTTTGATACAGAACCCACTCGTGTACAAAAAAGTAGTTTATTCCATATAAAAGAAGTCCGGCTGCAACGATTCCTATACCGATGTAAAAAAGTATTTTGCTTTGCGTGAAATATTTCTTAAAACTTTTCTTTTCCAAATGATTTTCTCCTTTTGAGTCTTGTAGTATCCGTGTATAAATTATAACGCTGATACCTACGTAAAATCAATAAACTGTTATTTGAATTGATGCAATTGTTAGTTGAATATACTGTCAATCATACAGTTTATCTTTATTTTCATCATCTGCTTCATAATCTTTTCTGTCGCGGGTTCCGAGAACATTCACTATGATTATCGTTCCGTTTTCGTCGGTATCATAAGTGTGCTCAACACTTGCATGCCAACCGTCCCCAATGGTTGTAGGAGCGTATTTGCGGTACGCACCGTCAAAAACAGGGAAGTGGCTTTCACCTTTTCCTCGGTATTCCTTCAGTTCCCAATCACAAGTGAGAGTTCTGTCATACCAATAATCGGTTCTGAATTTCACAATGCCTACTCCGTCGGCATACCATATATCCTTCTTTCCGCCTTGGAATTGAGTGCCGCTTCGTACCATTCCCGAAAGCTCGTAGGTAACGTGTCTGCAGTTTTCAAATACACCGCACGGAGTTTCTACGGTTTCATCTTCCAGCACGTCAAGCACGTATTTTGCGCCGTCCTGAGCGTGCGATCTTGCTTCTGCATGATATCCCGGTATCCATTTTTCGGACCAAACACAGCCAACTGCATCCTTTATCTCGTGTAAAAAGTTTCCGTATAATACCTTGTAGCCCTCGTTGCCGATATTCCACATGTTTGCTTTCCACATAAAATTGTATTTAGACGCGCGTCTGTGAGCGCGGAAAAACTTCTTTCCATTACCTTCAAGCATATTGTATACGGTAAAAAAATTCCATTTTCCTTTCTCTTTGTAATTGGGATTAATATGCGGATAGCAATTCTGTATTCTGCACATAACGTCAGACGCGATATCCGTAAGCAGCTTTTCGCGTTTTGTGGATGCCAGCTTTTTGACTTCGTTTGTAAAATCGCGTACGTCTGTCATTATTTCGTTTCCGTCATCATCTGTTTCGGAATATGCGTTGGTAAGGTAAGACATAGCTCCGTTCCACGTTTCGATATTATATCTTTTCAAAAGGCTTAAATGACCTGCGGAAACCACGGCAGTTTCTTTTTCGAAGCTTATTACCTCGAAATAACTGTTTGTTTCATACTCAATGCCGCTATCTGTCTCGCAAACGTAATCCCATCTGTTACCTTTTTCAAAGGGAATAACACCATTTCCGCCGATAATGCTATATGAATTCAGCAGCCATGTGTTAAAAACTCCGAATCTTACCGTGTCTTGCTTTACAATACCTATTCCGGGGCAAATATACGTTTCACAGCTGTCCAGTCCGTACCTCGTACCGTTATGTACCCATAATTCACAGTTTTCAAATATTCCTGCCGAAGTTTTCACCTTAATGCCGTTTTCCTTATATGTGAGTGTACAAAAACCATCTGAAGAAGTATAAACGTCTCCCGGACTCATATTCGTATCGTAAATAATACTGTCACTCTGGCTCGTATTCCAGAATATGCTTTCACCTTGTACGTCCGAACTGCCGAAGGAATATCCCGGCTGCGTCCAGAGCAAAAGCTGTCCGTTTATCCATTTGTACACCTCTCCTGTTGCACCGCCGCGATATCTGCTTGTTCGTTTACGGTTAGTTAATTTCGTGTTGCGGTTTTCGATTTCAATAGTTTTTCTAAATTCTTCTGCCTTTATTGCGGATAAAGCGTTTGCGTAATATACGTCACAGGGACTTAATACTTCAAGCACTTTGTTATAGCATTGTATGGCGGTATCTCGGTCTGCTTTATTTGAATATAGCCATCCTGCCCAAAACCAAGTGTATCCGAGAGACTTTACAAAGCCGTGCTTTTCAAGAAAAGGTACTTGCTTTTTCAGCATAAATTCAATTCGCTCGTTACCTTCCAATTTATGTGCATCTCGGGATACAACGCTTTGCATAACATCGTCGTTATGCCCTGCAATGGCTTCTTTCTTTATTCTCTCATAGACCTCATCATTTCTCTCTCCCTCTATCCACCAGGAACCATGTAAGAGCACGTCAGCTAATGCGTGGGATTTGTCCTTGGAATCCTTAAGACTTTCAACGTCCGCGAGAACCCGACGGTACTCAGCTTCAAATCCTTTAGTATCGTTTTTTCTGCTCCACATTTTCAACTGCTCTACTTGACGCATTACACGTTGAACAATGGTTTCATTTTCATCATAAGTTTTATCCATAACACCGTATTCCTTTCTTAACAATCTTCGCCCTTCGGAAAGACGCCATTTAACAGTTCCTACCGGTACGGAAAGCTTTTTGGCTATTTCGGCAACAGATAACTCCTCGAAGTAATGTGCTTTTACAGTTTCGCGTATTTTTTCACTTAAAGCTTCTACAGCCTCATGCAGGTTTTCGTTTTGTTCCTGCCGATTATTAAAAGCGAGATTAAGTACGTTTTGCAGTTCATCATCTTCGTCGTTCTCTGCGGCAGAGAATTGAAGTAAATCAAAGCTGATATCTGCAGCTGCACTGCTGTAATGTGTAACTATACTTTTTGCACGATTTTTTGCAATACTGCACACCCAGGATCCGAACTTTTCTCTTTCACGCAAAGAGTCAAGTTTCATCCAAGCGGAAACAAATGCATCCTGCGAAGCGTCCTCCGCTGAGTATTTGTTGCCGGTCACCTTGTATGCGGTTCCTTGTACGCTTTTTTGATGACGTGAAACCAGCTCTTCGTATGCGTTTGCGTTTCCAAGCAGTGTCATTTCTACCAAGGTGCTGTCTACGGTATCTTTGTAGCCGTTTTTGTAATCGTTCATTACTTTTCCTCTGTTTGTTTTTTGTTGCCGTTTTCTGGGCTTTCATTTATAAGAGTGTAAAAATCGGCAAAAAGGTTGGGTGTTAAATAAAAAATATAAGAAAAGGAAAGCAAAAACGCTTTCCTTTAATAGAACTGTTATTTTTCGTCTCCTATAGAGAGCATTGCAAGAAGATCGTCTATAGACGTGGCTTTTGAATAATCTTCGGATTTTTTTTGCGGATTATTCTTCGGTGCGGTGTTTTCAGAAGTCTCAACTCTATTCGAGTCGGGGAGGGGAGGTACTTCGGACGCCTTTTCATCTTCGGATTCATCTGACTTGAATTCGGAAATGAAAAGCTCGTCCTTGTCGTCATCGGGTAAGTCGATAGGTCCGGTCTTTTCAAAATCGGTGTGTATAAATAAGTCTTTTTTAGGCGTTTCGCTATCGGTGGATAATTCTTGTTCGAAACTTTCTTCAACTTTTGTCGTTTCTTCGACGGGCTCGGTAATAGAAGCACTATCAAGCATATAAGTTTCACTTTCATTAAACAGATCCGCGTTTGTGCCAAGATGTATCTGAAGGAGAGCCTTGATAATACTCCCGATAGGCTCTTTTACCTCGGCCTGCCGTATCATAATAGCAGGCATATTATTGGAAATATTCTCGTCAATTGATTTTTTTTGTTTTTTATTTATGTTCTTGTATGCTAACTCCAGATTGACAATATCAATACCGATATATGCAGAATCGTCTTTTCCGCATACTTTGGCATCCTTCACGTTAGACCATTCGATAAACAGACCGTTTTTGTTCTTCCCGGTAAAGTCGTATAGACCGTCTTCGGTAAAAACAATTGCATACGGGCGTACCAGCCACTGTGTCATACCTGAAACCAGTAAGCAGAACCCGATAACCAAAGAAACACCGCCAACAGACAGAAAGACAATGTTTTTTGTAAAATCCTCAATTCCGGATGAAACAGCCAGCGGAAGGATGAGAAGTACTATTCCGGAAACAGTCATTAAGCCGCCTAAAATAGCACTAAGCAGACCTTTTCGCTTAGTTTTGTTATAAAAAATAGGTTTTTGCACAGTAGTTACCTGCCTTGCTTGTACTTTGCTTCGTCAAGAATAGCGAAATCATGGTAGACCTGAAGATTTGCAACCTCTTCATCGCCGTAATAAACTGTAAGATATAATGCGGTACGAGTGTTAAGTACCTGACCGTTATCCTCGTTTATATCGGGCTCTCCGTGGGAGAAATCTCCGTCATCAAAAAAGTATTGGTTCGTGGTTTTATCTATTTCTACTCCGCCAAAGGAAACGCGGGCAAATCCGTAATCGTTTTTCGAAGTGAATTCCACGTTACATACTTGGTATTCTTTTCCATTTTTATCGGTAAGCTTCACCGTGAAGGGAAGTGACTTATCCTTTTCACCGGTAAATCTTTTCATACGGTAACGCAGTCCGATTTCAAACTCTTTGGCATCTTCTGCGTAATAGTTGTTGCGAATCTGTATGGTGCCATCTTCATTCATGGTAGAAGCGGTCTGCACAGAATAAACAGTAAAATCATCACCAAGCTTTTGTGCGATAATTACGGCATCGTCAGAAAAATACATTTCCTTTAAAAGCCTTGCGTCGGTACTGGTGAATATTCTGAAAAGAATTATTCCCCAGACGAGTGCGCAAATCCCCCAAAATGTATATCTGAATATCTGCTTGATTATCCATCCTGCTTTGGATGATCTTTCTTTTTCTAATTTTCTTTCTTCTTCCGGAAAATGCTTGCCTTCGTAATCCATTGAGTTACCTCGTTATTATGACCAATATTTTCTGTCAAGCGATCTCAAATGCATCGCTTGTGCTATGTGTGCTCTTTCAATTTTTTCGCTTTCTTTTAAGTCCGCGATAGTTCTTGCAACTTTAAGAAGTCTATCGTGTCCGCGAGCAGAAAGAGAAAGCACCTTGTACGCTTTCTCCAGCGTTTGTTCTGCATCCGATGTCATACTGCAATACTTACGCATCTGCGATGATGACAAAGCGGAATTGGGTACAAATTCATTCTTGTCTGAAAAACGTCTGGAAGCGAACTCGCGTGATGCGATAACACGTTCTCTGATCTGTGCACTGGTTTCTTCTTCGGAATCTCCGTGAAGATCTCTGTAATCCAGTTGCGGAACTTCAGTCTGAATATCAATTCTGTCAAGCAGGGGACCGGATATTCTTGAAATATAATCGTGCCTTGAAGCGGGAGAGCAAGTGCACTCTCTGGTGGGATGTCCGAAATATCCGCATTTACAAGGGTTCATTGCACAGACAAGCATAAAACTCGCCGGGTATGTAATCGTGTTGTTAACCCTTGATACAGTAACGCTTCGACTTTCCAACGGTTGGCGCAACGCTTCTCTGGTTACCTTGGAAAATTCGGTGAATTCGTCTAGGAAAAGCACACCGTTGTTTGCGAGCGAGATCTCGCCGGGGCGCGGTATGATGCCTCCACCTATAAGAGCGTTAGGAGAAGCCGAATGATGAGGATTTCTGTATGGGCGCTTTGTAATAAGCCCACCGGTATGTAAGCCTGCTACGGAATAAATCTCAGTACATTCTATGGCTTCTTTAAGTGAAAGCGGAGGAAGAATCGACGGAATTCTTGATGCGATCATACTTTTTCCTGAACCGGGAGGCCCGATGAGCAGCAAATTGTGTCCGCCGGCAGCTGCAATTTCTGCAGCAAATTTTGCGGCAGACTGACCTTTAACGTCGCAAAAATCAAGCGGGTGGCTGTTGGTGTATTTCAAGAAATCATCTTCATCAAATACTGTTTTGCTGATTAATTCTTTCCCGGTCAAATGGTCAAGCAGCTGACGGATATTTTTAACGGGATAAACGTCAATGCCTATAGCAGCAGACGCTTCTGCAGCATTGATCTCGGGAACATAGATCTCTTTCAATCCGTTGTCTCGTGCGGCGGTCGCCATAGCTAGGCAGCCGTTTATACCGCGTAGATCTCCTGTAAGCGACAGTTCTCCTACAAAGCATTTTTCAGATAAGTTACAAAGATTCAAGCTTACCTCGTCGATAATGGAAAGTAGTATAGGGAGGTCGTATATAGAGCCCTCTTTTTTGAAGTCTGCAGGGGCAAGGTTTACGGTAAGCACGCCTTTTTTGATGTTAAAGCAATTGGATTTTGCGGCAGAATAAACACGTCCCGATGCTTCTTTTACAGCAGCGTCAGGCAAACCGATTATATCAAGACGCGGCTTCGAGGAATTCGAAGCACCGGCTTCAACAGAAACAGTTATTCCGTCAATCCCGGAAAGTGCAACCGAATTAACAACGGTGATCATATACTACCTCCATACTTTTCTAAAATAAATATAACATATTTATTTCTCATAATCAAGCGCGAGTACATATTTTTAACCAATAAAATGATGAAAATTCACAGAAAAGAAAACTAAAAAATATTTTTTGTGGAAAAAAGAAAAATTGTCTTTACATGTCGGCAAAAAAATGTTATTATATACTGAATGAAAATAGGAGGTATAATAATTATGTCCAGAAACAAAAGGTCAATGGATGGTAATACAGCTGCCGCTCACGTAGCGTATGCGTTTACCGAAGTTGCCGCAATTTACCCTATCACACCTTCCAGCGTAATGGCTGAGCTTACTGACTCCTGGTCCGCTTCAGGTCAGAAGAATGTTTTCGGCGACGAAGTAAAAGTTGTTGAAATGCAGTCTGAAGCAGGCGCAGCAGGTACCGTTCACGGCTCTCTTGCAGCCGGTGCGCTTACTACTACATTTACCGCTTCCCAGGGTCTTCTCCTTATGATCCCTAACATGTACAAGATTGCAGGTGAGTTGCTACCTTGCGTAATTCACTGTGCGGCGCGTTGCGTAGCATCTCACGCTCTTAACATTTTCGGTGATCATTGTGACGTTTACGCATGCCGCCAGACCGGCTTTGCTATGATGGCAGAATCCAACCCTCAGGAAGTTATGGACCTTGCCGCAGTAGCACACCTTTCCGCTATCAAGGGCAGAGTTCCCGTTCTTAACTATTTCGACGGCTTCAGAACCTCTCACGAGATTCAGAAGATCGAAGAGTGGGATTATGCCGATCTTGCAGATATGCTTGATAAAGATGCTGTTGCAGCTTTCCGTGCAAGATCTCTCAACCCCGCTCATCCCGTTCTCCGCGGCTCTGCAGAAAACGGTGATATTTTCTTCCAGCACAGAGAAGCTTGCAATACTTATTATGACGCGTTCCCCGCAATTGTTGAAGAATATATGAATAAGGTAAACGAGAAGATCGGTACCGATTATAAGCTCTTTAACTATTACGGTGCTCCTGATGCTGAAAAGGTTATCGTTGCAATGGGCTCTGTATGCGATGTTGCAGAAGAGGTTATTGACTACCTTACCGCAAAGGGTGAGAAGGTTGGTCTTATCAAGGTAAGACTTTACAGACCTTTCTCTCCTAAACATCTTATTGACGCTATTCCCGCAACTGCAAAGAAGATCGCCGTTCTTGACCGTACCAAGGAACCCGGCTCTCTCGGCGAACCTCTTTATCTTGATGTTGTTACCGCTCTTCGTCAGAACGGTTATACCGGTACTATCGTTGGTGGTAGATACGGTCTGGGAAGCAAGGATACTCCTCCTTCCGTTATTTTCGCTACATTTAAGAATCTTGACGCTGAGGAACCTAAGAACGGCTTTACCCTCGGCATCGTAGATGACGTTACCGGTCGCTCTCTTCCTGAAGAAGTTTGCCCTGACACAGCTCCCGAAGGAACTATTTCCTGCAAGTTCTGGGGCTTGGGCGGTGACGGTACCGTTGGTGCAAACAAGAACTCTATTAAGATCATCGGCGACCATACCGATAAGTTTATTCAGGCATACTTCCAGTATGACTCCAAGAAGACCGGCGGTGTTACTATTTCTCACCTCCGCTTCGGCGATAAGCCTATCAAGTCTCCTTATTATATTACTAAGGCAAACTTTGTTGCATGTCATAATCCCAGCTATATAAACAAGGGCTATAAGATTGTTAATGATGTTAAACCCGGCGGAACCTTCCTTCTCAATTGCCAGTGGAGCCCCGAGGAGCTTAACGAGCACCTTCCTGCAGAGGTTAAACGTTATATTGCCGATAATGACATTAATTTCTATACCGTTAACGCTATCGATAAAGCGCGCGAGATCGGTATGGGTAAGAGAACCAATACCATACTTCAGGCGGCATTCTTTGCTCTCGCAAATATTATGCCTATCGAGAACGCTGTTGAGTACATGAAGTACATGGCTAAGAAGTCCTACATGAAGAAGGGCGAAGCCGTTGTTGAAATGAACTACAAGGCTATCGATGCCGGCGTAGACGCTATTGTTAAGATTGACGTTCCCGCTGAATGGAAGACCGCTTCCGCTTGCGGTGCAGCTGCTTCCGTTTCCGGCGACAGACCTGAAGTTGTTAAGTTTGTAGAAAACATAGTTCTCCCCGTTGCAAAGATGAACGGCGATTCACTTCCCGTAAGTGCGTTCGTTGATTACGTTGACGGTACCTTCCCTCAGGGTGCTGCGGCTTACGAAAAGCGCGGTGTTGCAGTTGACGTTCCTCAGTGGATTCCCGAAAACTGTATCCAGTGTAACCAGTGCGCTTATGTTTGTCCTCATGCTACCATCCGTCCTTATGCTCTTAACGAAGAAGAAGTTGCTTCCGCACCTGCTTCTCTTAAGTCCAAGAAGATGGTGGGCAAGGGCTGCGAAAACTTTATGTTTACTATGGCGGTAAGTCCTCTTGACTGCATGGGTTGTACTCTCTGCGTTTCTGCTTGTCCCGCAAAGGAAAAAGCACTTGTTATGAAGAGCCAGGAATCTCAGTCCGAGCAGGCTGAAGCTTGGAACTACTGTGTTGATAAGGTCAGCAAGAAGGATCTGCCTTTTGCACCCAACACTCTCAAGGGAAGCCAGTTCCAGCAGCCTCTGCTTGAGTTCTCCGGTTCTTGTGCAGGCTGTGCCGAAACATCTTATGCGCGTCTTATCACCCAGCTTTTTGGTGAAAGAATGTACATCTCCAATGCTACCGGATGTTCTTCCATCTGGGGCGGCTCCGCACCTGCTACTCCTTACACCGTAAACAGAGATAGCGGCCGTGGTCCTGCTTGGGCTAACAGCTTGTTTGAGGATAATGCAGAGCACGGTCTCGGTATCCATCTCGGTCAGAAGGCTATTCGTGAGCGTCTTATCGGTTACGTTAAGTCTCTTGATTATTCCGAATGTCCCGAATGTCAGGCTAAACTTGATGCATACCTCAACACTCTCGACGACGGTCAGGCAAACGCTGTTGCTACCGAAGCAATGGTTAAGATGCTTGAAGAATGTGTATGCAAAGAAGCTTGTGATTGCTGCGAGACTGAACGTAAGATCCTTGCCGAAAAGGATTACCTTGCCAAGAAGTCTGTTTGGATCTTCGGCGGCGACGGTTGGGCATATGATATCGGCTTCGGCGGTCTTGATCATGTTATCGCTTCCGGCGAAAACGTTAATATAATGGTATTTGATACCGAAGTTTATTCCAACACCGGTGGTCAGGCTTCCAAGGCTTCTCAGATCGGTCAGGTTGCACAGTTTGCTGCTGCAGGTAAGGCTATCGGCAAGAAGAATCTTGCTGCTATTGCTATGTCCTATGGCTACGTTTATGTTGCACAGATCGCTATGGGCGCAGATAAGAACCAGACTCTCAAGGCGCTGCTTGAGGCTGAGGCTTATCCCGGACCTTCTCTTGTCATTGGCTATGCTCCTTGTGAAATGCACGGTGTTAAGGGCGGTATGGCTAACTGCCAGAACGAAATGAAGCGTGCTGTTGATGCAGGCTACTGGCAGATGTTCCGCTACAATCCTCTCCTTAAAGCAGAGGGCAAGAATCCCTTTGTTCTTGATTCCAAGGAACCTACTGCTGATTATATCGACTTTATCAGCAGCGAGACCAGATACAGCCGTCTCGTACAGGCGTTCCCCGAAAGAGCGAAGGAACTGTTTGAAAAAGCAAAAGAGCAGGCTGCTGCGAAGTACGAATCCTATAAAGAACTTGCAGAACAGAAATAAGCTCTTTTCATCCAAAATAATCATGGAGGTAAATTATGTCTAAAGATAAATACTCATCAGGTGACGGTTACATGTATGTGTATCTTCTCTCGATAGTCGCTTGCGTCGTTGTAGCTTTAGTTGTGGCACTTATGGTGTTCGGTTCCGGACTTTTTAAGAAAAATAACGAATCCAACCCCGTGATCGGAGACACTTCTGAAACTTCAAGCACAGTGTCTGAAGACAATACCTCTTATTCCGATAGTGACGTGAGTGAATCTTCCAGATTCACTCAGGGCTCTGTCGATAACGCCGTTGTAAACACAGGGTTATTAGTATTGGTTGATTCGAATCACAAATACGTTTTTCCGGAAGAAGACGACCGCGTAAATCTTTTTGCGGCTTTGAAGGGAAGTAACATTTCCTTCAGTGGTTCCGGTATTACAATGAACACCACTGCTGCAAAAGCACTCAAAGCAATGTGCGAAGCCTTCTACGCTGAATCGGGAATGGACTCGGGCGTGTTGGTGTATAACGCCTATCGTTCTTACGATAAGGTCGCAGAGACTGATGGAGCGGACGCTGCCGGCACCAGTGATTTTCATACCGGCAATTCGGTTACACTTATGTCTTGGCCCGCATCGCTGGGCGAGATAGGAGAGGGAAGATTTGCTTGGTTTACCGAAAATTGCTATTCTTACGGCTTTATTCAACGTTTTCCTGCCGATAAAGAGTCTGTCACCGGATATCCTCCCAACGGCACCATAAACCGTGGCGTTGTGTATAGATATGTTGGTGTTTGCCATGCATATTATATGTATAAGAACAACCTTTGCTTGGAGGAATATCTTGAACTGCTTAAGCAGTATACTCCTGATGCACCGTTGATTATCGACGTCCAGAATAAATCCTATGAAGTGTATTACCAGCCTATGGAAGATGGGTTGACTTCTAACATCTATATTCCGGTGGAAGATGCGTATCTCATTTCAGGTAATAACTCTGATGGATTTATTATAACGATCACCGGTTGATCAATGTTATTTTAGGAAGGCCTTGTGCCTTCCTTTTTTTATTAACGAGATCCGGCTGCAGTTGAAATCGGCTTTTACAGTCTGTGTTCGGAAGGATTAAGAATGCTTTCTGGCTAAAATGGCCCAAAAAAGGCAAGCAAATGCGTAGAACAAATGTTTTGTGCGCGTGAGCACAATGACGAAAATGCTATCGAGTTTTTGTGCAAAGTGTACATTGAAATCGGCTGCTGTGAGACGGTTTTTTTAACAATGCGTGATTGGCGGTCGTGAATGCGCGGCTGTGTATAATTTTGTTTAATAAATACGTCGTCCATAATTATATATGTTCATTGTTTTAAGTCGTTGGAATGTTCAAAAAACCTTAATATTTCAAAGATTTTTTTCGGATACGTTTTAATATTGAATGAATGGTGAATGTTTTGTAATTTTTGTATTAATTTTAATTATATGATAGATGTTTATAATCGGCAAATAATGGAACGTGCTTAAAAAAACGATTGTTAGTACAAATAGGTAAAAAGCGCACAAAAAGAAAGCAACATATATATACACTATTGACAAAAATGGGCGTTAGTGGTAATATTCATAATAACCAATATAATGTGTATTAAAATGCGCATTTTCTCAGAAATCATTTGGGAGGAACTATTTCATGACCAAGTTTAAGAACTGCTTTTCCAAGTTAATGGCGGTCTTGCTCGTTTGTCTTATGCTGCTGGGCGATTTTGCTCTTGTCGGCGTTCAGGCAAAGGTTGAGTCTGTTGACGGTTCTGATTCTTTGGTTCGTACATCCCTTGCCGAAATTGAGAAGTTGCTTACTTCCGTTTCGTATTCCGAGTATCTTCGTGATCACTGGAATGTAAAGGATGCGACCCAGGAGATCGTTATAGATCTTTCTGCCGATCTTTCGGAAGATTCTACCGCTACAGTCGATATGCGAGCAGACGGCTACGAGAATTCAGGCTGCCCCGTGCTCCTTATGGGTGATGACGGCAAGCTTGTATTTAATATCGACGTTCCTGAAACAGCGATGTATTCAGTTTACATCGAATACTGGACCGGAGATATCGAAGTTCTCGCTGCAGACGGTTCTGTTGCAGCTATCGGTAAATCTGCGGACATCGAGCGTGTAATTTATTTTGATGATGCTGTTTCCTATAAGGAAACCAGATCTCTTTCCTTTACCCGCGCTTGGAAAGATGTTTACACAAAGATTGAAGATGGCAATAAAAAGACATATTTTGATTCTGTAAGTGATTATTTCCTTGATTTTGTTCGTAATCAGGAAAATATGTTTGCTGACAGTGATCGTTTGTTCCCGTACGACAGTAATGGCAATGAAGCTAAGCCTACCAAAGAAATCTATGGTATGTGGGCTTCTACTTACGTGTACGATACCAGCGGATATTCTTACGTAACTGAATATAAGCGTGATGAAAATGACGATCTGGTTCCTGCAAACGAAGAAGATCCTTATTACTATGGTCCTCTCAAGTATTATTTGACAGAAGGTGCCCATACCTTTAATATCGAGGCTATCACCGAGCCTATGGCTATTAAGAGCATCGTTATTAAGGCTGCTGAAAAAACTCTTTCTTACGAGGAGTATATTGCTAAGCATGAAGCAGCAGGTGCAAAGGATTATACCGGTGAAGCTGTTAAGATTCAGGCTGAATATCCTGTTCTTACTTCTGACCGTACCTTGTACCAGATTAATGACAGAAAGTCTTCTATCTCTGAGCCTCAGGATTCCACTCTTATCCGTTACAACAGTATCGGCTCTAACAAGTGGCAGTATGTTGGTCAGTGGATCGAATACACTGTTGTTGTTGAAGAATCCGGCTTCTATAACATAATTCCTCGTTCCAAGCAGGAAGATGTTATGGGCTCGTTCGTTTCAAGAATGATTTATATTGACGATGAGATTCCTTTCGAAGAGGCAAAGGATCTTCGTTTCAATTATTCTACCAGTTGGAAGACAGACGTACTTAACAACGGAAAACAGAACTTTAAGTTCTATCTTGAAGAGGGCGAACACACGATCCGTTTCCAGGTTGTTCTTGGTGACATGTCCGGTGTTCTCGGCCGCGTTTCCGACTCTCTTTCCAACCTTAATGAGTACTATAAGAAGATACTTATGATCACCGGTGCAGAACCCGATGAAAACCGTGACTATAAGTTCCATAAACTTATTCCCGATGTTATTAAGGGCTTGGCCGAAGAAGCTGTAAATCTTAATAATATTGCAAATGACATTATTGCTATTTCCGGTAGTGCTGGTGACCAGACCGGTACTCTTCTCAAGGTTGCCGTAATAGTTGAGAGAATGGGTAAGGATCCCACCCAGATAGCAGGTTATATGGATACTCTTAAGGAGTACACTGCAACTCTTGGTACCTGGCTTTCCGACAACACTTCTCAGCCTCTGCTTTTGGACTACATCTCCATTCAGGCAGTAGATGCTGACGCTCCTAAGGCGGAAGCAGGCTTCTTTGCTTCCATGTGGGCAGAGATTCTTAAGTTTATTGGTTCCTTCTCCGCTGATTATAACTCTATCGGTTCTCTTATTGAAAGAGACTATTCCAGCGAAGAGCTTCAGAAGTGCGCTATCGACGTATGGACCGCAAGTTCACGTGAAGACGCAACCATTATTCGTAACCTGGTAGATGATTCCTTCAACGAAAAGTATAACATTCCCGTTAACGTTAAGCTCGTTGTTGGTTCTACCTTGCTTCCCGCAACACTCGCACGTACCGGCCCTGACGTATATATGGGTGCGGGACAGAGCGACCCCGTTAACTACGCTATCCGTTCTGCTGTTTACTCTCTTAACAGCGATGCTCATGGTTACAACTTTAACGATCTTTCTAAGTGGGAGGACCATCCCGTATATGGCGAATTTATCGATGAAATTGCTACATTTGACGAAGTGACTGAAAGATTTGCACCTGCTGCTATGGTTCCTTTCACACTTTATGGTGAAGCATACGGTATTGCTGATACAATGTCCTTCTCTATGATGTTCTACAGAAAAGACCTTTTTGTTGAACTCGGCCTTGAAGTTCCCAATACTTGGGATGATTTCTATGATCTCATTTATACCATGCAGTCCAACTCTCTGGACATCGGCTTCCCTCAGGGTACAGGCGGTTCCTTCATATGGGCTTATCAGCAGAATGATGATTTGTTTGTAACTTATACTGACGAAGAATACGATTATTATCTTGATCAGCTTCTTACCCAGTACTCTATGGATGAGCTTAAAGAAATGGGATGGGTTTATACCGATTCCGAAGGAAAAGTTCGTCCTAAGATCGATGGTATGGAAATTAACATAGGTAGTAACGTAATGCTCGAGACCTTCAAGAAGGTTTGCGAACTGTTTACTGACTACGACTTCCCGTACTCCTACAGTATTGCAACTCGTTTCCGTCAGGGTATTATGCCTCTCGCAATTGCTGATTATACTTCTACTTATAATACTATGGTAATATTTGCACCTGAAATTGCCGGTCTTTGGGAGTTCACTCCGCTGCCCGGTACCTATGATGCAGAGACTGAAACCATTAACAACAGTACTATTGCAGGCGTTTCTTCCCTTATAATGATGAACGGTGTAACCGATGAGAATGCTCTTGCTGCTTGGACCTTCATGCAGTGGTGGTCCAGTGCTGACGTACAGTCCGAATTCGGTAACGAAAAGATCGCTCTGCTCGGTCCTTCCGCTAAATATGCTACTGCTAACGTTGAAGCTCTTCAGAAGATGAGCTGGTCTAAGGACGAGCTTGATAATCTGGTTGCTCAGTTTAACGCAGTTGAATGTACACCCGAATATCCCGGTTCTTACATTATCGGACGTTTCACAAGCTTCGCTTTCTTGGGCGCATATAACAACGGCGATAACCCTGTAGAAAAAATGCGTTCATACATTGATGATATTAATAACGAGCTTACACGTAAACGCGGTGAGTTCAACCTTCCCACTACGGGAACATTTAACGACATAGCGTCTTCAAACGCTAAATCTTAACGAGGAGGAGGAAAATCTAATGGCTAAAGAAAAAGCTGTCGTCAGAAAAGACATTTCCAGATTCAGATGGACTTTAGGTGAGATAAGAAAACACAAGGTTGCTTATCTTATGGTAGCTCCTTTCTTCATTCTCTTCCTTATGTTCTATGTAGTACCCGTTGTACTGTCAGTAGTTCTCAGCTTTACCATATTTAATATGCTTGAGTTTCCTACTTTCGTATTTCTTGATAACTACATTCGTCTTCTGTTTGATGATGAAGTGTTCATTACCGCTATTAAGAACACTTTGATATTTGCAGTTATCACCGGTCCTGCATCTTATTTGCTCTCTTTGTTCTTCGCATGGTTCATTAATGAGCTGCGTCCGAAGATCCGTGCGTTCCTTACTTTGGTATTCTACGCTCCTTCTATTTCCGGTGCGGTTTACCTCATTTGGTCTGTATTCTTCTCCAGTGACCAGTACGGTTTCGTTAATGCATATCTTATCGAATACGGTATCATAACAAAGCCCGTTCTTTGGTTCCAGGATACTGATACTATTTTCCCGCTTATTATCGTAGTTGCTCTTTGGACTTCTTTGGGTACCAGCTTCCTTACCTTTATAGCTGGTTTCCAAGTAGTTAATAAAGACCTCTATGAGGCTGGTGCTATCGACGGTATTAAAAACCGTTGGCAGGAACTTTGGTATATAACCCTTCCTTCCATGCGTCCTCAGATGATGCTTTCCGCAATTCTGGCTATTACAGGTGCATTCGGCTTCGGTGGTGTTATTACCGCACTCGTTGGCTTCCCGTCTCCCGACTATTGTGTTCACACCATAATGCATCACCTTGATGACTATGGCGGAGCACGTTATGAAATGGGTTACGCTTCCGCAATCGCTACGATTCTGTTCTTTATGATGATCGGATGTAACCTCTTAATTACTCGAATTCTCAGAAAGGTAGGTTCATAATATGTTTAAGAAACTTTCCGAGAAAATCGACCAACGCAGAGTTGCTAGAGGCAAGCAGCCCAAAGAGCAGTTCAAGCGTTCGATCAACCGTTCTGCCGGCGGTGACTTCGGCGTTCTGTTCTTCCTCTGCTTGTGTGCTTTGGCAATGTCTCTTCCCGTAATTTATGCTATTGGTCAGTCCTTCAAGCCTCTTGATGAGCTTTGGCTGTTCCCGCCTCACTTTTTCCCCAACAGATGGGTTATCGATAACTTCGTTGACCTGTTTAAGTTAATGGGCGACTCTTGGGTACCTTTCTCCAGATACATATTCAATACTGTTTTGATATCTTTTGCAGGTACCTTTGGTAACGTTATTCTTTCTTCCTTTGCTGCTTATGCAATTGCAAAGATTCCTTTCCCCGGAAGAAATATAATGTTCCAGACAATCGTATATTCTTTGATGTTTAACTCTACTGTAACCGGTATTACCAACTTCTTGCTTATGAGCTGGCTCAAGATGATCGATACCTATTGGGCAGTAATCGTTCCCGCTTGCTGTACTACCTTCGGTCTCTACCTCATGAAGCAGTTTATGGAATCCTCCGTTACCGATGCGGTTCTTGAATCCGCTCGTATCGACGGTGCAGGGGAATTCAGAATCTTCTGGAAGATAGCAATGCCTATGGTTAAGCCCGCTTGGATCACACTTATCATCTTTGCATTTAAGGATCTGTGGAACTCCGGCGCCAGCACCTATATTTACAGTGAAGAACTCAAAACCTTTAACTATGCAATCAGCCAGCTGGTAACCAGTGGTGTTGCACGTACCGGTGTGTCTGCCGCTTCTACCGTTGTAATGATGGTTGTTCCTTGTGCGGTATTCTACATCACTCAGAGTAACGTAATTCAGACAATGTCCACCTCGGGCATGAAAGACTAAGAGAGGAGATATTAATAATGAAAAAAATACTTGCAAAATCTCTCCTCTTTTGTGTCTGCTTTATGCTTATCGGTATGTTTGTGGTTTCCGAATTCGCTTTAACTGCCGATGCTCGCGTTCCTTACACGACCTATACTTATGATATCGAAGCTTTCATGCAGGAAAGCCCTCACGTTTACGTGCCCCATGTTCAGATTACTTCTGCCAGCATCAAGAAGTCTCTTCTTGATCCCAGCAACCCTGCTTCTGCAAAGTATAATCACGATGAGTTCGTAGATCTGTCCTCTCCTAAGGATGTGTTTGTTGATGATCTGGAGTATGTATATATTGCTGATACCGGCAATAGCCGTATCCTTGTTCTTGACGAACAGTACAGACTCCATCTCATAATCAAAGAATTTGTTAACGATCAGGGCGTACCCGATTCTCTCGCTTCTCCTGAAGGCGTATTCGCTACCGAGACTGAGATCTACGTAGCTGATACTGAGAAATCTCGTATCGTTATATTCGATAAGCTGGGTAACTTCCTGGATATCGTTCATGAACCTGTATCAGAGGTTATGCCTGAGAACTCCGTATATAAGCCTTCTGCAGTTGCAGTTGACTCTGCCGGACGTATCTATGTTGTTGGTAAAGCTACCAACTACGGTATTATTTCTCTTAACCGTGACGGTTCCTTTAACGGATTCGTTGGTGCTATTACTCAGCAGGCAAACGCTTGGCAGTTGTTCTGGAGAAAGATCCAGAGCGCTCAGCAGAGAGAGTCCAGCGAAGCAATCGTTTCCATTGAGTACAACAATGTTACTATCGATGCTGACGGATTCCTTTACGCTACACAGAACGCAGATACCACTCAGGTTCCTGTTAAAAAGCTTAATCCTAAGGGAAGTGACGTTCTTAACAGAAACGGTTTCCAGCCTCCCTCCGGTGAAGCTCGTGTAACTTCTACTAACAGTACAGACTATACCATTAGCGGCGCTTCTTCTATTGTTGACGTTGCTCTTGGTGAGGCAAACACTTGGTCTATAATCGACCAGAAGCGTAGCCGTGTGTTTACTTATGATAGTGACGGTAACCTTCTGTTTGCTTTTGGTGATATGGGTGATCAGTTCGGTAATATCCAGCGTCTTTCCGCTATGGATTACCAGGGTTCATTCATGCTTCTCCTTGACGAGAGCACCAGCAATATCACTGTTTTTAAGCGTACCGAATATGGTGATCTGCTTATTTCCGCTGTACAGTCTATTGAAGATGGTGACTATTCTGCATCCGTTGAATATTACACCGCAGTTCTTCAGAGAAATAACAACTTTGACCAGGCTTATATCGCAATCGGTGATGCTAAGTACCGTGAAGGTGACTATGTAACAGCAATGCAGTATTACAAATACGCATATGACCAGGCAAGCTATTCCGAGGCTTATCGTATTTACCGTAAAGACTGGATGGAGACCAACCTTTGGATCGTTGCTCTCGTTCTGGTAGTTGTTCTCGTTGCTGTTCTCCTCTTCTTCAAGTGGGTCAACAAGGTTAATAAGCGTGGTATTAAGTATTCCGAAAAACGTAAGTGGTACGAAGAAGTTTGCTATGGCTTCCACGTTATTTTCCACCCGTTTGACGGTTTCTGGGATCTTAAGCATGAAAAACGCGGATCCGTTCGCGGTGCGACTATCATCCTTATTCTTACCATTCTCACCTTTGTATACCAGTCTATTGGTAGAGGTTTCCTTTACAATATGTACGAAGGTACCGGCGTTAACTACGTAATGCAGATTTCTTCTATTCTGCTTCCCGTAGCACTTTGGACCATCTCTAACTGGTGTCTTACCACCTTGTTTGATGGCGAAGGCAGCCTTACTGACGTTTATATCACAACCTGTTATTCTTTGCTTCCCGTAGTTATGTTGGTTCTTCCTACCGTTATGGTATCTAACTTCGTAACTCTCAGCGAGCAGGGAATACTCACCATGATCGAGACCATCGCTTGGGGATGGACAGCGCTTCTGTTGTTCTTCGGTATGATGGTTATTCACGATTACGGTCTTTTCAAGAATATTATCATTACTTTTGCAACCATCATCTTTATGATGTTTGTAATGTTCGTAGCTATTCTGTTCACCAGCTTGATCGGTAGAGTATTTACCTTCTTCTACAACATCTACACCGAGCTGTCCTACAGATGGTCACTATAAGAAAGGAGTAGCAATATGAGTAAATATTTTAAATCAATTCTGGCATTAGCACTCTGCCTGCTGCTCTGTCTGCCTGTTCTTTCTTCAATGTCTGGCATCCTCGCTTTTGCTGCTGAGGATGCTTCCGAGGAAGAGAGTGCTGACGAAAACATTTGGGATACTAAGGGACCTGCATATATGTCCGTTAGCTTCTCCAGTGTTAAGTCTCGTATTTTAGGTAACACTTCTTTGGATGCGCTTGAGCTTTATCTTGAGCCTACCGCTGCTATTCCTTACGCAATGTATGTGGATAAGCTGACCGGTGAAGTTATTGTTCTTCGCTGTAAAGCGCCTAACGCTGACGGTAAGTTTGAAACCAGTGCAGATGGTGTTTACCTTTATCAGTCTTACTGGTGCTCCAATCCTTACAACGCAGGTGCAAGTACCAGCCCTTCCAAGTCTGCTTCTACAGACTCTATAAAGCGTCAGCTTTATTCTCAGATAATTATTAAGTATGTTGATAAGAGTTCCAGCAATACCGAAAATGAAATGAACTCTTACAAGGATTCTGCAGTTAACAATCAGATTACTGTTAAAAAGATCGCTAATGGTATTCGTGTTGAATACAAGCTTGGTCGTGCAGAGAACACATATATGGTTCCTCGTGTTATTAAGCTTGAGAAATTCGAAGCGCTCCTTGCTCAGATCGTAGCTAACTGTACTGAAACTAGACCTGCAAAACGTTTTGAATCCTTTTATACTATCAAGAATATTCACGATGAGTCTATTTCTGATAAGAGTAAAGAAGAATATTTAAAGAAGTATCCTATATGCGAGAAGTTCCCCATCGCTGTATGTGAGCCCGCTATTTCTGTTCAGGAGCTTAAGACTCTTGAAGGCTGGCTTAAGATGTACACCGATTACTCTCTTGAGCAGTTGGAAATCGACCATGACGAAGTTGAATATGTAAACACAGACGAAGCACCCGCACAGTTCAAGCTTGCTCTTGAGTATAAGCTTGATGCTAACGGTCTGTCTATTCGTTGTAACATGGGCAACGTTCGTTTTGACGCTTCTACTTATTCTCTTAAGAACATTATGGTTCTTCCTTACGCCGGTACCGGTAACGTTGTTTCTAACGAGGGCTTTGTATTTACTGCAGATGGCTCCGGTAGCATTATCAACTTTTCTGATATAATCGGTACTCAGTTTAAGAATACCCATAAGATCTATGGTCAGGACTACGCTTATCAGGAAATCAGCGGTTCCAACAAGCAGGCAATGAGATTCCCTGTTTTCGGCATCGTTGAAACCAAGAACAGCTCCTACACTGAAAAGATCACTTCTACTGAATATGATGAAGACGGAAATGAGGTAGAGGTAGTTACTACCAAGTACCTTAAGAACGGTTATTTCGCAATAATCGAAGAGGGCGAATCTTTGGTTAACCTCACCATTGATAACGGTGGTGCAACCCACATGTTCGTTTCTTGCTATGGTACTATTAACCCTCGTCCTTCTGATAACATCAAACTTGATGCAGGTCTTTCTGCAGGTGCCGCTTCTTCTTGGAGCGTTGAGTGTGACCGTAAATACACTAAGGATTATAAATTAAGAGTATTCCTTCTTAACGATGAGGAATCTACAGTTTCCGGTATGGCAAATCTTTACCGTAAGTATCTTGACGATAAGGATATCCTGTCTGCCGAAACCGTACCTACTGTTGAAGATATTCCTTTGTATATCGAAACTCTTTGTGCACTTGAGACCAGCACTACCTTCCTCGGTGTTCCCGTACTTGAAATGATGTCTATGTCCAGCTTTGACAAGATCATCGAAATGCTGGAACTCCTTGGTGACGAAGCTGATATCTCCAATGTTAAGCTCAGACTTATGGGTTGGCAGGACGGCGGTATTGGTTATACTGTTCCTAACGGCGTAAACGTTGAAGACGTTATCGGCGGCGAAGAGGGACTTAAGAAACTCCTTGAGTACGCTAAGTCCAGCGGTGCTACCGTATATCCCGATTTCGACTTTGTTTATGCTCATCACGATAAGTGGTTCGATGGCTTCTCTCAGTCCAAAGACCTTGCAAAGACTATTAATGACCGTTTCGCAAGACATCAGTTCTACAGCGCGCTGTACCAGGGTTATTCCAGATCCGGTATGGGTATCATTTCTGCCAGCGTGATGGATAAGTTCTATACCAACTGCTGGAAAGAATATGAAGAATTTGGTATTGGTAGTATCTCTATCGGTACTCTCGGCGAGTCTCTTTCTTCTGACTTTGATGAAGACGAACCTTTTAACCGCGAAGATAACAAGATTATCATTACTAAGTTGCTTTCCAAGATCAAGGGTGACAACGGTAAGGTAATGGTAAGCGGCGGTAACGCATATACTCTTCCTTACGTTAGTGATATCGTTAATATCGCACTTGACGACTCCGGTTACAAGTATTCCGCAACCAGCGTACCTTTTGTTGGAATGGTACTCCACGGTTACGTTGAATATGCAGGCGAGCCTATCAACCTTGCAGGTGACTATCGTTACACCGTACTTAAGACTATTGAAAACGGCGCTAACCCTTACTTCGTTCTTGCAATTGAGAACACTTCCGAACTTAAGAAGTATAACACTTGGTACGAAGTTTCTGGTTACTATTCTGTTCGTTACAATATCTGGCTTAACGATATGGTTACCACTTACAGAGAACTTAACGAAGCTCTTGCGGACGTTAAGACTTCCAACATCATCAATCATGAGTTCCTTGATGACGAATATAAAGTTGTTAAGGTAACCTACAGCAATGGTATTTCTTACATCATCAACTACAACCTTACTGCTGTAACCGTTGAGGTTGACGGTACGGAATACACTGTCGGCGGCGAAGATTTTATAAAGCTCGATGCTGACGGCAAGAAAATTTAAGAGGAGGGAATAAAATGGATAAGGCACTTAAAAAAGACCAGGTTCTTACCAACGATACCACAGCGGTAGACGTGCAGTCTTTGAAGGTCAAAAAGAAGAAGAAAAAAGCCAAGTCTCTTGAAAAGCAGAAGTCTATCTTCGGTTGGCTGTTCATTCTTCCGTTCCTTCTCGGTTTTGTTCTCATCTACTTGCCGATGATAATTTCTTCTCTCCAGATCTCTTTCAGCTCTATTGAGTACGAAAAAGTAGGTCAGGTTCTGAAGTGGGTTGGCATTGACAACTACTCTTCTGCGCTTGGTGATTCTTCTAATTTCGTCCAGACACTCGTTGAGTGTCTGGGTGGAATGGCGTTCGATATTCCCGCAATCATCATATTCTCTCTGTTTATGGCAATTTTGCTTAACCAGGATATGAAGGGAAGAGCGGCATTCCGTGCAATCTTCTTCGTTCCCGTTATCGTTTCTACCGGTATTATTGAAGCGATTGACCTTAGCAACCAGCTGGCACAGTTGGGTGAAAACGTTACTCAGCTTGGTCAGGACGGTGTTGATGGCACTGTCAGCGCCGGTGTAGAGATTATTAACGCTATTGATGTTGAGCGCTTCTTCGGTAACATGAAGATCGGTGCTGAGCTTGCAGGCATCGTTAGTGGATGGGCAAACAACGTTTATAACATCGTAAACCGTTCCGGTGTTCAGATGCTTATATTCCTTGCGGCGCTTCAGTCTATTTCTCCTTCCATTTACGAATCTTGCCGTGTTGAGGGCGCTACTGCTTGGGAGACCTTCTGGAAGATTACCTTCCCGATGATCAGCCCCATGATCCTTGTTAACCTTGTTTATACGGTAATTGACTCTTTTACTACCAAGTCCAACGTAATGATGTCATTCATTGCAGGCGAGCTTACTAAGCCTAACGGAAAGCCTGCTGGTACTGCAATGGCTTGGATGTACTTCCTCATAGTTATCGTTATTCTGGCAGCATTGTCAGGCATAGCCTCGATGTTTGTATTCTATCAGCGTCGAGAGAAATAGGAGGTGCGGTATGAGCTTTATCGAAAAAATTAAAGGACTTTTCTCTCGCAAACCTAAGTTTGAAAAGGTTGCAACCGGTAACGCAAAAATTGATACCGAAACCACGTTTTGGGAGCGCGTTAAGGCTAAGTACATCAATCTGTACTTCCTTAAGAAAGTTGCTTGGATGATCTTCAGATTAGTACTTCTTGTAGGTATTTCTTACGTTATTATCTACCCGTACTTCTCTAAGGTTACCACCTCTCTTATGGCTCCTGAAGACTTTGTTGATACCACAGTAGTTATGATCCCTCGTAACTGGACTTTGGATACATACAAGGCTATTATTAACGATAATAAGTATTTCACTGCTATGTTTAATACTGCACTGCTTTCTTTGCTTTGCGGTGTTATCCAGACTTTGATCTGCTCCATCGTTGGCTACGGCTTTGCAAAGTTCAAATTCAAGTTTAAGGGTATCCTCTTCCTGTTGGTTATCTTTACCATGGTCGTTCCTCATGAGACCATTCGTCAGGCACTTATCTTGCGATTCAGGTATTTCGATTTATTTGGTTATATCCCGCAGATAAATAGCTGGCTGTTCAATTTCTTTGAGGGAACCGGTATGGAAGGCTTGAAGGAATCACTTATTTCTTTTGCTGATTCTGCTTGGCTGAAAGGCTTTATCAAGTATTCCAAGGAAGTAACTGATGGCACAGGATTTATGGAAGTTTATTCCAAGGTTGTTGATAAGTTGATTCCCAACCTTTTGAATACTTACTGGCCTATGGCTGTTCTGTCTCTCACCGGTCTTGCATTTAAGAACGGTTTGTACATCTTTATGATGCGTCAGTATTATAACGGTGTCCCCGATGAGCTTGAAGAAGCAGCATACGTTGACGGCGCAGGCGTAATTAAGACCTTTGTTCGTATCATTCTTCCTATGTCTTTGACAATGATGGTAACAATATTTATGTTCTCCTTCTCTTGGCAGTGGATGGATACGTTCTATACCGAGGTATTTATGCCCGGCGGAACCAGCGGAAACGTTCTGCTCAGCCATATTTACTCAACCATTCCTACTTCTTTGGATACAGACTATGCAGGTCAGGCGGCTTATACAACCGCTATCAGAAACGCATCCGGTATTCTTATACTGATCCCGCTTCTTATCATGTACCTCTTCGGTCAGCGTACCCTTATCGAAGGCGTTGAGCGTTCCGGTATTACCGGCTAATAAAAGTATTAAAAGAGTTGCCGAGTTCGGCAACTCTTTTTGATTATGTAAGTATTTCTTTTTATTGCAATATAATGCGTGTTGTGATAGAATATTATAAAGTTGAGTGCTGGTCAGAGGTGAAAAAATGAGTAAATTATATTTTACGAATATACGTGAAATATCCGCATTGTATTATGCCTTGCATTGTAATGGATATGAATATTCTGTTTACGAACGCGATACATCTCTTATCAATCGGCTCGAATCTTTTCGCAGTCAAGAAAAATCAACTTTTTTTGGTTTTGTAAAACAAACGTATTGTGAAACATATCCATATTGGCCGCGTGCTTCAATGCTTGAAAACGCTTCTTTGTTTTTGAATAAGGAAATAAGTTCTTTTAATAATTTCGAAAAACTAAAAAAGAAAATAATGTCTGCATCCAATATTGATGCTGAACAGAAAAACGATGAGTTTTGGGATTGGTTAGCTCAATATCCTAACGCCTTGGCGAAAATTATTAATAGTGAAGAATTTGGTACGTATTTCGCTTGGGAAAGTAATTGGATCGCCAAACAAAACGAGGCTTATGAAAATGAGATCCAAGCCGTTCTAACTGCGCTGGAGTTTTGCACTAATAATTACGGCGATCATATTAAAAGCATAAAACTAATACTTAACCCAATAAAATGTGTCTATTCTGCAGATTACTATTTGTATGATGACATTTTTGTTTTCTGTTCCGGCGGTTTTAAAGCTGAAAGTGTAATTCATGAGTTTTTGCATGTATATGTTCACTCGTTTATGGAGATGTTCGATTTTGATAACCACACTTGCAAATTTCCGGGAATCGATGGTTCGTATTACCTTAATGGTGACGAATCCGGTATTAAAAATGCGTTTGAAGAATATATTGTGAGAAAACTTACTGACGCTTTTGTAAATTATGAGCCTCCTTATGATATAAACAGCTTTATTTCAAACATTTATAACGACTTATTGTGAGGTTTTTATGGATTTTTCTATTAGAATGGCAGAAACAAAAGATAGCAAAGCCATATGTATTCTTAATACTGAAGAACTTGGCTATAACTATCCCATTGATAATACAGCAATAAATTTGTCTGACATTATTAATGACAGCAAACAATGTGTCTATGTAGCTGAATTCGATAATACGGTTATCGGATATATCCACGCTACTGTGTACCAATTGATATATTTGCCAAAATTAGTGAATATATTAGGTCTTTCTGTTGCCGAAGAGTATCATCACCGTGGAGTAGGTTCTGCGCTTCTTAACGCAATCGAGAAATGGGCGCATAACATCGGAGCACAAGGTATAAGATTAAACTCTGGAGAAGAAAGAACCGATGCACATTTGTTCTATAAAAAGTGCGGATATGAGCTTTCAAAAAAACAATTCAGTTTTAAGAAAACATTATAATATTTAATTGGGTGTCAATCAACATAAAAAAAGCACTTGCGTTATCTGCAAGTGCTTTTTTTATGTTGATTATTTCACATAAGAATTATCAATATTAAAAACAGGGTAATAATTTCCATCAATTGTAGAAATTAAACTATTAACCTTTTCGGTAACGGCTTTATTATCCAACTTTAGATTATAAGGGATCACAACATCAAATATCAGGTTTGTATGTGTAGGGCCTGATACTACTCGGAAATCATGAATACTCACACCTTCACCGATAGTAGATAACAATTCTGCCACTATCTCTTTAAGTTGATTGGTCAGCTCGTCGTTTTCGAGAATAGGGTCCATGTGAATAACCGCTTCACAGTTTAATTCATGCTTTAACTGTCGCTCTATGTTGTCAATCGCATCGTGAGTTTCCATTATATCTGCGTTTCCGGAAACTTCAGCATGAAGAGATATCATAATTCTTCCGGGTCCGTAATCATGTACTATAAGGTCATGAATGCCAAGCACACAATCCTCGGACATAACGATATTATTTATCTTTTCAACAAATTCTTTTTCGGGAGGCTGGCCCAGTAGCGGCGAAACGGTTTCCTTCGCTGCCTTTATACCATTTATTAAAATAAAAACAGAAACCGCAAGACCGCACCAAGCATCAATGTTTATATTCCATATTTTGAAGATAATCATCGAAATGAGTATGACGGCTGTTGCAACGCAATCTGACAAAGAATCTGCGGCGGTAGCAGAAAGAGAAGGGGAGCTGATTTTTTTGTGTACAGCGCGATTATACAGCGCCATATAACACTTTGCAATGATAGAAACGACGAGAATTGCAACAGTCAAGTAAGAAAACTCAATTTCAGCAGGAGATACGATCTTTTTTACAGATTCCATGCCCAGTTCAAAACCCATCAGAATGATGATAATTGCAACGATAAGACCTGTAATATACTCAAATCTTCCGTGACCAAACGGGTGGTCGGAATCAGGTTTTGTACCGGAAAGCTTAAATCCGATGAGGGTGATTATGGATGTGCCTGCGTCTGACAGATTGTTAAACGCATCTGCCAAAATGGAAATAGAACCAGAGAGCATACCTGCAACAAGCTTTATAGCAAAAAGCAAGATATTGAAGAATATTCCTACGATTCCGCACATCATTCCATAAGCACGACGTACGGCAGGACTGTTATAATTCTTACGATCTTTAATAAATAAAGCGGATAGCAACCTAATCACAGATAACACCTCACAATATGATATGCAAATTATATCATATTACGGCATTAATTTCAATTGCTATTTATTTTTACTCCTGAATAATATTGACCAAATAAGTGCAAATAGTATTGCAGCGGAGATTCCAGCTGCTGTTGATTTTATCCCACCGTATAATATTCCGAATATACCATCGGTATTTATTGCTTCCTTTACGCCCTCGGCAAGTGTGTTTCCAAAACCCGTAAGCGGAATTGCTGCACCTGCGCCCGCCCATTTAATAAGCTTAGGATAAATACCCAATGCGTTAAGCAGTACACCACCGCATACATAGCCAACAAGAATGTATGCGGGCGTCAGTTTTGTTTTATCTATTAATATTTGCGCAATGAGACATAGCGTACCGCCAACAATAAAAGCTTTCAATAATAACAAAAAATCCATTTTCAATACCTTTCAAAGCATACCAGATGAGCAACACTGGGAATTATTTTATTCTGTATAATGCTTTTGGGAGAAAGTAATGCTCCGGTCCCTATAAGAAGCGCGTTCTTTAATTCACCTGAGATTAACATAGGGCATACGTGTGCGGCAAACACAGATGCGGAACATCCGCACCCGCTTCCACCTGCGCAAACGTCCTGCTTTTTCAAATCGTAGATCATTATGCCGCAATCTGTATAGTTATCACCCAGTATAAGACCTCTGCTTTTTGCATATTCTTTTGCGAGTTCAAAACCTTCGTTGCCCAGGTCTCCGGTTGCTATAATATCAAAATCTTTATCGCTTTTATCTGAATAGTCAAAATATCTCATTAAAGTGTCAACTGCCGCCGTCGCCATTGCCGCCCCCATATTGTTGGCGTCAGAAATGCCGTTGTCTTGGATTTTTCCGATGACCCCTTCAGTTATACGAACCGGAGAAGAATTTGTGTTCAGCAGGAAACTACCGCATCCTGTCACGGTGTTTTGGGCAGTGGGTGTGCGTTGACTGCCATATTCAAGAGGAAAACGGTATTGCCTTTCTGCAGAACAAAAATGTGAAGATGCAACCGTGCCAACAGTTAAGCCTTTTTCAGCAAACAGTGAACCGATCAATAATCCTTCTGCCGCTGTAGAACATGCACCATATAACCCGAGATAGGGAATTCCACTGTTATTCATTGCGTGGGATGTGGCGATACATTGGTCAAGCAGATCGCCTCCTGCATACAAGTCGATATCATCATATTCTAATCCGCTTTTTGTTAACAGGGATTCGATTGTGCGCCTTACCATTTCGGATTCTGATTTTTCCCAGGTGTCCTGATCAAAACGATCGTCCTTGCTGAAAGAATCGAATTTATTACCTAAGGGGCCGTTTTTTTCTTTGTTTCCTACAACGCTTGCTGTTTGCTGAAGAAATACGTTTTTATATTTGATGATATTTTTCATAACTTAATTCCCAGTCTCATAACAATATAATATATTATTCCGTATATTACACTTGCCGCGGAACCATAAACTATTACCGGACCGGCAATTACAAACATTTGCGCCGCTACACCCTTAATATATCCCTCGCTTTTTGCTTCGATGGCAGGGGAGGCGACTGCATTTGCAAAACCGGTTATTGGAACAAGCGTACCTGCACCTGCATATTTTGCCAGCTTATCAAACCAACCGATACCCGTAAATAAGCCGGAAAGAAATACCAAGGTTACTGAAGCCAGAGTCGCCGCTACCTTTTCATCGCTCAAAAATGCGTTATAAAGCATTGTTAACAGCTGTCCTATTACGCATATCAATCCTCCGGTTAAAAAAGCGAAAAAGCAGTTCTTAACAGAAGGCGTTCGTTTTGCACGGCTTTCCGCTAAATTAATATATTCTTGTCTATTCACAACAACCACCTCTTTTTAATGGTTTTAATTTGTGCTAAAACACAAAATTTATTCAATTCTCTTGACAAGTCGGTACTTTAGGGTATAATATAAGATGAAAATTAATGTGGAAGGGTATGTTTATGAATTTGAAAAAAGGCAAAGAAGTAAAAGTACGTTATCCTCTCTTTCCTTCAATGCATGATATTGTTGACTATGTAGCTGAGACTTACGGCGATAGCATATTATACAAGTATTACGTTGGTAAAGACATTCGTGAGGTTAGCTTTAATCAATATCGTAGCTGGTTTATTGGTTTTGGTACTATGCTGTTCAATCGCAACCTCAACGGTAAGCGTTTTGCCATCGTTGGTGAGAGCAAGCCTGAGTGGATGTGTGCTTATCTTTCCGTTATGTCTGCAGGCGGCGTAATAGTTCCTCTTGATAAGGAACTTTTTCCTGAGCAGATCTGCAATTTTGTTGAGTATGCGGAGTGTGACGGTGTTATCTATACCGAATCTCACTATGAGAAAGTAAAGGGAGCTAAGCCTGCGCAGGGTATTTTCATTAATTTGGATGATTGTGCTCTTACTGCAGAACGCGGACATCTTACTTTTTCTGAGCTTGTTGCTGAAGGTAATGCTGCTTATGAATCCGGTGACAAGACCTTTGAGAGCTATCGTCCTGATACTACCGTTATGGCGGCACTTGTATTTACTTCCGGCACCACCGGCACCAGCAAAGGTGTAATGCTTTCTCAGAACAATCTTTTGTTCAACGTATACCAGTGCGTTAACGAGGTTGACTTTACTTCTGACGACGTAAATATTTCTGCACTTCCTCTTCATCATACATACGAGTGTACTGCAGGTAATATTGCCGCAATGGTTTGCGGTGTTACCATCTGCTTTAATAACAGCCTTAAGTATTTTATGAAGAACGTTGCTATCTTTAAGCCCACCGGCTTGGTTCTCGTTCCTTTATTTGTTAATACTGTATACAGACGTATTACTGATGAAATTGATAAAAAAGGCAAATCCGGTACTGTAAAGACAGGTATGGCTATTACCGGCGCTGCACGTAAGGTTGGTCTTGATCTCCGTAGAAGTATGTTTAAAGAGATAATTGATAACCTTGGCGGAAACATCACAAAGATAGTTTGTGGTGGCGCAGCTGTAAATCCCGATGTAGTTAAGTGGTTTGATTCTGTTGGTATTAAGATAGAGCAGGGATACGGTATTACCGAATGTTCTCCTCTCGTTTCAGTAAATCCTTCTTCCACTCATAAACTTGGTTCTGTAGGTCGTGCAGCCATCGGTTCCAGTGTTAAGATAATCGTTGATAATAACTACGGCGTTATTTATGAGGCCGAGACTAACGAAATCGGTGAGATTTGTGTTAAGGGTCCCAACGTAATGCTTGGTTACTACAATAATCCCGAAGCAACTAAGGAAGCTTTTACTGCAGATGGATATTTCCGCACCGGTGACTACGGATATATAGATAAGGACGGATATATTTTCATCAGCGGAAGAAAGAAGAACATCATTGTACTCACTAACGGCAAGAACGTATATCCCGAAGAAATTGAAGAATATCTTGAAAATATTGATATTATCAAGGAATGTGTTGTTGTCGGCAGAGAAAAAGAGGATGATGTTGTCCTTACTGCAGTTCTGTTCCCTGATTATGACAAGTTCAAGGATGCGACCGAAGAAGAGATTTCTGCTGCATTAAAGGCACAGATAATGAACGTAAACCGTCGTTTACCTTCATTTAAGCAAATCCGCGGAATTGAGATCAGACGTGTTGAGTTTGAAAAGACTCCCACTAAGAAGATCATCCGCAGTAAAATATAAGAGGTACAAACAATGTTTGAAAAACTTAAATCCATCCTCGTTGAGGAAATGAACATCAATGGTGACGAGATTACTCTCGAATCCGAACTTACTAACGATCTCGGCTTCAACTCTCTTGAGCTCGCAGACCTTGTTCTTCTTTGCGAAGAAAAGTTTGACATCACTTTCGATGACGAAGATCTGCCTAAGCTTATCACCGTCGGTGACGTTGTAAATTATCTGGAGAACAGATAAAAGACAAACATAAAACGCACTCCGCGAGGGGTGCGTTTTGTTTTGATGAAAAATTTTATAACAAAAAGTCTCTTTTGAGGCGAGTTTTTCTCGACGATGAGGGTGTTGTGTGACATAATGTTTTTGTGCTATACTTCGTATGGAAGCAAGAGCTCGGCTTACTAATACAAATGAGGTATTAACTATGAACAATATAGGAAAAAGAATAAAAGAATTGCGAAAGAAAAACGATCTTACACAAGAAAAGTTGGCGGATTATCTTGGCGTAACATATAAGGCTGTCTCAAAGTGGGAGTGTGGAGTTACTGTGCCCGACATTTCTTTGATAATCTCGCTTGCAAAGTTATTGCACGTTACAACAGATGACTTGCTGGGCGTTAATTCTGCCAATGAAAACGAACGACGTGCCGAGATTGAAAACATGTATAAGAAGACTTGGGAGACGGGTGACTTAGAGGAACGCCACCGTGTTGCAAAGATTGGAGTTGCTGAATTTCCCGGTGAAATGAAGTATATGAGTTGGCTTGGCTGGACAACGGCAATGCTCTCTTTCTCATATGAGGATGATGAAACGTATAGAGCAGAACAAGAAAAAGCTATTAAAATATTTGAGTGTGTAATTGAGAATGCTACGGATGAACGTATCAAAGCAAGCGCTATTCAAGGGATCGTACAGTATTTGTCTTTCAGAGGACGAGACGACGATGCGCTCGAATATGCAAAACAGTATCCGGAAAACTATTCCATGAGCAGAGAAGATGTTATTTTGACTTGTCTGCATGGCGAAGAAAAAAGGCTTCTTACTCAAAAAATGATTGATAGACATCTATCAGATATGCTTAATCTCATTGAGAGTAATTCTATGGAGGCTTGCATTGCGCAAGAGCAGATTATTAATGCAATAATTCCTGACGGTAACTATCTGTATTATAACACCTTTCTTGTTGACAACTATGTTTCTCGTGCTGTATTCCATATGAGAGATAACGAAACGGAAAAAGCAATGGAGGCTTTGAAGAAAGCACGGAAGTTTGCTATCGACTACGATTCTTTCTTAAATGATCATGAGACATATCGTTTTACAAGTCCGTTCCTTAGTGCTGAAGAACGCAATACTGCGGATATCTGCCGTTCAGGAACCTCTACGCATAAGGAAGATTTTATCGAACGTGTGAAACGCTCGGGTTTTGACGTACTCAAAGACCGTGAAGATTTTCAAGAATTGTTAAAACAATAAATAATCAAGCGGTTGCTGTAAATGCAACCGCTTTGATAATTGTTTATATATGGCTGAACTTTTTATAGGCTTCGAGGTCTGCGTGCATAAGCATCCACTCAAGCTCAGCGTCACCCATTACGGTGGTTCTGCCATCGGCATAAAGCTTGTCTATTTCTTCCTTCATCGTCTGTATAAAAGGTGCATGCTTATCAACGGTAATGCCGCGTTCCTCAAGACGATAGAATCTCGTTATCCAATGTGCGATTCCCGCAAGTCCGCTATGTACGTCAACAGCAACGGACGCAGGACGGTTAAGTATTTTTGCTGTGTTGAAAATGTTGTAAATCTCCTCGTTTTTAAGGAGACCGTCTGCATGGATACCGGCGCGGGTAACGTTAAAGTCTCTTCCGACAAAAGGAGTGCGAGGAGGTATTTCGTAAGAAAGAGCATCTTCAAAATAGCGGGCAATTTCTGTAATGACAGAAAGGTCCATGCCGCCGTCATCACCGCGAAGGGATGCGTATTCGATAGCCATCGCCTCCAACGGGCAGTTACCTGTTCGTTCACCAATACCAAGCAACGAGCAGTTAACGCCGGATGCTCCGTAAAGCCAAGCGGTAGAAGCGTTGGTAACGACCTTGTAAAAGTCGTTATGACCGTGCCATTCTATCATATCAGATGTGATACCTGAATAATGCTGCAGGCCGTAAATAATGCCCTGAACACTTCTGGGAAGTGCGGCACCGGGGTAAGAAACACCGTATCCCATCGTATCGCAGGCACGAATCTTTATGGGAACACCGTATTCATCGCCAAGCTCTTTCAGTGCGGAAGCGAAAGGTACAACAAAGCCATAAAAATCCGCACGGGTTATATCTTCAAAATGGCAACGGGGACGGATACCGTGTTCAAGAACTGAACGTACTATTCCGAGGTATTTATCCAAAGCACTTTGGCGTGTCATACCCATCTTTTTATATATATGATAATCCGAGCAGGAGACAAGCACGCCGGTCTCTTTAAGTCCAAGATCCTTTATAATTTGGAAATCCTTTTCGTTAGCACGGATCCAACTGGTAACTTCGGGAAATTCGTATCCCAACTCCAAGCATTTTTCAACAGCCTTGCGGTCTTTTTCTGTATAAACAAAAAATTCGCTCTGACGTACAATTCCGTTCTTGCCGCCTAATCGATGAAGCATTTTATAAAGATCAACGATCTGTTCGACAGAGAAAGGCGAAGTGGACTGCTGACCGTCACGGAATGTAGTGTCAGTGATCCAAATTTCTTCGGGCATATTTATAGGCACATTTCTGTGGTTAAACGATACCTTTGGTATAGAATCGTATTCAAACAAATTACGATATAATTGAGGTTCAGCACGCTCCTGCAAGCGGTATCTGTACGCGGATTGCTCTAACAGATTTGTATTTTCCGAAAAGAACAATTCGCCGGCGTGATCCTTGTGCATGATGTAACTCCTTTGCTTGCATTTTTATGTATTAATGAAGAATATTATACACAAAAAGTAAAAAAAATCAACTGTCTTGGGATTATTTATTAGAATTTTGGTAACTTGGTGCGATAATTCTCTGCGTATAGTATATTAATAGTGCAATTTGCCGTAACAAAAACAAACATCACGATTAAGTGAAATAATCGTGATGTTTCTTATTAAAATTCAGTTCTGCCTTCGATAGCTTTGAGAAGCGTTACACTATCTGCGTATTCAAGTGTTGCGCCGACGGGCAGACCGTAAGCGAGTCGTGTGACCTTGATACCCAAAGGTTTTATCAATCGACTCAAATACATTGCAGTAGCTTCACCCTCTACGCTTGGATTGGTAGCGATAATTACTTCTTTGATATCTTCGTTAAGACGGGCGAGCAGTTCTTTTATCTTAAGCTTGTCTGGACCGATGCCGTCAATAGGCGAAATAACACCGTGAAGGATATGGTATGTTCCGTGAAATTCGTGCAGCTCCTCAACTGCTTCGGCGGCGCGAGTATCCTCTACAACGCATATAACGCTTTTATCGCGGCTTTCGTTGGAGCACACAACACACAGACCGTCCTCGGAAAAAGTCATACAGCGGGGGCATAAAGTAACGTGCTTTTTTGCGCCGAGAATCGCCGCGGCGAAGTCCTCAGCTTCTGTTTCGGGTAATGATAAAACGTGATATGCCAAACGTATTGCAGACTTTTTTCCTATTCCCGGAAGGGATGCAAATTTACTTATAAGCTTTTCAAGACTTGGCGTCATATCAGAACATACCAGGCATACCGAGAGAGCCGGTTATTTTCTCCATCTCAGCAGCATTTGTGCTTTCAACAGTCTTTATAGCTTCGTTAACAGCGGCAACGAGGATATCCTGCAGTGTTTCAACATCGTCGGGGTCAACGATTTCAGGCTTTACTTCTATAGAAAGAATTTCCTTCTTTCCGTTAATCTTTACGGTCGCCATTCCGCCGCCTGCGTTGACGGTATACTCTTTAGCATCAAGTTCTTCTTGAAGTGCAGTCATATCTTCCTGCATCTTCTGAGCCTGTCTGATCATTTGGTTCATGTTTCCGGGACCTTGGTTGGGAATTCTTACTTTCATATTTCCTCCGTTATTCGCCTAAAGAATCCAGCAGGGAAGTCTGCATATCATCTTTGACGCTGTTATTTTGTTTAATTTCTATTTTCATTGGCTTTCCTGTAGCAGAAAAAGCCGCTTGGTTAAGTATACCTGCCGCTTCGGGATTGCTAAGCATCGTATATCCGATAAAATCAGTATAAATCCGTAATACGTTACCGCGTACTTTTATATTTGACTTTGCGGCGAAGGAAGCGATATCGCTTCTTGAAGAAAGCGCTTCAAGAAATTCACCGAAAAACTCAAATTCAGCTTCACTTGGCTTTGCTTCAGCGGGAGTAGGTTCGATTATTTCTGTCTTTGCGGCGGGCTTTTCTTCTGGAATTATCATTGGAATAACTTCGGGTTCATTTGCAGACGCTTCGAATTGTGCGCTCGGCGCAATTATAGGTCTTTTTTCCAGCTCAGCTATTCTTGCCAGCAATGCGCGGTTCGTATCGTCAAGCTTGAGGTCACACATTCGGATAACCGCCATCTCCAAAAGTACCTTTTTGTTAAGCGCGTATCTTGACATACGGGATTGAGTATCTTCCAGAACAGAGGAAAAATACAAAATTTTTTCCATATTGCAATCGTTGGCAATTCTTCTAAGCGTTTGCTCAGCTTCGCCCGAATAGTAAGTGCCGGTTTTTGCAAAATTCGAAGGTGCGTATTTTAGCATGAGCAAATCGCGGGTCATGCCGATCAGCTCGTCCAAAAGAGAGGACAGGTTCTTTGCACTTCTATGTAAGGTATCAATTAATCCCAAAGAAGCGGGAATGTTGCCCTTGGAGATTAACTCGTATAGATTAGCCACAGAGTCGTTGTTTGCAACGCCTAATTGAGCTGCTACGTATTCAAGAGTAATGCGTCCGTTATTGTTGCCTGTTGTACATGATTCCAACAGCGATAGCGCATCACGCATACCACCGTCTGCCAACTTAGCAATGAGCGAAGCGGCAGCCTCGTCAAGCGGGATATTTTCTGCTTGCGCAACCTTGTTTATATGAGATTCAATACTTGAATCATCTATGCGGCGAAACTCATAACGCTGGCATCTGGAAAGTATTGTCGGCGGTATTTCGTTAAGTTCGGTTGTTGCTAAAATGAAAACAACGTATTCCGGAGGTTCTTCAAGCGTTTTAAGCAAAGCATTGAATGCACTGCCGGAAAGCATATGTACCTCGTCAATAATGTAAACACGTTTTTTCAGCAGGGAAGGGGGATACAATAATTCCTCGCGCAAATCGCGAATATTATCAACACCATTATTGGAGGCAGCGTCAATTTCAAGCACATCTGTAGCGCTGCCGCTGTCGATAGAACGACATGCCTCACACTCACAACAGGGATTGCCGTTTATCGGAGAAAGGCAGTTTACCGATTTTGCAAGAATTTTTGCACAGGAGGTTTTGCCGGTACCACGTGTTCCGCAAAACAGATATGCATGCGATACTTTGTTTTCTGCACATTGATTTCTCAGTATAGTGGTAATATGCTCTTGACCTACAACTTCATCAAAGGTTTTAGAACGCCACTTTCTATATAGAGCCTGATACACGTTATACCTCCTATAAAAATAACAAATGGATACAGAGTACGGTCATACAGCTAAAGTCGAACGCCTGCTACACCCGACAACGGAGACTTTACCCTCCGGACAGGCACTCCCACAACACATTTGCTCTTCCGCTTAATGCTGCTTGGTTCCCCACCTGACATGGTTCACAGACGCAAATTGTGCAGGACCCATCCTTCAACGAGTTCTTTCTCCGCCCGGCGGCACAGCAAACGGCCTCGTAAAGCCATTCACCCCTGCTGTAGCGGATCTCAGGTTCAGGGCACCGCTAACTCCCCAGTTAGTATGACCGTACCCCATATCCATTCTCTTTTTATTATAACAGAAATAAATAATATTTTCAATAGTTTTACTCAAAAAGATATTGTTATTGTTTGTCAAAAAACAGCCTGTTGTAGCATTGAAACAACAGGCTGAGGTTATTATTTTTGGAGCTTTCTGAAAGTACACTTGAAAATGGTTCCTTCTTGCACTGAGCTGGTTACAGTTATCTTTGAATCGTGTGCTTTAACAATATTTTTTGCGATAGACAATCCCAGCCCATATCCGCCTTCACTGCGAGACCGTGCTTTGTTTACTCGATAAAAACGCTCGAATATTCTGTCTATTTCATCCTTGGGAATCGGTTCACCGGAATTTCGTATAACTATTGAAGCTCTGTCTCCTTCTGAAAACAGGTGTACTTCGATATGTCCGTTTTCTTCAGAATATTTGCATGCGTTATCCAATAGAATGCCTATTAACTGACGCAATGCCGAATCGTCTCCTTTTATAAAAATGTCCGGTTGAATATTAACGAGGAGATTCTTGTTCTTTTCAAAGCAAACGCTTTCGAAGGGGAGTACCATTTCGGTAGTTAGATTGCTGAAATTCACCTCTTTTTTAATGACAACGGCATTATCCTCACTTTTTGCGAGATACAGCATATTATTAACCAAATTTGCCATTCTAACAGTTTCGGTTTTAATGTATCCGAGCCATTTTTCTTGATCTTTTATTGTTGATTCCGGATTGCTCAGTATAAGATCTGTGTTCGCGGAAATTACCGTTATCGGTGTTTTTAATTCGTGAGAAGCGTCTGCCACCAGCTGCTTTTGCTGACGCCACGCTCGTGCGGCAGGTGCAACTGCAATATGCGCAATAAACATCGTTACAAGCAGAAAAGCGATAAACAATAACGTCCCTATAAGTATCAGTGATATCCTTAGCGCGCGTAACGTCTGGCTTTCGTAGCTTTTATCTAACAGCACTATTCTTGTCAATGTTTTTCCCTGCTTTGTAAGGAATCTGAAACTACTTTCACCGGTCTTTATTATTCCGCTTCCAGTGTTTTGCGATTTAACTTCAGAGATAAGCTTGTTTATATATTCGATGTCACTGTCAACAAGCTCTAACACCGAGACACCGTATCCGTCGATAGTAAATGTCTTATCATGCTCGTTAAGATCAATTGTTATTATTGAAAAATCTCCTCCGCGCTCAGAATCATTCGGAGGAAAGAATCCCGAATGCGGTTTTTTTACTGCATTTTCCATGGCAATATGGCTTTTATGAGCAATATCGTTTGCTGTGAGTGCGTATATACCTGAAAATGCAACTGCCAGCAACAAGGTAATTATTATCATCATTGCGGCTACTACTTTTACTTTTAATTTTCTTATCACTTTGAGTTTACCTCCAAATGATATCCAACTCGTCTTATTGTGCTTATTGATACGTTTGATTCAAGATACGCAAGCTTTTTTCTGATAAAAGAAATGTACACTTCAACGTTGTTGTCCTCTGCGTCGGAATCATATCCCCAAACCTTTGTTAAAAGCTCTTCTTTTTGCACTATACTTTTTGAGGCTGACAACAGTATTCTGAGAATTTCAAACTCCTTGAATCCCAAATGAATTGATTTGCCGTTTGCATAAAGAATATAGTTGCTAAGGTTAAGCGTAAGATCCCCCAGCTTTAATTCATCAAGGATGATATCGCCTTGTCTTCTTGTAACAGCACGTATTCTTGCCAGTAATTCTTCGGCGAAAAACGGCTTTGTAAGATAATCGTCAGCACCCACATCAAGACCTTTGATCTTATACTCAAGATCATCTCTTGCAGTAAGTAATATTACCGGCGTTTTTACTCCACTTTTTCTTATGCCCTTCAAAACCTCGAATCCATCGAGTTTTGGAAGCATGATATCAAGTATTATAACATCATATATTCCTGACAATCCATAATCAAGTCCGTTTTGACCGTCATGAACAACGTCACATCCGTATTTTTGATTTTTCATTATTTGCTTCAAAGAATCTGCAAGTCTTACTTCATCTTCTACAATAAGAACATTCATTAAAAAACACCTCTTTGCAAATTTAAACTTTTGTGCTGAAAGCAGACTTAAAAAGGCAGTCACCAAGACTGCCTTAAAAGATTATTTTACAAATTGTTCAATAGTCACGTTGCTCTTTTTAGAAGATGAGAACAAGCCGAACGCAAAAATTGCAAGAGCTACCAAACCGAAAAGCAGGTCAATAATCAGTCCTTGGTAGAAGTCGACGCCGTCTGCGGTGGTAGTGAAGGGGAGACGCAGGAAGGTACCGAAGGACTTCATTGCTGTCGAAATAGAATATCCGTATGCGGTGAGTATCTGATATGCGGTGATTAGAAGTCTTGCACCGGCATTAAACAATAGTGAAAATACTCCAACAGAAACGGTTACCGGAACATCCTTTGCCTTGCAAAACAGTTTTGAGCAAAAATACGTCAACGTAGCGGTTCCGAAGCAGAGCGCCGATATTCCGTATGACAAAGATACGTTGGCTGAAATGATCTTATCAACAATATAAGAAAGACCCAATATTAAAATAAAACCGATAAGCGCGCCTATAAGGGCACCGCCGATGCCTTTAATACGCTGTGTGTTGGTGGCTTTTGCTTTTGATTTTTTTTGGTTATTCTCTAAACTCGCTTTTAGCGCACAACTTTCGCAGACCAGATTTAACGCACCGCCGTTGTTGATAACCATTGTTTTTCCGTCAAGCTTACAGCCGCACTTAGTGCAACTATCCGCAGTAGGAATTTCGTTTGCAGTAAGCAATTCAACGGTTGCATCAATTATGTCTCTGAATGCAGATAAATCACATGTAGAAATAATAGTTATACCGCTATTGTCAACAGAGCACACTGACTTTGCGATTTCATTTACAGTTTCATTCAAAGCCTGAGAGAACTCGAAAGTAAAAACAGAGTCTTCATCAGTATTGAAAGGACAACCGAAAAAAGCATGCTTTTTATTGTCTTTTTCTCCGACAGAAATAAGATATTTCTTATAAATACCGTACGCTCGCTCGTCTTTTGTTCCGCCGCTTGCGATATTTTTAAGCCCCAAATCCTTTGCCAATACCTCTATGGATTTCGTAAGCATAGTATACCTCTCAAAAATAAATATTGATATTTGTATTTTATCAATATATGACACCGAATTTGTTAACAAATTGTTAATATTTTCGTTCGCTTTTCAACATTTTTTTATTTTAGATAATTTAACAGAAATTGAGTCTGCCAAATTTGATTTTTTTCGTCATAATCATTGACAAAACCGCAAAAAAACTGTATATTTATCTTGTTATATTTTGTGCATTTTCGGAGGACAAACGATGAGTAATAAATTACTTGATCTTAAAAACATTTCTGTTCGTTTTGATGACAACGTTATTCTTAACAACATTAATTTATATATTTGCGACGGCGAGTTTATTACGCTTTTGGGTCCTTCCGGTTGTGGCAAAACCACCACTCTGCGTATCATCGGAGGATTCATAAACCCCGATTCAGGTGACGTTTATTTCGAGGGAAAGCGTATTAACGATATACCTTCTTATAAGCGAGAAATAAACACCATTTTCCAGAAATATGCTTTGTTTCCTCACTTGAACGTTTATGAAAACGTTGCGTTCGGTCTCAGATTAAAAAAGCTGAGCGAAAAGGAAATAAAGGATACCGTTGAAGAAATGCTTGCGCTTGTAAACCTTAAAGGCTTTGGAAAGCGTAACATAAATTCACTTTCCGGTGGTCAGCAGCAGAGAGTGGCAATTGCACGTGCTCTTGCTGTACGTCCTCGTGTTTTACTTCTTGACGAACCTTTGGGTGCTCTTGACCTTAAGCTTCGCAAGGATATGCAGAACGAGCTTAAATCTATCCAGCAGCGTTTGGGTATAACCTTTATTTATGTTACTCATGATCAGGAAGAAGCATTATCTATGTCCGATACTGTCGTTGTTATGGATAACGGCGCTATTCAGCAGATAGGCACTCCTCTTGATATCTATAATGAGCCTAAGAATGCATTCGTCGCTGATTTTATTGGCGAGAGTAATATTCTTGACGGCAGAATGATTGATGATTACCGTTGCTATTTCTCCGGTAAGGAGTTCAAGTGTCTTGATACCGGATTTGAAAAGAATGAATCTGTAGACGTTGTAGTTCGTCCCGAGGACGTAGACGTTGTTCCCGCAGAAGAGGGAATGGTCTGCGGTACTGTAACTAACCTTACCTTTAAGGGTGTACACTACGAAATTATTGTTGATATCGGAAACTTCAAATGGATGATCCAGACTACCGATTTTCAATCTGTGGGCTCTCGAATCGGTCTGAAAATCGATCCTGACGCTATTCACGTTATGAAAAAGAGCGAATATTCCGGTAAATTTGGTGATTACAGTACGTTCTCCGATGAGATTGAGGAAATGTCGATCAATGATGAGGAAGAGTGAAATGGTTAAAAAAAGATCTGTTTTACAGCGCCTTCTTTCGGCGCCTCACATTGTATGGTCGGTGCTGTTTATAGTTGCACCGCTTGCCATCGTTGTATTCTATGCTTTTACCGATTCGTCATTCGGCTTTTCTCTTGATAATTTTTCAAGATTGTTTGATGACGGTACAGTAGAGGTATTTACTCTGTCCTTGGCATTTGCTTTTTGTGCGACTTGCATTTGCCTTGTTATAGCATATCCGTTGGCATATTTTATTTCACGCACCAACAGAAAAACTCAAAACACATTGGTAATGCTTTCAATGCTGCCTATGTGGATGAATTTCTTGCTTCGTACTTACGCGCTGTCCTTCCTTTTTGAGGATACAGGCTTTGTAAACAACATTCTTAATGCGTTGGGATTGAGCGAGGTAACCCTTATTAACACGCCCGGTGCAGTTATATTCGGTATGGTTTATAACTTTTTGCCGTATATGATCTTGCCTATTCATTCGGTTATCTCCAAGATTGACAAAAACGTTATCGAAGCCGCTGAGGATCTGGGGTGTAACCGTATGCAGGTTATTTCCAGAGTCATTATGCCACTCAGTGTTCCCGGCATAGTGTCAGGTATTACTATGGTATTCGTTCCCTCGGTTAGTACCTTCTATATTTCTCAGCAATTGGGTCCCACGGATTTTGTACTTATCGGCGACGTAATTGAAACTTATTTCAAATCCTCTGCGGCGTTTTCCTATCACCTTGGTTCTGCCATTTCTTTGGTACTGATGATACTTATCTTTATCTGTATGGCAGTAATGAACCGCTTCTCAGATGATGATGCTACGGGAGGTATAATGGTATGAAGATAGGCTCTAAGCTTTATATGGCACTTGTTTTCGCGCTTTTATATGCGCCTATAATAGTGCTCATCGTATTCTCATTTAATTCCTCCAACAGTATGGCTGTTTTTGAGGGATTTTCGTTGAAGTGGTATAAGGAGTTGTTCAGTAACGAAGCTGCCATTTCCGCGTTGGGTAACTCTTTGATTTTAGCACTGTCATCAGCTCTTATATCTACGGTTTTTGGTACGATCGCTGCTGTAGGAATTCATAAAATGCGTTCCCGCTACATTAAGTCGGCGGTGATGAACGTTACCAATATTCCTATGATGAACCCTGATATCGTTACCGGCATTTCTATGATGCTGTTGTTCGCACTTTGCGGTACCCTTATCGGAAACGGTATTCTCGGTTTTTGGACCTTGCTTATAGCTCACATTACATTTAACCTGCCTTACGTAATTCTTTCGGTAATGCCTAAGCTTAAGCAGATGGACGTGCGTCTTCCCGAGGCTGCTATGGACCTTGGCTGTACGCCTATGCAGGCTTTTTTCAAGGTCGAACTTCATGAAATTCTTCCCGGTATATTTTCCGGACTACTCATGGCATTCACCTTGTCGCTTGATGACTTTGTAATTAGTTATTTCTGCGCAGGTAATACTTTCCAGACGTTACCTATTTATATTTATTCGCAAACCAAAAAGCGAGTAACTCCTGATATGAATGCTCTGTGCGCAATTATTTTTGTAACGATTCTTATTCTTTTGCTCGTTCGAAATTTTGCTACAGACCGACAAGTCAAGAAAAACACAAAATAGCACTTACATTTTGATTATCTAAAGGAGAAAAACGGAATTGTCAAAGAGAATTGTTTCTGTTTTTATCGTAGTGTTGGCCGTACTTTGTCCGGCTCTCTGTTCTTGCGCTTCGCAGGAAAACACCGATTTTTCCGTTACGGAAGCTACTGCTTCCATAGATTATTCAGCATACGAGGGTGTTACCCTGAACGTATACAACTGGGGCGAATATATTTCCGACGGAAGCGACGGCTCGGTTGATATAAACGCTGAGTTTACCAAGCTCACCGGTATTAACATTAGTTATACTAACTTTACAAGTAATGAAGATATGTATAACAAGATTGTTAACGGCGGCGTTTCTTACGATATTATTATACCTTCTGATTATATGATCGAGAAGCTTATCAAAGAAGATCTTGTCGTAAAGTTGGATTTTAATAATATCCCCAATTATAAGTATATTTCGGACGAATACAAGAATCTGTATTTTGATCCTGCCAACGAGTACAGCGTTCCGTATAGTGTTGGAATGGTTGGACTTATTTACAATACTGCCATTGTTTCGGAGCATCCTGACAGTTGGTCGGCGTTGTGGGATCCAAAATATGATGGCGAAATACTTATGTTCAACAATCCGCGTGATGCTTTCGGTATCGCACAGTTCCTTCTTTCTGCTACTGACAGTAATGTGAATATCAATTCCGAAGATCCTGCAGTTTGGGATGCAGCGAAGGAAAAACTTTCGCAGCAAAAGCCTCTCGTTAAATCTTACGTTATGGATGAAATATTCAATAAGATGGAAAGCGGTGCCGCTGCACTTGCTCCGTATTATGCGGGTGACTATTTCAGCATGTATGAAAACAACCCTGATCTTGCGTTTGTTTATCCCAAGGAAGGCACCAATATTTTTGTTGACTCGGTCTGTATTCCTTCCAGTACCAAGAACAAGGCTGCTGCTGAATTGTACATTAACTTTCTTATGGATCCAAACGTTGCCTTGCAAAACGCATATATGATATGCTACGCTTCTCCCAATACAGAAGTTGTGGAAAATGAAGAGTATTTAGCATTTCTCGACGAACTTCACCCTGATGCATATGATATCCTGTATATGGATATGGCGGCATACTATGAGGGCGCGGACATAAAAAACTATTATTTCCGTGATCTTTCCGACGAAACGCTTAATAACATGAATGCGTTGTGGAACAGCTTAAAAATCGAATCCACCGATGGAAGCTCTACTGCTTTTGTATATTATTTTTGCGCAGTGGTTATAGCAATGCTGGCTGTATTCTTTGTGTTTTCCAAGATAAGAAAATATAAACGTGAACACGTACAATGATTTATAAGGAGTCGGATATGAAAAAGAGAGCCTTGTCACTGTTTCTTTCTGTACTTATGCTTCTTTCTTCGCTTTCCATTTTAGCGGGATGCAAGGACGAGAACGTTGATTACAGTGGTGAAAAAGCCAATATGGTTGTTGAGCTCGATAAAGTTGAATTTGAGGTCAACACCATCAATAAGCCCGTCACAAATCAGGAGGTTGCTGTATTTACACGCGGTTATTCTGTTGATGGCAGCACCACCGCTTATATCGGCGGCGACCATACGGATAGAGTTGTGGTTACCGTACGTTATACCGCTTCTCACAACGAGTACAGCATAATCGCTGTTGATGAGTCTGAGGGCGATAAAGCACAAACTCTTATTCCGGTAAACGGTATTGTTATAAGTGTTTTATCTTCGCTCGTTACTGATCTTCGTATACGTGAGGGTCAGGTAATCGATGTCTTTGGGTTTGACGTTTCAAACTATGAGTATCTTGATCTGGCCTCCTTTATTCCTACGAAATCCAATCTTGCCAGAAGAATTTATTATGTAAATCCTGCTGAAACCATTGTTGAAGAATTGATTTATCTCGTTAATGAAGAGTATGAAAAGGATATTACTCTCGGTGCAAACGAGCTTGCGGTTGTTCTTAAATTCAAATCCGGCAGTAATTACGGTGTTGAATCAATACTCGAAAGCGGTACTGTTACTGCAGGTACTACAGCCATTATTTTCAAGGGTAAATATAACTGCGAATATGCTCTTGCGGTTATTGAAGAGGGAAATAATATTATGCTTTCTAAGCTTGAAGAAGCGAACTCTGTGTCCCACGAATCTGCAGTTGTAATTAATGACGTTGTTTATAAGATCGGTTCTGTAAATACTAACGTTACAACTCTGGACGACGGCATTTATCTTTTTGATTCTGCCCACGTTTCCGGTACGACGCCTTCATCCGATAAAGGCTTTGTGGCTATTGCCGTTGATAACGGTTCTGTAATGTACAAGGGTGAGGAGAATGAGCGCCTTGTTATTCCTACAAATTCCGGCTATGTGCTTGTGTTCAGCGGTGAACTTAAAAGCTTGGCTGCCAATTATACTTTGGGCGGCAAGGTAAACGAACTTTTAATATTCCCCGAAAATACTCCTGAACAGTTTGTAAAAATCAACGGTTATTGTTATTCCTTTAACAACATCGATATATTCGTTGAAAATGAAGCTGTACTTTATACCTATGGATTTGGTGAAACTACCGGTACTCGCGGCGCCGTTGCGGAAATCGCTATAAAAGACGGAAAAGTTGTCTCCGTAACTACCTCCGGCGGAAATACCGCTATTCCCGAAAACGGTTTCGTTCTTTCTTTCCCTGCCAAGGGCGATAATTTGGTTAACTGCAAAAACGTTAAATCCGGTGATAGTGTGCGACTAGCGCTTTCGGCTTGTGACTATTCTCTTGATTCGCTCGACATCACCGCTTTCAATGATGTTCGTTATACCGATTATCTTGTTATTTATGATAAGGGCAATACCCGTACCGGAACAAATCAGTACGGTTATGAGATAGGCGTCGATAAAAACGGCGTAATGGTTTCTGCTTCTAACGCCGGTAATATGCTTGTTCCCGACGGCGGCTTTGTTATCTCAGGTCACGGTGTGATGGCAGAAGCTATAAGCGACCTGTATATCTACGGCGGTACCGTAAAGTGTCTTAAAGACGAAAAGCAGCTTGTGTTTTTCTCCACCCCCGTTTCTGCAAAGACAGACGTTTCTGCTACTCTAGAATCTGTGAAGCAGTCTTTTGCTCTGGCAGAAAGCGCACTTTACGATATCGATTATGAGTATATTTCTTCTAAGCTTGATGCTTGTAAAACTCTGATTGATTCAGCGGATTCTTCTATCAGCGATGGAGATCCCATTGATGCGATAAACAATTTGTATCTTATTCAGCTTATGCTTGGTGATCTTGAGGGTGCTATGATTACTGATAAAGCAGTTGAAGAACGTTCCGTATGGTATCGTTCAAACGTTAAGAGCGACGAGGACGTACTTGCTGTTATTCAAAAGTGCGTTGAATATAATATTAATGCAATCTATCTTGAGACTTGGTATAACGGTAAGACTGTCGGTATGACAGAGAATCCTTTAATCCAGCATTATACCGCACAGCATGGTGATTACGATGCGTTGGAAGGCTTTATACGCATCGGTCATGAACATGGTATACAGATACACGCTTGGGTAGAAAACTTCTTTATCGGTACTACCAGCCAGCAGGAAAGCGATCCTGAGCATATAAGTAACCATAATGATAGTTGGATACTGCTGGATAAAGACGGTAAGGGCTATTACGTTTCTCCCGAATACGGAAACTTTATTTTCCTTAATCCTCAGAACCGTGAGTGCCGTGATTTTGTACTGTCGGTTTATCGTGAGTTGCTTGAGAATTATGACATTGACGGCATTCACCTTGACTATATCCGTTATCCCGAACACAACGGAAAAGCCGATTTCGGTTATAACGCAGATACAATCAAGGCTTTCCAGGACGAATATGGCCATAAAGGAAATCCTAAGACCTATGTATCCGGTACTCAGCAGTACAGAGATTGGATACAGTTCAGACGTGATGTAATTACTTCTTTTGTAAAAGAAGTAAACGATCTTGTTAAGGAAATTCGTCCCGAGGTTTGGATCACTGCAGCTTGTTATCCTTCTCTTAGCGATTCTCCCAATAACATTTATCAGCACGCTGCCGAATGGGTCAAGCTTGGATATATTGATCAGGTATTCTCTATGACCTATTCTAACGGTACCGAATACGTTTCAAGCAATGCACAGTCATTCATTAACGCTTGTAAGGATAAAGCGCTTTACTCTACCGGTCTTACGTTGTTCTCCGGAAACTCCGGTGAAGAACTGCTCAGCCAGATAAACGCAACCCGTGAAGTCGGCGCAACCGGTCAGGCTCTGTTCTCTCTCAGCTCTTTGCTTGGCTTTGAGGAATATGAAAACATTATCATCAACCATGCATACCGCACAAAGGCTGTTTCGCTCTTTGATGTGGATGCCGCAATTGCCGCTTATGCAGAAGATATCATTACTAAATGCGACGGAGTATATTCCGAGCACACAACCGGACAGGATGCTTCTATTTCCGCTGTAAAAAAACTTTTGGAAGAAGTTAAGGCAGAGGCCGGTAAGAAAGAATACGTCACTGTAGAAGAGCAGAATGCCCTTCTTGAGTATGCTCTTGAAAGAACCGAGTCTATCCTTGCAGAAGCCGCAAAGGCTGACGGCGCACTCAAAACCGCACTTGAGCGCGAGGTAGGGGAGATGGATTATAATCTTTCTATCCTTTACAGCCGTATGCAGGCAAGACTTGCACAGTAAGTAATTATGAACGCCTGATTTTATTCAGGCGTTCAATTAATAAATGTGGAAATATGAAATTAACTTTTAACGATAATATAATAAAACATTACCTGCAAAACGTGTATTTTATTAACGGACACAGTTGTGCAGGAAAATCGACAATGGTAAAAATGATGTCTGAACGGTTTGATATGGTCTTTTGCGGAGAAAATTATCACGATGTTTTTCCGCGTGAAAAGCTGTCTCACTGGAAACAACCCGCTTTGTGTTATTTTGACACTATGTGCGGTTGGAAGGTAATCTTATTGAAATCGGATCGTTTAATGTTGAATAGTTGATATATAGTAACAAAAAGGCGTCCCGTTTTGGGACGCCTTAAAATATTTACTTTTAGTAAATTACATTGCGGAAAGTCTTGCGAGCTGATCTTCGTACTGCTTAAGAAGCTCTGCGGGAACGGTATCACCGATCTTTGCATAGAATTCTTTGATGTTTTCGAAGTCTGCAAGCCAGTAATCCTTCTCAACGGTAAGAATGTTCTTAAGCTCGTTGACATCGAACTTTCTGCCTTCTTCGATCTCGTAATCAAGACCTTCGAGGTTGATATCTTCAGCGTTGGGAACGTAACCGATAGCGGTTTCAACAGCGTCAACCTTGCCTTCGCATCTCTTGAGGATCCACTCAAGAACGCGGAAGTTGTCACCGAAACCGGGCCACATGAACTTGCCTTCATCAGTAAGTCTGAACCAGTTAACGTGGAAGATCTTGGGAAGGTTGGGGGTAACTTCGCCCATCTTGAGCCAGTGTGCCCAGTAATCGCCCATGTTGTAGCCGCAGAAGGGAAGCATAGCCATAGGATCTCTTCTTACTACGCCAACAGCTCCGGATGCAGCAGCGGTAGTCCCGGAAGCCATGATAGAGCCAACGAAGGTACCGTGTTTCCAGTCAAAGGACTGGTAAACCAGAGGAGCGGTCTTTGCACGACGGCCGCCGAAGATAATAGCGGAAAGGGGAACACCGTCAGGATTGTCAAATTCGCCGGAAATGCAGGGGCAGTTCTTTGCGGGAGCGGTGAAACGAGAGTTGGGATGTGCACCCTTCTCAGTGGATTCTTTGCCGTTCCAGGGTTCGCCCTTCCAGTTAACTGCATCAACGGGAGGATTCTTGTCAAGGCCTTCCCACCAAACGGTGTTATCAGCATTGTTAAGAACTACGTTGGTGAAGATGGTGCCGCTCATGGTAGAAGCAAGAGCGTTGGGGTTGGACTTAACATTAGTACCGGGAGCTACGCCGAAGAAGCCGTTCTCGGGGTTGCATGCCCAAAGTCTGCCGTCCTTGCCAACTCTGATCCAAGCAATATCGTCACCTACGCAGGTAACCTTGTAACCCTTGTCAGTGTAGGACTTGGGAGGAATAAGCATTGCCAAGTTGGTCTTACCGCAAGCAGAGGGGAAAGCAGCTGCAACGTACTTGGTTTCTCCTTCGGGAGTCTCAATACCGAGGATGAGCATGTGTTCTGCCATCCAGCCTTCGTTTCTGCCGAGGTAAGAAGCGATTCTGAGAGCGAAGCACTTTTTGCCGAGGAGAACGTTTCCGCCGTAACCGGAGTTAATGGACATAATGGTGTTGTCCTGAGGGAAGTGAACGATATACTTGTTGTTTTCGTCCATGTTTGCTCTTGCGTGGAGACCCTTGATGAAGTCGCCGTTTTCGCCCATAGCATCAAGAACCTGAGTACCAACTCTGGTCATGATGATCATGTTGAGTACAACGTAGATAGAGTCGGTAAGTTCGATACCGTTCTTTGCAAAGTCACTGCCTACAACGCTCATGGAGTAGGGGATAACATACATGGTTCTGCCTTTGTAAGAATCCTTGTAAAGAGCGAGAAGCTTTGCTTTCATTTCATCGGGATCCATCCAGTTATTGGTAGGACCAGCTTCGTGCTTGGTAGGAGTGCAGATGAAGGTACGGCCTTCTACACGAGCAACGTCGTTAACTGCAGTTCTGTGAAGGTAGCAACCGGGAAGCTTTTCCTGGTTAAGCTTGAACATTTCGCCGGTCTTGCAAGCTTCTTCGCGAAGCTGCTCAGCCTGTGCTTCGGAACCGTCAATAATAACAACATTGTCGGGATTGCAAAGCGCGATCATTTCGTCGAGCCATGCATTGAGTTTAGCATTCTTGGTGTAAGTGCTCATTTTTGTTTTCCTCCGTTTATGTTAAAAAATATTTTATCTGAAATAAAACACAGCGTTTTATTATCTGTTTTTTCTCCTCTTACATCTTGCTGAAGTCCGGCTTCCGCGATAATTTCGGAAATAGTATCTCTGGAAAGTCTATCGGAAAAAGCGGCAGACAATGCATTTAACAGTGTCTTCCTTCGTTGCGCAAATGCTGCGCGTATTACTGCGAAGAAAGTGTTTTCATCGGCAGGTGTTATAGGTGGTGTATCATAAAGATCAAATCTAATAACAGCAGAATCAACCTTTGGCGGTGGAGAGAAACTACCTGCTTTTACAGGGAAGAGACGTTTTACCGAAGCGTAATAGTTAACCGATGCGGTAATTGCTCCGTATTCACTGTCTCCACATTTACTGCAAAGCCGTTGTGCAACCTCTTTTTGAACCATTACCGTGATTGTTCGGAATCCGTGTTTGCCTTCCAAAAGCTTCATCAAAATCGGAGTAGTGATATAATAGGGCAGGTTCGCACACACGCATACCGGCATTCCGGGAAAGTGATCTTCAATAAGCTTGTTTAGATCAACGTTAAGAATATCCTCGTTGATAAGACCGAAGTTCGGGTTGTCGGAAAATTTTTCGGTTAGTATTGGAATCAGTTCCGAATCTATCTCAACAGCAACAACTTTTTTTGCAACTGCAAGAAGTTGTTTTGTAAGAACACCCAGCCCGGGTCCGATCTCTATAACGCCGCAATCCTCGGTAATGCCGCTTTCTGCGGCGATACGAGCGGGTATTCTGTCGGATGTGAGAAAGTTTTGTCCGTATTTTTTCTTTTTAACAAAATCGGACATATTTGTTCCTCCGGGTCAATAATACAATTCCAAACATCTGCAATTTAATAATAGCAGATTTGTACCGTTTTGTCAACAAAAATACAAAATATTGTATTAATATTACTGACGAATTATTGATTGTTTTTTGCATCAAAAGCATACATATTGCGTAATATGACTTCTTTTTTTCTCCAAGAAAATGCATAGAGCTTATATTCGGCTTCCGTCATGCCTTCAATAAGCTGTGGTGACAGCGTTTCCAAAAAGGTTTCCGAAAAGTATGGAATGGTACTGAAAAGCGCGCTTTGGTTCATTGGACATACGTTTTGACATGTATCGCATCCCCAGCAAAGATTAGCGTTTGTGACGAGTTCTTGTTCCTCGTTTGTAAGGTGCTTCTTTTGGGATAGACCGGATAAGCATTTTTCACTTAAGATTATACCGTCTCCAATGGCGTTACCGGGACACGCTTTTTCGCACTTGCCGCAATTGATACATTGTTCGATTACCGAGGGCGGTGTTTCCGGGTTCAAAGCAGAAAGACAAATACCGATAAACACGAAGCTGCCGTAAGTTTTGTTTATTAAGAGAGAGTTCTTGCCAATAACTCCGAGCCCGCCGAGCGCAGCACAAAGCTTTTCATTAAGCGGAGAATGATCTGAAAACCCATAAAATTGCGTTCCGAATTTTTCGGTAAGTTGGGGGACGATTCGATCAAAAAGCCCTTTCATATATCCGTGATAATCTTTAACACGCGCGTATGCAGAGACTCCATAGTTGTCTTTTGGGGTAACTGCAGAACGATATGGCACGAGAAATACGAGTATACTGTTTATTTCAGCATCCGGCAATAATCTTTCGTTTATAACGAGATTATTGTCAAACGGAATAATGGCATATTCGGTTATATTTTCTTTTTCAAATATTTCTTTCAAAATAAAACTCCAAAAAACGCCGCCGTTATTGTTAAACGGCGGCGCAAAATATCTTTAGTCAGATACGTAGGGAATAAGAGCAAGAGTTCTTGCGCGCTTAACAGCAACGGTGAGCTGTCTCTGATGCTTTGCGCAGGTACCGGTAACTCTTCTGGGAAGGATCTTGCTTCTTTCAGAAAGGTTCTTTCTGAACTTGCTAACATCCTTGTAATCAATGTTTTCTATCTTCTCTGCACAGAAAACACATACCTTCTTTTTTCTGCGGGGGCGGAAAGTCTTCTGGTTCTCTCTAACCTCAGCAGGAGCGGCAGTGTTTGCAGGAGCGTTTACATTTGCGTTATCCATGGATAAATTCCTCCTTTTTCAGATTTCAGAACGGCAGTTCATCATCGGCAGAAAGCTCTTCGAAAGAAGAATCAGCGCGAGGAGAACTGTAAGAGGGTACGCTTCTGGTGAAATCTCTTGAACCGTCTGCAGCAGACTTGCGTTCTACAAAAGAAACTTCATCGGCAACAACCTCTGTGGCATAGCGCTTATTGTTGTCTTTATCAGTCCAGGTTCTGGTCTGAATAGAACCGCAAACAAGCATAGGCATGCCTTTTGTGAAATAACGGGAAACAAATTCGGCGGTCTGACGCCAGCAAACGATATTGATAAAGTCGGTCTGAGGCTGCTCTCCTGCACGGGTAAACTTTCTGGCTACCGCAAGAGAGAATGTAGTGACCATAACTCCGTTAGGCGTTTGCTTGAGTTCGGGGTCGGCGGTCAAGTTGCCGACGAGGATGACTTTGTTAAAAGACATAATAGACCTCCGATTACTGTTCGCACTTTATAGTGAGCGAACGAAGAATGCCGTCTGTGATGTTGTAGATACGATCAAGCTCAGCAGGAAAATCGTGAGCAGAAGTAAACTTAACAAGCACATAGTAACCTTCTGTAAGATCCTCGATGGGGTAAGCGAATCTTCTTACACCCCACTCGTTTACAGTTTCGATCTCACCATTTTCTGCGATAAGACCGGTGAACTTTTCTACGAGGGACTTTACTGCTTCTTCACCGAGAGTGTTATTAACGATGAAGACGGTTTCGTACAGCGATTTGTTCTGTTCCATTTTTTGCACCTCCTTTTGGACTTTAAGGCTCCGGAATTGCCGGAGCAAGGAGAAAATCGGTTGTCGATTTTCTGAAACCGAGTAATTTTATCACATTATTGACAGTTTGTCAACACTGTTTTACATGTTTTTTTTCAAAAGACGCTTAATTCTCTGGGTAGAATCCAACAGAGGAGAGATAGAATCGTCATGATTAAGGGTATTAATGATCTTTGCCATGAACTTGGAAAGGTCAACCTCAACAAACCAAGGACGCTGCTTGATGCTCTCAGGCACGTAAGAAAGGTTGGTGGAATAGATCTTGGTAAGCTTTCCTTCTTCGTACAGTCTATCAAATTTTTCGGGTCCTTCGGTGAAGAACGCAAAAGTAGCGGCAACATAAGTAGCGGATACGTTCTTGCCGGAGGTTGCTTTAATAACGTCAACAATAGATTCGCCGGAAGCAATCATATCGTCTACGATGAGAACCTTTTTGCCGTTGAGGTCGCCGCCGATGTATTCGTGCTGAACGATGGGATTCTTGCCGTTTACTATGCGGGTATGGTCGCGTCTCTTATAGAACATACCAACGTCAACTCCGAGAATTCCGGCGTGATAAATAGCTCTATCCATAGCGCCGGTATCGGGAGAAATAACCACCATATTGTCTTTGTCAATACTGTTTCCTTCGTTGGTTATAAACGCTTTAAGCATAGAATAACTTGCATAAACGTTTTCAAATGAAGTGTTGGGAATGGAATTGTAAATAGTGGGGTCGTGTGCGTCAAAAGTAATGATGGTGGAAACACCGAGTCTCTCTAACTCCTCAAGTGCCATAGCACAGTCAAGAGATTCGCGTCCCTTTCTCTTGTGCTGGCGAGAAGAATAGAGAAGGGGCATAACCAGAGTAATACGGTTTGCTTTACCGCCGATTGCGCTTATAACGCGCTTGATATCCTGAAAATGTTCATCGGGGCCCATGTTGTGCTGCATACCGAACATATTGTAGCAACAGCTGTAATTACCTACATCGGTAAGAATATAAATATCTTTGCTGCGCACAGAATCGTTGATACGGATCTTTCCTTCGCCGTTGTTAAAGCGCACTTCCTCAATAGGGATAATATAGCTTTCAGAAGAAGGCTCCTCTCCGCGTAATTGTTTGATTCGCTCGTCGACAAGCGTACCCTGCTCTCTGCAATTGCTGAGTACTATTAAACCAAGTTTGCCGTGGTTTGCTGTTTCGGACATACTTAACAATTCCTTTCAAGTTGATTTGTGTTGATTTGGCATTTGCCGACACTATTCTACAATATTTTTTTACAAATGTATATAGTATTTATTAACAAAATCTTCAAATAGTTAAAATTTTTTTCAATCTAATCAACAATTAGTGTTAAAACAGCGCCGTTGTTTATTGACAAACGGTATATATTGTGGTACAATGACGGCGAGAACATTTGTTTGGAAAGAAGGAAGATAAATGGCAACGAATGATAAGAATCTGGATAGTAAAAAACAGGCGTTGGCAACCGCTCTTGCACAGATAGAAAAGCAGTGCGGTAAAGGCTCTATTATGCGCCTTGGCGATAATATTGGTATGGAAGTGAAGGCTGTTCCCACCGGCTCTTTGTCTTTGGATATGGCTTTGGGAATCGGCGGCGTTCCTAAGGGACGCATTGTTGAGATCTTCGGTCCGGAATCTTCCGGTAAGACGACCGTTGCTTTGCATATAATTTCCGAGGTGCAGAAAGCTGGCGGTGAAGCTGCGTTTATTGATGCGGAGCATGCGCTTGATCCCGTTTATGCAAAAGCTTTGGGCGTCGACATTAACTCTCTGCTGGTTTCTCAGCCCGACAATGGCGAGCAAGCTTTGGAAATTACAGAAGCTCTCGTACGAAGCGGTGCTATTGAAGTTGTTGTTGTTGACTCTGTTGCCGCACTTGTACCCAAAAGTGAAATTGATGGTGATATGGGTGCCGCTCACGTTGGTCTTCATGCAAGACTTATGTCTCAGGCTCTTAGAAAACTTTCCGGAGCTATCGCTAAGTCTAACTGTATCGTAGTTTTTATTAACCAGCTTCGTGAGAAAGTTGGCGTTATTTACGGAAATCCCGAAACAACCACCGGCGGACGTGCGCTTAAGTTCTATGCTTCCGTTCGTATCGACATCAGAAAGGCAGAGGCCATCAAGTCCGGAGCCGATATTGTCGGTAACCACGTAAAATGTAAGGTTGTTAAAAATAAGGTCGCTCCTCCGTTCAGAACAGCGGAATTTGATATTCTCTACGGAAAAGGTATATCCAAGGAAAGTGAACTTATTGAGCTTGGCGTTGAATGCGGAGTTATCGAAAAAAGCGGCAGCTGGTTCTCTTATGAGGGAAGTAAGCTTGCGCAGGGTAAGGATAATGTTCGTGAAATGCTTATGGCAGATGCTTCGCTTGCTAATGAGATTGAAGAAAAAATACGTGCAAAAAAAGTTGAGTCTCGTTTTGATCCTTCTGCAGTTGAAGATTTTGACGAGGAAGACGGAGAAGAATAATGCTTGTTATTGCCGTGTGTGAAAACACGGAAAAACACGAAGTTACCATAAAATGCTCCGGTGAGAATTATCTTGTTACTCAAGCGGATTTTCTTTCTCTTGAGATTAACGAAGGTGATTATCTGGATGAAGCGCAGACAGAATTGCTTGAGCAGCTTGCAACAAAACTTAAGTGTATTAAATCTGCCTTCTCAATGCTGTCGTACAACGATATGTCCTCCGGCAAATTAAGACGTAAATTGACTCAAAAATACGATAAAGAAACCGCTTATCTCGTGACTGATATGATGCTTGAACGCGGTTATATCAATGATGCGTCGCTTGCTGTTAGATATGCCGAAAACTTTTACGTATCCAAACGATGGGGTCCCGCTCGTATTAAAAGCGAATTGTTTTCGCGCGGCTTTTCTGCCAACGATATCGAAGATGCGCTTGAGGCTATTGAGGATAATGATCATAGTGAGAATATTCGATATCTTCTGGAGCATAAGTATTCCAAAGAGCAATTATCGGATCGTGACATTTCTCGCAAGGCGGCGGCATATCTGTACCGTTGCGGTTATGAATCGTCGGATATATACGAAATATTAAATCAAATTTATCAGGAGTAATCCAAAATGCCAATCAAAGTAGGTTTTGTTTCACTGGGATGTCCCAAGAATCTCGTTAATACCGAAAATATGCTTGCTCTGCTTGCACAAAACGGGTTTGAGATCGTTGCGGAAGACGTTGAAGCAGATGTAATTGTTATAAACACTTGTGCTTTCATTGAGAGCGCGAAAAAAGAAGCAATAGATAACATACTTGATGTTGCCTGGCTTAAAGAAAATCATACGCTTAAAGGAATCGTCGTTACCGGATGTTTGCCGGAGCGTTATCGTGAAGAGATTCTAAAAGAAATGCCGGAGGTGGACTGTGTTCTCGGTACCGGATCTTTCGGCAATATTTGTGAGGCTGTAAAGCGCGCTTATGAGGGAGAAAAGTATTCTTCATTTGAAGATAAGAATACTTGTGATATCGGCGGCGAGCGTGTAATCACAACGCCTGAATATTTTGCATATCTTCAAATTGCTGAGGGATGCGATAATCATTGTACTTATTGTGTTATTCCGTCTATCCGCGGTAAATTCAGAAGCAGACCGATGTCTGACATTCTGGAAGAAGCTCAGAATCTTGCTGATCTAGGTGTAAAAGAGGTGTGTTTAATCGCACAGGATACCACTCGTTACGGTCAAGATATTTACGGTGTATATTCCTTGGATTCTCTTATCCAGGAAATTTCAAAAATTGAGGGCATCGAGTGGATACGAGTTATGTACTGTTATCCTGACCGAATTACCGATGGGCTTATTAATGAATTTGCAAACAATCCGAAGCTTGTGAAATATATTGATATGCCTATTCAGCATATTTCTACACCCGTGCTTAAGCGTATGAATCGCAGAGATACCGAGGAAACGATTAAAGCCACTGTACAAAAGCTTCGTGATAACGTACCCGGTATGTATATTCGTACTACCGTTATTACCGGATTCCCCGGCGAGACTGATGCTGATTTCGAAAAGCTGTTAGCTTTTGTTAAAGAAGCCCGCTTTGAGCGTCTTGGTGCATTTATTTATTCACGCGAGGAAGGTACGCCGGCGTATGATATGGATGATCAGGTACCCGAGAAGCTGAAGCGCCGCAGACACGATGCAATTATGCGCGAGCAAAAAAAGATACACGCCTCTCTTAATAAGGCGATGGTTGGAAAGATAGTTAAGGTTATTAACGAAGGCTATGATCAGGTGGCTGAAAGCTATTACGGACGTTCTTTTGCTGATGCGCCTGAAATTGACGGAAAAATATATTATTCTTCACCGCGCAGATTACGTGAAGGTGAGTTTGTTGATGTTCTTGTCAATGACATTCTTGATTACGATCTCGTTGGACGAGTAGTTAAATAAAGGGTGATAATCATGAAGTTAAATACCCCTAATAAGTTGACATTGTTCAGAATAATTCTCATACCTTTCTTTATGCTGTTTTTGCTTTACCCGTTTTTTGGCGAGAGTGGCGAGATATGGTGTCGAATAATTGCTGCGGTTATTTTCATCGTTGCTTCGGTTACCGATTTTCTTGACGGATATCTTGCCAGAAAAAACGGTCAGGTAACAAATTTTGGTAAGTTTATGGACCCGCTGGCTGATAAGTTTTTGATTTTTGGTGCAGTTGTAGCCATACTTGCTTCAGATTTTGTTGTTGTAGAAAGCACGATCATTTCCCGGGAAATACTGTATCAGGTGTTTCTGTGGTCCGGAATAATTGTTATTTTCCGCGAGCTGGCGGTTACTTCAATGCGTCTTGTTGTCAATAACTCTTCCGGTATAGTTGTTGCTGCAAGTATGCTTGGAAAGATAAAAACAAATACGCAGATAGTTTGTGTTTGCTGCATGATTTTGGAGCCTGTTTTGCTTCCGTTCTGCGGAAACATTCTTTCTCTTGTTTCTTGTATAGTAATGACTGTGTTTACCCTGTGGTCCGGTCTTTCCTATCTTAAGGCATATTGGCCGTATATTAAATCCAATAGTTAAAGAGGCAATTTATGAAACTTTATAATTCACTTACCAGAACCAGAGATGAGTTTGTTACTCACGTTCCCGGTAAGGTTACTATGTATACCTGCGGTCCTACCGTTTACCATTTTGCTCATATAGGAAATTTGCGTTCTTACATAATGGAAGACGTGCTTGAAAAATATCTTGTTTATTCGGGGTATGAGGTTACCCGCACGATGAATATTACAGACGTTGGCCATCTTACCTCTGACGGTGATACCGGAGATGATAAGATGATAAAAAGCGCTCAACGCGAGCACAAGACGGTTATGGAGATAGCTCAGTTTTATACTGACGCATTCTTTGCTGATTGTGAAAAGCTGAATATTAAAAGACCTGAGTACGTTGTTCCGGCAACCGGCTGTATCGATGATTTTATCGAAATGGTGCAGCGCCTCATCGAAAACGGATACGCATATGAGGCAGGCGGAAACGTTTATTTTGATACCTCTAAGTTGGAAAACTATTATGTTTTTAACAAACATGACGCTGATGACCTTGAAGAAGGTGTTCGCGAAGGCGTTGGTGTTGACAGTAATAAGAAAACCAAGACTGACTTTGTTCTTTGGTTTACCAAGTCCAAGTTTGAAGATCAGGAGCTAAAATGGGACAGTCCTTGGGGGTATGGCTATCCCGGTTGGCACATCGAATGCTCTGCCATTTCTGTTAAGACCTTAGGTGAGTATCTTGATATCCACTGCGGTGGTATAGATAATGCGTTTCCTCATCACACAAATGAAATAGCACAAAGTGAGGCCTATCTCGGACATCCTTGGTGTAAGCACTGGTTTCATGTGCTTCATCTTAACACTTCGAGCGGAAAGATGAGTAAATCCTCAGGTAAGTTCCTTACCGTTTCTCTTCTTGAAGAAAACGGATATGATCCGCTGGTTTACCGTTTCTTCTGTCTACAGTCCCACTACAGAAAGAATCTTGTGTTTTCTTGGGAAGGACTGGATAATGCAGTTACCGCTTATAACAAGCTTGTAGCGCGTATCGCGGCTCTATCTGAAGATGGTGAGGTCGATAATGAGGGATTTGAGCGTGTAAGAGCTGGTTTCGTCTCTGCTATGGATAATGATCTTAATACCTCTCTTGCTATAACTGCGATTTATGATGCTTTGAAGGCAGATGTTTCCGATGCTACCAAGCTTGCACTTATCGCTGATTACGATAAAGTTCTTTCGATAGGTCTACTGGATGCAGCGAAAAAGCTTAAGGAAAATGCCAAGAAGCAGGCTGAGGATACCGATGTACCTGTATCTGAGGAAGACAGGGAGATAGTCGAGCTGGTGAATCAACGTACTGAGGCAAAGAAGGCCAAGAATTATGCTCTTGCTGACGAAATACGCAACAAACTGAAAGAAATGGGCGTTGTTGTTGAAGATACTGCTCAAGGTCCTAAGTGGAAGCGTGTATGAATGTAGCAGAATATAGTCCTTTGGCACTTGCCTATCTCGGAGATGCATATTATGAGCTTTTGGTTCGTGCGCATTTACTGTCGCAAGGAAATATGCCTACTTCCGAGTTGAATAAGCGTGCCAAAGAATTTGTAACGGCAGTAAAACAAAGCGATTTGATTGACATAATACTCCCGCATTTAACCGAAAACGAGACTGCGGTCTATAAGAGGGGAAGAAATGCACATTCTGCGCATACACCCAAAAGTGCTGCAGCAGTACAATATCGCAGAGCAACGGGTTTTGAGTGTTTGTTTGGATATTTGTACGTTAAAGGCGAGACTGAACGAGCACAGCGATTATTTGATTTGCTGATATAGGAGGATGTTTTTATGGTAGTTCTTACCAATAATGAAAAGGCAGTATATGAGTATATTCAGGACAAGATTACTTATGATGGATATGCTCCCTCCGTACGTGATATTGCTGCGGCGCTTGGTATCCGTTCAACCTCTACGGTTCACGCGTATATGCGACGTTTGGAAGAGAAGGGATATATAACAAAGGAGCAAGGCAAAAGCCGTGCAGTAAAGATTGAGCGAAAAGGCGAGCCCGATAAAATGCTGCGTGTTCCTATTCTCGGTAAGGTTGCTGCAGGTATGCCTATAACGGCTATACAGTCTTGTGAAGGTTACGTAGATTATCCTGTGAGTATGTCTCGAGGCAAGAATAGTTTGTTTGCGCTTCGCGTTCAGGGCGAAAGCATGATCAACGCAGGAATACTCGATGGCGATATCGTTGTTGTTGAAAACCGCCGTTATGCAGATGAAGGTGAGATAGTTGTTGCATTAATTGATGATGAGGCGACTGTAAAGCGTTTTTATCATGATAACGGCAGAATAAGACTACAACCTGAGAACAATAGAATGAAACCTATTTATTGCACTGACGTTATGATTTTAGGTGTAGTAATCGCAAATTTTAGATTTTATTAATTTTGTTATTGACAAATGCCCGATTATGTGGTATTCTAATCGGGCGGTCAAATGATCCATTAGCTCAGCCGGTAGAGCACATGACTTTTAATCATGGTGTCCGGAGTTCGATTCTCCGATGGATCACCACAACAGGTGCCGAATGGTGTTCGGCACCTGTTATTTTTTACAACGTATTATTTGCGGCACGAGCCGTCGTTGCAATGTGTTTTTACGGTGGTATAGATGTATTCAAAAAATTCAAAAATTGCACAAGCGGTATATGAGGCGTGTCTTCCCGTATGCTTTACTCTGGTGGCTTCCTTCAAGGCTTCGCCGGACGCTGTGTTTCTCTTTGCGTTTTTTTCTTTATTTTACTGTATACCTTTGATATATACCTCATATAAATTAACTAAGGGAACCCATGTCAGGATTAAAGAATGCATTCTTCATGACCTGCTTTGGGTGTTACTTCCTTATTGCCTGTCTGCTTTTGTGACTGATATATTTGTTTCTTTTTTATCAGGCGCTCAAAGTTGGAGCGGAATGACTGCGCTTGTGCTTATAATTTCGTCAGTCCTTCTTACTCTTACCTTCTGGCTTAAATACATTATTGATGTAAAACTGAATAACCGCCCTTAGCTCAGCCCGGATAGAGTACCGGATTCCGATTCCGATGGTCGTGGGTTCAAATCCCCCAGGGCGGGCCAAAAGCAGGTCTTTGACCTGCTTTTTTATATTATTGTTTGACTTTGAAATTGATATGTGTTATCATAATCTCGAAAGCGAGATGTTAAAAATGAGACGTGAAAAGTCATGTGGAGCAGTTGTCTTTACTCGTGTGAATGGGAAAATAAGATATGTTGTTGTTCGTTCGTTGAACGGGATATACGGTTTCCCAAAAGGCCATATGGAAAAAGGTGAGACTGAAGTTCAGACGGCTCGTCGAGAAATTAAAGAAGAAACGGGCTTAAACATAAGAATCATAAGAGGATTCAGGACGAGCGAAGAGTACTTCTTGCTTCGTGATGGGAAACCTGAAACTAAAAAGAGAGTAGTTTATTTTCTGGCAGAATATAAAAAACAATCTTTTTCCGTCCAAAAATCAGAGCTTTCAGAAATTAATTTAATGGCATATCAAGAGGCAATGAACTCATTTCAGCACGATAGCACAAAACGCATATTAACTGAGGCAGACAGATTTCTTAACCGCATCAAACTTGTTGTACCCAATGTTGGTTACAGTGGTCAGATAATGGCGTTTAAAAACGAGGTTTTACAAAAAGACGGAGTTAATTCTTTTGACGGATGCGGTGATCTTAAAAACTGCACGTCCGCTGAAAAGTGGATTAAAATTCTTGATTCCAGAAAACATGCTGACACCGCTCCAACCGGCAGCGTTCCTTCAGATACATATCTTGCTGTTCGTGTATGGGATCATAAATTAGTCGGGATTATTGATCTCAGGCATCATATTGAACATCCGGTTTTAAGCACTTGGGGTGGTCATATCGGATACACGGTGCGCCCGTCTGAACGAAGCAAAGGTTATGCTAAGGAAATGTTGAAACTTAATTTGCATAACTGTACCGCCAAAGGAATTGATAAAGTTCTTATTACTTGTTGCTCATCCAATCTTGCGAGTGAGAGAGTAATAATTGACAACGGCGGTGTTTTTGAAAATGAGATACTTGTCGATGGTGAGCGAATTAAACGTTATTGGATAGATTTGAATTTTAGCACAAAAGAGGAATGAAAATGAATATTAAGTATCATGAGGAAGCAGCACTTGATGTTGTCGCTGTAGAAACTGATAATAGTAAAAAAACTGTCTTTTTAATCGGTGATTCTATACGAATGGGATATTGTGAGATAACTAAACGTATTCTCTCCGATGTAGCGGAAGTTATTTTTCCTGATGACAATTGTAGATATACACAATATACGTTTGTCGGTCTTTCCCAGTGGAAGAATCTGTTTTATTCTCCGGAGGAAGTAGATGTTGTATATTGGAACAACGGTCATTGGGATATTGCTCATTGGGATGGCGAAGAATCATTGAATTCTATCGAAGAATATACAAAGATGCTCGTTCGAATTAAAAGAAGAATATCGACAATTTTCCCTAACGCGAAAATCGTATTTTTCACTACTATGCCGATGAACCCTAATGGGATGGATTCTGTTAATCCTCGTACAACTGCAGAGATAAAAGCATATAACAAAGCCGCTGTTAACGCTTTAAAAAATGAAATATATATTGATGACGTTTTCAGTGAATATGAAAACCTTACTGAAGATTATTTTTCTGATTATTGTCATTTAACCGAAGCAGGTAATGAGATGCTTGGTAAACACGTTGCAGAATATATTAAGAATCTTTTTTGATGGAGAAATAATAAGAGAAAAAAAGATAAAAAGATATTGGATTGTAATCAAATAGTTTCATTAATGGAGGAAAATATGGTAACTGTTAAAACAATTTCAGCTCTTGAGAAGTGCTTTTTTGATGAAGATATTAATAGTAAGCCCGAGTACAAAAAGGGAAGTGTGTTGAAAAACGACAAGCTCTCATATCAAGTTTGTTTTTCCAGCGACACAGAGATTCCCAGCGGTAAAATGGTTTGCAAGGCTGAAATAGTTTCTGAGCTTGCTGATCATATTACTGTTTCGAATGTTCATAACGTACCGTCATTAATGCCTGTTTTTCGTGAATGGAATGACGATAACTATTTACGCAAAGAACCCGGCATGTTCCCGGACTTATTAATTCCGTTAAAAGACGATCCAAATGTTTATGTTGTGTCGGGTCAACTGCACGCGTTATGGGTGGATATTGATGTTCCGGAAGCAGTGGACGCCGGTGATTACTTGGTTAACATAATACTTAAAAATAACGAGGGCGAGTGTGTTGGAAACGCGTTGTTTACTGTTACGGTATACAACGCGGTGCTTCCTGAACAAAAGCTGATTTTTACTCAATGGTTCCATTGTGACTGCCTTGCTAACTACTACCGTGTGCCTGCTTTTTCGGAAGAGCATTGGCGTATCATTCGTAATTTTGTACGCACTGCTGTTGCAAACGGAATAAATATGCTGCTTACGCCTGTGTTTACACCTGCGCTTGATACTGCAGTCGGACATGAGCGCCTGACTACTCAGCTAGTGAAAATAACCAAGAAGGAAAACGAGTATATCTTTGACTTTTCTTTGCTTGCTCGGTGGATTGATATGTGTCTTGAAGAGGGAATAAAGTACTTTGAAATTGCACATTTCTTCACACAATGGGGAGCAAAGCATGCACCTAAAATAGTCGCCGAGGTTGATGGCGTCGAAACAAAAATATTCGGCTGGGAAACAGATGCATGCGGTAAAGAGTACGTTGGTTTCCTTAACGTTTTTATTCCTTCGCTACGTGCATTTCTTGAAAACAAGGGCGTTGCCGATAATTGTTTTTACCATATTTCCGACGAACCCTCCGCCGCTCAGCTTGATGATTACCTTAATGCGAAAAGCGGTATTTTAAAAGCGCTTGAGGGGTGTAAGATAATTGATGCACTGTCGAATTTTGAATTTTATTCCTCAGGTGCAGTGGATACGCCGGTTGTTGCCACCGATCATATTCAGCCATTTATAGACAATAACGTAAAGAATCTTTGGACATATTATTGCTGTGGTGAATGTGTTAACGTTTCAAACAGATTTTTATCGATGCCTTCAGCACGCAACAGAATTATTGGTGTGCAGATGTTCAGATATGCAATCAGCGGTTTTTTGCATTGGGGTTATAATTTTTATAACAATCAATATTCGATTGCTCCTATTGATCCATACCGTACAACCGATGGGGAGTTCTTCGCCCCATCCGGTGATGCGTTCAGTGTATATCCTGCGCCGGACGGCACGACCTACGATACTATTCATCTTGCCGTGTTTACACAAGCATTGAGAGACATTCGGGCTCTTGAAGCGCTTGCGGAAAAAATTGGCAGGGAAGCCGTTTGCGATATCATAGATGACCGCGCTGATATGCTTATTACTTTTTCTGAATATCCGAAGGATGATAGCTTTATTTTATCTCTTCGTGAAATGGTCAATGCTTTGTTAAACGAATAAAAAATAACCGCGGTTTTATTACCGCGGTTTTGTTTTATTCAGTTTCTTCCTCTGTTGAATCTTTTTTATTCATTCTGAAATGCGAAAGCATTATATTGATGATGTCATCATTCATATCTTCATTGTAAAGAGCGATTGAGGTTTCGCCGCTATAAGTAGTGTGCATTTTGATGGAAACACTTACTTCGTCGGGTCCGTCATGAACCTCAAAGTACCAGTCATAATTGTCACAGATAGCATTAATCAGTAACAAATTAAGGTATTTATGGCCATATTCGCAAATTTCATCAAGTAAATTATAATCTTTATAAATCTTGATGAGCTCATCAACGTTTACGTTTGCAGTTTTTCTTACTCTTAAATTTATTACAACAGAACCGTCAACGAATTTCGAATCGAGGCGTATGAGTGTCTCGTACGGCGCGCTGGATATCAGACAACCTGTCAAAGCAGAAAGCAGCATATATAGGTCTGCAACGTTAAAATATACCGGAAGATGTTCAACATTGCATTTATAACGCACCTCGATTCCGTACAGCGCTTCGGTGGCTTGCCGTGCAAACTGAGAAAGCGGGGTGGTTATATCCATATACATCATTCTTTCGGGATCAAGTCCGGCGAAAATCCCAACAAGTCTGTCCAACTTTTTGGTGGAAATATTATCGAATTCCGGCTCAAAAGCAGTTGGATCGGAAGCGACGTATCCTTTTGACAAATAACGTTCCTTAAATAGCTCGCTTATTCGTTTTTGCGCCGCAGAATTGAACCTGCTTATTCTTAAAATATAGCAATCTTCTTTACGCTTTGCGAATCCCGGCGTGTATTCATCAAGAAGGAAATGGAGTGAAATTCTGTCACCGGGTTCCATTCTTTTCAGCGCGGCAAAAGAATATTTATCAATATAATATTGTATTGAAGAGGAACGTCTTATTTCTTTGTAAAAAGTTTTTACTGCATCGTTTTTCCAAACTATTCTTAAGTTCAAGTCGGTAATAACAGAAGGCGTGTCCAACTTTTCAAAATAATGAGCGTATTTTTCCGGAATTGACGACATAATATATCTCCAAATAAAAATCGGCTCCGTAAAGGATTTCGGAGCCGATATTTAATTATGTAATTAGTGAGTGATAACTCTCTCGGTATCCTTATCAAAGAAGTGAATATGAGTAGTATCAATAGCAACCTTAATGGTATCACCGGGCTTAGCCTGTGAACGGCTGGAAACACGGGAGATTACGCTGGTCTCTTCACCGATCTTAAGGTAGAGGTAAATCTCTGCGCCCATGAGTTCGGTAAATTCAACGTAAGCATCAATAATAGAATCAGAGAACTTTTCAAGGAATATGGGCTCGTCATGGATAAGCTCGGGACGGAGCGCTGCAATAACTTCCTTGCCAATGTATTCCTGAAGTGCAGGAACACTTGCCTTGTCTTCGGGAACTTTGAATTCGGAATCTTCGAAGTCGAAGTAAAGACCGTCGGCCTTCTTAACGAGGGTACCATTAACGAAGTTCATCTGAGGAGTGCCAATAAATCCGGCAACAAATATATTAACAGGCTTGTCATAGAGGTTCTGAGGAGTATCAACCTGCTGGATAACGCCGTCCTTCATTACAACGATTCTGGTAGCCATGGTCATAGCCTCTACCTGGTCGTGGGTAACGTAGATGAAGGTGGTCTGCAGTCTCTGGTGGATCTTGGTAAGCTCAGTTCTCATTGCTGCACGAAGCTTAGCGTCCAGGTTGGAGAGAGGCTCGTCGAGAAGGAATACCTTAGGCTCACGAACTATACAACGACCGAGAGCAACACGCTGCTTCTGACCACCGGACAGAGCCTTAGGCTTTCTGTCAAGCAGATGGCTTATATCAAGGATACGAGCAGCTTCTTCAACTCTCTTCTTGATCTCTTCTTTTCTTACTTTACGGAGTTTAAGACCGAATGCCATGTTTTCAAAAACAGACATATGAGGATACAGAGCGTAGTTCTGGAATACCATTGCTATATCTCTGTCCTTAGGAGCTACGTCGTTAACGAGCTTGTTGTCAATGAAAAGTTCGCCTTCGGTAATTTCTTCCAGACCTGCGATCATACGAAGGGTAGTGGTTTTACCGCAGCCGGAAGGACCAACAAGGATAATAAATTCCTTATCTTTGATCTCGAGGGAGAAATCGTTTACAGCAGTAACTCCGCCGGGATATCTTTTGTAAATATGCTTAAATAATACGCTTGCCATTTAGAACCTCCTGAGGGTGGCATTTTGCCTCTTTAATTACTTTAGATATAATACCAAAAAAATATGAAATATGTAAGTGATTAAATACCCAAAATTTTCACTTCAGCTTTATACATTTTGCATAATAGAATTGAATATTTTACGCTTTTTGCTTATTTACGGCATTTCTAAGCTTGGAAATTTCTATTTCCGTAAGAAATCTCCAACTGCCGTTGTTCAGTCCGTCGCATGTGATTCCGCAAAATTCGATTCGCTCTAATTCCCGCACTTGGTTATGCAAAGCTAAAAATATTCTTTTGATTAAATGAAACTTGCCTTCGTAGACACGAATATCAGCTAGGCACTCGTCGACAATATTTATATCTGCGGGAAGAGAAACATCTTCGCCGTCAAGCACTAGGCCTTTAGATGCCATTGCTATATCATTATCAGATACCGGAAATTTAGTTTTTACTCTGTACGTTTTATATATCTTGTTTTTGGGCGAAAGCAGAGCGTGTGAGAGAGCACCGTCGTTGGTTATTAAAAGCACGCCAGTGGTATTCATATCAAGTCTGCCGACAGTGAAAAGACCAAGATTACAATATTCTTTTGGCAGCAGCTCAAACACCGTAGAGTATTTTCCGTCTTCGGCAGCGCAAACGTATCCAACGGGTTTGTTCAAAAGAATATACATATATTTTGAATAAACCACAGCTTCTCCATCGAGACAAAGCACGTTTTTATCAGTAACCTTTCGTGCTGTTGACTTTTCTACAGCTCCATCAACTGTTATTCTTCCGTTTTTTGCGGCGCGGGCACAGTCCTTGCGTGACATCAGACCCAGTGATGCAATTATTTTGTCAATTCTTTCACTATATACTTCTGACATAACTTAGTTTCCGTCCTTTATAAATCCGTGCACAAAGCCGTTTCCGTCTATGCCGCAAACATCTCCTGCAATTATTTTGTTTTTATAAACAATTATCGTTGCAAGAACAGTACCGTCGTATCCTTTGTAATTGGTAACGCGGTATGTATATCTCGTTGCTGTTTTTCCGCGATATTTTTGAAGATTCAACCCTTGAGCACGTTGTATATCGTTATATTTTGTGTAAACGCTGTCGAACTCGGTTGGGATTTCAACTTCTTCGGTTTCAACCGGAGAAGAATCGAGCTCATAACCAAATTCCTTTAGAAACTCGATACGGTCCTCCTCTGTCTTTATGGATGAATAGTTAATAGAGGAAGCGGCCACTTGGAGTGTAGAATCATATTCCGGAATTACGGTTATTACGGTTACTAATACTGCCGCAGACAAAATAAGCGCAGCGAAAAACTTAATGTTGGTAGCTTTAAGCGTGTAGATAAACATTATAACTCTCCTAATAGGTTTTTAATATATTCTATTAGGAGTGTTGGGCAATTATTCTGAAAAATTCTGATATTCTTCTTCTAAAGAAAATTGTTCTTCCATTATAGAAAACTGTTCTTCTTCAAGAGCGGTTCGAAGCTCATAAAGTTTTGCCAAAGCTTCGTAATCAGTTTGAAGTAAAGCTTCCTTTGTTTCAATTTCCTTTAACTCTTTTTCGATTTCTTCGTTTCGTTTCTCCAGAAGTGGCAAACGTCTTTCAATAGAACGCTTACGGTTTTTATCACGTTTAACTTGCTCAAAATTCTGCTTGTTGGCGGTAACTTCTTGAACTTGAGTTGCGTTGGTAGCGGAGTTAGCAGCACGTTTCCCAACATATTCGTCATATCCGCATTTGTATAGTGTTGCGCCCTTTTCGTTATCCAATTCAAGTATTTTTTGAGCAAGAGAAGATATAAAATATCTGTCATGGGAAACCGCAATTACTGTACCGTCATATTCTTTCAGTGCGTTTTCCAACGTCTCCTTTGAATTCATATCAAGGTGGTTCGTCGGCTCATCAAGCACCAGAAGCGATATGCCGGTCATTATCATTTTGCATATAGAGAGTCGCGCCCTCTCGCCACCGCTGAGCACGGAGATGCTTTTGAAGACGTCATCACCGATAAAGCCAAATCTTGCCAGCGCAGATCTGACTTGTGTCGCAGTGAGATTAGAATATTCACTCCAAAGCTCCTCTAAAACGGTTGAGGAATCGTTAAGAAGTTGTTGTTCCTGATCGTAATACCCGATATTTTGGTTGTATCCGAGTTCAAAAACACCGCCGTCCGCTTTTTCACGGCCGGTAAGTATTTTTATTAGTGTTGATTTTCCGGTGCCGTTTTCTCCCAGTACAAAGAGTCGGTCACCTTGCTTTACTTCAAACGATAAATCTTGGAACAACTTATGGCCCGGAAAGCTTTTTGAAAGATTACGTACCGACAGTACGTCATAACTTTTTGCGCTTGTTCCCGACAGGGAAAAAGAAATACCTTTTGGCTTGTCTTGCGGTTTTTCTATTTTCACCATGCGGTCAATGGCCTTTTGTCTGCTTTCCGCAGCTATGATATTCTTTTCACGGTTCCAACGGCGTTGCTGTTCAATAAACGCCTCTAAACGTTTTATTTCCTTTTGCTGAAGCAGATACTGCTTCATTTGATCTTCACGAAGCTTATCTTTCTTTTCACGAAATACAGAATAACCGCCGTCATATATACAGGAAATGCCGTTTTCAAGCTCCAGCGTTCTGTTTGTTATTCTGTCGAGAAAATATCTGTCATGAGATATAATGAGGAAAGTTTTTTTGGATTGCTTAACATATCCTTCCAGCCATTCTATGGCAGGAATGTCCAAATGGTTCGTTGGTTCATCAAGTAAAATTATATCAGGCTCACGCAAAAGTAGGGAAACAAGGTTAAGGCGAGTTTTTTGACCGCCACTTAAAAGACAAGCTTGCTTGTTAAGATCCTGACCGGAAAAACCGAATCTGCCAAGCATAGCGGTAGTTCTTTGCTTGTAATCATATCCTCCGGAAGCAGAAAAACGGTCGTTAAGTAAAGAATATTCTTTTATGATATGTTCCTCGCCACTATCGAGCTGTTTGGAGAGCAAATCAATCTTATTTTCAAGTTCAATGAGTTGAGAAAAAGAAGAAATTGCCGATTCATAAACGGTTTCCTCTACAAAATCGTTTTCAGTCTGCTGTCGCAAAAGACCTATGGTTGTGTCTTTTGCTATATATACGTTTCCTGCGGTAGGGGTAAGTGTGCCGCAAATTATAGAAAACAACGAAGATTTACCTGCGCCGTTAACACCGGTAATACCAATTTTATCGCCTTTGTTTACGGTAAAAGATACCGAAGAAAGTATATCGGTTATTCCATATGACAGTTTTATATCTCTTACATCCAGAACAGCCATTTGAGTCTCCATTATTATATATTTAATTTACTATACCATAATTCTATCGGTTTGTCAAAAGAAAAAGGAAAGTAACACGTTCCTGTTACAAATTAAATATTAAAAACAGCACGGCGCTCATTTGCACCGTGCTGTGATTTCTTTGAAGTTATTTTTCGTATACCTCGGGTTTAAGAATGCCGATATAGGGAAGGTTTCGGTAATCCTCAGCATAGTCGAGGCCATAGCCGACAACAAATCCGTCAGGAATTTCAAAACCACTGTAATCTGCAGTGATGTCTGCTTTTCTGCGGGCGGGCTTATCAAGCAGGGTAGCGATCTTGAAAGAACGAGGTTTTCTTATAGTAAGCCATTCTCTAATGTAAGAGAGTGTAGCGCCGCTGTCCAAAATATCTTCAATAATAAGAAGATCATAATTCTCGATAGGCTTGTTAAGATCCAGAATAATTCTTACCTGACCGCTGGAAACAGTACCGTCGCCATAAGAGGAGACGCTCATAAAGTCTATTTTTGCATTGATTGTAAGATAGCGCATAAGGTCAGCCATAAAGGGCATAGAACCTTTTAATATGCCGACCAGCAAAAGCTGCTTTCCGGCGTAGTCAGCAGAAATCTGCGCTGCCATCTCTTTAATTCTTTCCTGAATTTGCTCTTCTGTGAGAAGAACGTAATCAATATTATGGTCAAGTTCGTGCATTGAAGATTACCCCTTGTGTAAATTTTACAATATAATACCATATCTTTTTATTTTCGACAAGTGCTTTTTACAAAAAATACTATATATTGTAAAATTTGTATTGATTTTTTTGAGAATTAAGTGTATTATATAATTGTAAATAAAATGGGATAGAATGGGATAGTAAATACCGTTCATCCGGAAGGGAAGTGTACTCATCTTGTTATTCAACTGCAAAAAGCTTGTGTGCGTTTTTCTTACTGTGGTTACTGTAATTGCTATGACTTCTGTGATAGCTTTTGCTGAAGAAGCAGTGTCTGAACCTACACAGGAAGTTTCCGTAGCAGATAATTCTGTTGCTGCAGACGGTGAGACTATTTTTGAAGTCATCAACCGTGGTGAAGGAACGCTGATCGAAAGACTTGTTCATGGCGGAAAAGTTACATTGGTAGGTATGATAGTAGTGTTCTCAGTACTTATCGTACTCATGATAATCCTTTATATTTTCCCGCTTATTTTCGGTCGCAAATCCAAAAGCGCAGATAAGCCTGTTGAAAAGCCAGTTGCTGCTCCTGTATCCGTTGCCGCTGTTACAGCCGCTCCCGCAGTAGCCAACAAAGAAGAAGAGATCGTTGCTGTTGCAACTGCCGCTATCGCTGCCGCCAGAGGTGAAAGCGAGTGCGCGTTTAACGTTATTTCTATTACTCAAATTAATTAAGGAGAATTTAAAATGGCTAAAAAGTACATTATTACCGTTAATGGTACAAAATACGAAGTAGTCGTTGAGGATGCAAATCCCAACGAAGTTTACACTCCTGTGGCAGCACCCGCTCCCGCAGCAGCTCCTGCTCCTGCAGCAGCTCCCGCTCCCGCAGCAGCTCCCGCTCCTGCAGCGGCACCCGCTCCCGCAGCAGCACCTGCGGGCGGTGAAAAGGTTACTTCTCCTCTTCCCGGTACTGTTCTCAAGGTTGTTGCAAAAGCAGGACAAGCTGTTAAGGCTGGCGATATCCTTTGTGTTATCGAAGCTATGAAGATGGAAAACGATATCGTTTCTCCTGTAGACGGTACCGTAGCATCCGTTTACGTAAACGAAGGCGCTTCCGTTAACTCCGGCGATCTTCTTTACGTTATCGGTTAATTTCATTAATAGGAGAACAACAGATGTTTATAGTAGAAACCATAAAGGGAATACTTAATGCATCTGCATTTGGAGTTGATAACTTTACCTGGGGTTCTGTTATCATGATACTCATTTCTTTCGTTCTTATGGTTCTTGCCATCAAGTTCAAGTTTGAGCCGCTCCTTTTGCTTCCTATTGCTTTTGGTATGTTCCTTACCAACATTCCTGTTGGCGAAATTTTCCATATGAACTATTTTGTTCAGGAATCAAGCGCCAATATTAACTGGGGTGAGTTGGCTGCTCATGGCGGTCTGCTCGACTATTTATATCTCGGCGTTAAGCTGGGTATTTATCCTTGCCTCATCTTTATGGGTGTAGGCGCAATGACCGATTTTAAGCCTCTCATTGCAAACCCCAAGAGCTTGCTTCTCGGTGCTGCAGCTCAGTTCGGTGTATTTGCTGCATTTGTTGGCGCAATGCTTCTCGGATTTTCTTCTCTTGAGGCTGCGGCTATCGGTATTATCGGAGGCGCAGACGGTCCTACCGCTATTCTTGTAACCAAAGAATTGGCGCCCAACCTTCTCGGAGCTATTGCAATTGCAGCATATTCTTATATGGCGTTGGTTCCTCTTATCCAGCCCCCCCATTATGCGCTTACTTACCACCAAGAAGGAACGTTCTGTAAAAATGGAGCAGCTGCGTCCCGTATCCAAGACTGAAGAAGTGCTTTTCCCTGTGATATGCACATTAATTATTTGCTTCATTCTTCCTGATGCTACTCCTCTTATTGGTTCTCTGATGCTTGGTAATCTTGCTAAGGTAAGCGGCGTTGTTGATAGAATAGCTAAGACAATGCAGAATGAACTGTGCAACATCGTAACCATCCTTCTCGGTGTTTCTGTTGGCGCGACTGCTACTGCAGAATCCTTCTTTAATTCTGACAGCTTCCTTACCAGCCCTCTTGGCATTCTTATTCTCGGCCTCTGTGCATTCTCATTTGCAACCGCAGGTGGAGTTGTTTTCGGTAAGGTTATGTACATCTTTACCGGCGGTAAGATCAATCCTCTCATCGGTTCCGCAGGTGTTTCTGCAGTACCTATGGCGGCTCGTGTTTCTCAGGTTGAGGGTCAGAAGGCTAATCCTTCCAACTTCCTTCTGATGCACGCTATGGGCCCCAACGTTTCCGGTGTTATCGGTTCCGCAGTTGCAGCCGGCGTGTTCCTCACTATTTTCAGATAATCGGAGGTATTAATTATGGCACTTAAAATAACTGAAACTATTCTTCGTGACTCTCATCAGTCTCTTATAGCTACCAGAATGACTACTGAAGAGATGCTTCCTGCACTGGACATTCTTGATCAGGTTGGTTATCATTCTCTTGAAGCTTGGGGCGGTGCTACATTTGACTCTTGTCTCCGTTTCCTCAACGAGGATCCTTGGCAGAGACTTCGTACTATCCGTGACCATGCTAAAAACACCAAACTTCAGATGCTGTTCCGTGGCCAGAACATTCTTGGCTATAGACACTATGCAGACGACGTTGTTGAGTACTTCGTACAGAAATCTTTCGCAAACGGTATCGATATAATCAGAATTTTTGATGCTCTTAACGATCCCAGAAATCTTAAGACCGCTATTGATGCTACCAAGAAAGAGGGCGGACACGTTCAGGCATGTCTTTCTTATACTACCGGTGAAGTTTTCACTAATGAATACTTTGCTAAATATGCAAAGACACTCGAGGAAATGGGCGCAGATTCTATCTGTATCAAGGATATGGCTGGTCTGCTTAAGCCTTACGATGCATATGATCTCGTAACCGCAATCAAGTCTATTTGCAATATTCCCGTTCAGCTTCATACTCACTATACTGCAGGTATAGCTTCTATGACTATTATGAAGGCAGTTGAGGCAGGGGTAGATGTAGTTGATACCGCACTTTCTCCTCTTGCAGGCGGTACTTCTCAGCCTCCTACGGAGCCTATCGTTGCTACTTTCCAGGGCACTCCCTTTGACACCGGTCTTGATCTTAATAAGATCAATGAAGCTGCTGAATACTTTAACACTCTTCGTGAAAAGTATATCGCATCCGGTCAGCTTGACCCTAAGATGCTCAAGGTTAACGTAAACGGACTTATTTATCAGGTTCCCGGCGGAATGCTTTCCAACCTTCTCTCCCAGCTTAAGCAGGCTGGCAAGGCTGACAAGCTTCAGGAGGTTCTTGAAGAAGTTCCCAGAGTACGTGCTGACGCAGGTCAGGTTCCTCTTGTAACTCCTACTTCTCAGATCGTTGGTACTCAGGCAGTATTTAACGTTCTTATGGGTGAGCGTTATAAGACTGTTACCAAGGAATTTAAGGGCGTTGTCCGTGGTGATTACGGCAGAACTCCCGTAGAGATCGATCCCGAGTTCAGAAAGAAGATAATCGGCGACGAGCCTGCAATTACTTGCCGTCCCGCTGATAATATCAAGCCCGAGCTTGAAACCCTTCGTGCAAAGTGCGCACAGTATATAAAGCAGGACGAAGATGTTCTGTCTTATGCGCTGTTTGACCAGGTTGCTACCAAGTTCTTTGAAAAGAGAAATGAAGGTGACAAGGTCGCTCAGGCACTTGCAAATTCCGCAAACGCTAAGTATCACGTAAATATTCACGAGATTAAATAAGCGGTTTTCCCCTGCCTCTGATTTTCAGGGGCAGGGGAGTACCTTTAAAAAGGAGATTATTAATGCTTCACGCAGTGTTACACGCATTAACCGATACATTGGTTATATTACCGCTTTTGTTTGTTACATATCTTATAATAGAACTTATCGAACACAAAGCAGAAGAGAAAGTAAAAGGAATAATCAGTGCTTCCGGAAAAGCGGGACCGATTTTGGGAAGCCTTATAGGCTTGATACCGCAATGTGGTTTTTCTGGCGCTGCCGCATCATTTTTTGCTGTTGGCACGGTAACTGCAGGTACTCTGGTCGCTGTGTTTTTGTCCACGTCGGATGAGATGCTTCCAATTTTAATCTCTGCTTCAGTACCGGCAAAAGAGATAGTATTTATTTTACTTACCAAGTTTGTAGCCGGTGCGCTGTTCGGCTTTGTTGTGGATATTATTTATAAAAGAAAAAGAAACACGACAATTGAACATATGTGCGAAAGCGAGAATTGTCATTGTGAGCATGACGGGGTGTTTGTATCTGCAATTAAGCATACACTCAAAATCATTCTTATTATTTTCGTCGTAACCTGCGGAATCAATATTATATTTGAATTGGTAGGCGAGAGCAATATACAAAAATTGCTTATTTCAACGCCCGTAATTGGCGAGCTGATTACTGCACTAATTGGCTTGATTCCAAACTGTACATCATCAATTTTGCTTACTGATCTATATGTAGAGAACGCTATAAGCATGGGTCAGCTTGTTTCCGGTGTTTGTGTGAATGCCGGTGTTGGACTTGTGGTTTTGTTCCGTGCAAATAAAAGTATAAGAGAGAACCTGTATATTACAGGACTTTTATATTTATTTGGCGTGATTACCGGTGTTGTAGTAAGTTTGTTTGCTTGATAATTAACCTCAATATTAAAAAAATTCCCTCCGTAACTACTCGGAGGGGATATTTGTTTTAATCAATAAAAAAACATTGTTAATTATACAAAATGAAAATTTTGTATAATTAAGGGAAAGGGTAATCAATCATATTAACGGTTAAAATAGTTTATATGCCAAAATCTCATATTTTGGCAGATCCAATCTAATCCTCTTCGTATATTGGTAATATTCCGCCGTAATCGTATGGAGCTTCGTTTGATAATGAAATTATCTGATAACCTATATTGCTGCAAAAATCTTTTAAATCTTTATAATCATCAAGCAGCTTTGCATTTCCTGTTATTGCCAGAGTTTTACTACCTAGTACACCAGTACATCCTCCGATAAATCCACAAGAATAACCGTTCAGATAAATACCGTTGTTAGTTACTTTCAGGATGTTTTTTCCTTCTTTTTTAAGAACATTGTAAATGCTGGGATCAGATGTAATGAAATCTTCGTCGCTTAATATTACTGTTGAACATTTACAATAACCTTGTGCTATTATAACATGCTTATCCGCACATCGCCGTATTTCATCTGCTATATGCTTGCCCCCATAAAGACGTCCGTTAATTATAAAACAATTATATTGACAATCATATGGATAATTGTCTGATAATATTGCCTCACCTTTTGTTAACAATTTGTTCATATTTTCGTCGCCAACCGAATACCAAATTCCGGTTTTAGGGTTATTTAACACGATATCCGGATGAAACGCAAGCTCACTGTTTAACGTTTTGCAACGAGGCGCATTGTGCGTCTTTATACCTAGTGACTCCAAATTATGCCTGATAATATCGGGAATTATTTGGGAAACAAAAACTTCTTTTACCGAATTGTTCGGCAGATTGGGTGTGCAAAATTTCATTTAACTACCCTACTTGTGTTGACATTTTTATTTATGAATAAATTGTTACAAAATCGGGAACGATTTATTCGAGGTGAAAATTTTAATGGAGATACCGTGCTCAGAGTCGTGTCCTTATAATAAGGACGGAATATGCAAAAAGAACAACTGTATTAGTGACGTCGGGTATATCGCCGGTACTAACAGCTGTCCTTTTAATCCTATTGGTTTTCAGCGAGTTTTAACAAATCGTATACACTTCTCAACGGACATATCTCGATCTTCCGTGAGCGCTTCTTAAGCCTTTCTGCGGATTTTTTCGGTATGCCAATACGCTTGAAGCCCAGTCGTTCAGCTTCGTTTATACGCTGTTCTACGCCGTTTACGTTGCGGCACTCGCCAGCCAGTCCTATCTCACCGAAAACGATTAGGTTTTCTGGTATCGGTACGTCTTTTTGCGATGAAATAAGCGCAAGGGCTATTGCAGCATCGCATGACGGGTCGTCTAACCGCAAACCTCCTGCGACGTTCATGTAAATGTCAGTTGTTGAAAACCGTAATCCCAGCCTTTTTTCAAGAACCGCAAGAACGAGGGAAACGCGGTTATAATCCAAGCCCGCTGATAGCCTGCGAGGTGACGGATATACGGTAGGACTTGATAGCGCCTGTATTTCGGTAATAATTGGTCTCGTTCCCTCGAGAACGCACACTGCACAGCTTCCGGGAACGTTGACCGGTCGCTGGGCCATTAACATTTCTGAAGGGTTTTCTACTTCGGACAAGCCGTCGTCCACCATTTCAAATACGCCAATTTCATTTGTTGATCCAAAACGGTTTTTGACCGCTCTGATGATTCTGTACGAATGCTGCTTGTCGCCCTCAAAATATAAAACTGCGTCAACCATATGTTCAAGAACCTTAGGACCGGCAATAGCGCCGTCTTTGTTAACGTGTCCAACGAGTATAATTGAAATATTCTCTTCTTTTGCTTTGTTTATCAGCGCAAGTGCAGTCTGTTTTACTTGTGTAACGCTTCCCGGAGATGATGCAACATCCTCATCATACATCGTTTGAATAGAATCTATTATAACAATATCGGGTTGTATTCCAACGATTTCCGGTATAACGGAAGCGACATTGGTTTCGCAGAGAACACGGAGATTCTCAGCGTCTACCCCTACTCTTTTTGCACGTAATTTGATTTGTGACGGAGATTCTTCGCCGCTGACATACAGAATTGAACCATTTACACCAACTGTTTGACAAAGCTGTAAAAGTAAAGTTGATTTGCCTATTCCGGGCTCACCGGAAAGTAATACCACGCTTCCTTTTACCAGTCCTCCACCTAAAACACGGTCAAATTCACCTATGCCGGTCTGAAATCGCTGTTCTGTAGTAATATCTATTTCCGAAATCCTTCGAGCTTTTGAAGAGGTTGGCGGCGTATCATAATTTTTACGGCGTTTTGAAATCGCCTTAGTAGAAGCGGCGGTCTCCACCGCTTGCTCTTCAAATGTATTCCATTCATTACATTCCGGGCATTTTCCGTACCATTTTGCGGAAAAATAACCACAGGAGGTACATACGTAATTTGTTTTCACTTATTATCTCCGTTAATATATTCGGCAGTTGCCGTAAAAATAGTCAGTGCCATCTTGCGCTGATAGTCGGTTTCACACAAAAGTTTTCTTTCAATATCGTTTGAAATAAAACCACATTCTATGAGTACGCCGACACCTTGATACTTATCTAATAAATAAATACTGTTTCCGCTGTTTTTTATTGCTCTGTTGTTTTTCGGCTGTAAAGTGCGCACCTTTTCTTGTATAGTCTTTGCTAGAACGTAGCTGTTTTCATTAGAATAAAACACCTGCAACCCACTGTATTTGGGCGAAGAAAACATATTTATATGTATACTAATAAGAATGGCGTTTTCGTATTCAGATGCGATACTCACACGGTTAAACAGATCAAAATGTTTTTTTCTGTTTTCTTGCCCTTCTTTATAAAGTAAAACATCATTTTTTCTGGTGTAAACTACGTTATATCCGTTGCTTTCAAATAGTTCTCCTAATATCAGGGCTATCTGTAAATTTATATCTTTTTCCTTCACATCACCGATAACAGCGCCGGGATCTTCACCGCCGTGTCCTGCATCGATAATTATCGTTGGTAACTTACCATCGGAAACAGGCTTATTAACAATGGCTGAAAAAGAAAAAGTGTGATATCCTGCCGCGGTAAACAGCATAGCAAAGCAAAAAAATGAAAGAAGTAGCAAACAAAGAAATATTGAAATAATAATAGTAGCTTTTTTATCGTTAAATTCGTTCAAAGTATCACTCACCTTTAGATATCACTATGAACGAAAAGTATTTTTTATTCTTTGCTTATCTTTTCCTTGAATAAAACACCCTTGTTGCGTACTCCAAGATAATATCCAAGCCATGAAAAGAAAGTGGCAGGAACGAGTGCGGCAACAGAGAACAGCATACGGAATATTTCATTCTGCCCCGAGAGTGCAAGCCAACCTGAGTTATACATAGAATGAATAGGAATTATGTATATCATCGATACAAGTATACCTTGTCCCTTTTCAAATCCGCATAAGAAGAAAATAACATAAATAAGTACAAGTAAAGCCGTGGGTGCGTATGCAAATGCCGCAACCTTTAATCCGAGACTGTCCTTGGGAACAGGGAGATCATTACTGGCGCCCTTACTTTTTCGTATAGAATATTTTAGTCCAAATTGGTTCATATAATCATATACCAAAAAGCAGAAAAAGCCTGCAGTGAATATTACCGCAATCGTCATATACAAGGTATAATTGGAATCCCCTTTAAGCATTATTGCCAAGGGCCATGAAACCATCAATCCCAAAACAGACATGGTTACCTGGTAAACCCAAAACTTTGTTATGAGTTTACTGTATTCTTTAAAAAAAGTAATAAGTTTTTTCATTTAATTTATCTCCCTAAATTATCATACATTGATTATAACCTTAAATGATAAAAAGTTCAATAGAATGTGATTAAAATTAATAATTTATCCAAAAATTAAATTGTTTGACATCAGAATAATTAAATGTTAAAATATGTAAAAGGAAGTGGTTTTATGGTAGATATAACAGCTTTGATTAAAAAACGTCCAGAAGATTCCCACAAAGGAACATTTGGATGTGTTAAGCTTTTGTGCGGAAGTATAAAATATACCGGCGCCGCCTTGCTTTGTTGTGATGGCGCTTTGCGAAGCGGGTGCGGACTGGTTAAGCTTTTTGCGGAAGAACCTGTTTGCGCTCCCGTCAGGATTCGGTTACCGGAGGTTATTAACTTACCTAGAGATAAGTTCATTGAAACTCAAGCACAAGCCGCAGTAATTGGTTGCGGTATATCAAACGAACTGAATTATGACCTCGGTTCTATTCTTGTTAGACTTAATTGTCCTGCTGTTATTGATGCTGATGGAATAAATTACGTTTCGTTGAATAAAGATATCTTAAGAGAGGTCAATGCTCAAAATTTAATATTCACTCCGCACCCGTTGGAGTTTTCCCGCCTTACAGACATCACGCCCCAAGAGATATGCAGTAATAGAGTTAAATATGCTGAGCAATTTGCTAAACAATATAAAACAACCGTGGTGTTAAAGGGACACCAAACGGTAATCGCTTCTTACGGACACGATACCGTTGTCAACACAACAGGTTGCTCTGCGCTTGCAAAAGGCGGAAGCGGAGATGTGCTTGCCGGTGTAATCGGATCTTTGCTTGCGCAAGGATATGATACGTATTCTGCCTCTTTGATAGGAGCATACGCTCATGGAAAAGCCGGAGAGCTTCTTTCGGAAAAATACGGGATGCACGGTGTGATCCCTTCAGATCTGCCAAAGTGTATCGGTAAAATTTTAGGTTAGCAAAAGCCTCTCGGAAAGAGAGGCTTTTATTATGAAAAAATGTATCGTATCTTTACTATTATGTGTAATATTTCTATGTTCCTGCGGAAGTGTAAACAGATTAAATACCTTTTTCCAAAAAGAATCGGTAGTGTTTTCGTATACAGGTATAAAATATAAATACGATCCATCTTCTCAAAGCTTTGAGCAACTTAACGGATCCCTTAAAGGAATGATAATAACCTTTGACGCGGAGAACTGTTATGTTACATACGGGGATTACACGTTAAATACCGATCCATCAGTTTTTGCTGCTTTTAAAGCTTTTGATATTCTGTGGAGAAATTTTAAAATAGATTTTGAAAACGCAGTGCTTTCAGATGATAATGCTTTTGTTTTAATTGTTGACAGTTTTAGATTTTTGGTGTATTATAACAAAGATAGTGAAATTGTCGGTAAAATGGTTGCTGAAACCGAAGACGGTGTTTTTGAATACAAACTATCGGAACAGGAGGAAGCTGGTTGAGCAAAAAAAGAGTTGAGGCGATAATTGACCTAAAAGCCATCACATCCAATTACAAATACATAACAGATAAGCTTTCTCCCAACACAAAGCTTTTAGCAGTAGTTAAAGCTGATGCGTATGGTCATGGCGCAGTTGAGGTTTGCCATGCTTTGGAAAAGTGCGGCGCTAATAATTTTGCCGTAGCTTGCGTTGAAGAGGCTATAGTTTTAAGAGAAAACGGAATTGGAGGCGAGATACTCATTCTCGGTATAACCGATGAGGCGTATGCTCCCCTTCTGGAAGAATACTCTTTGACTCAGACTGTTGACAGTTATGCTTCTGCCCTCTCGCTCTCAAAGCGCGCTAAGGTAAATGTTCATATTAAGGTTGACACCGGAATGAGTAGGCTTGGAATATATTGCCATAATACTTCTGACACACAGAGCGCGGCCGATGAGATTGAAAAGATTTCAAAGCTTGAAGGTGTAAATATTTGCGGTATTTTTACCCATTTTGCAGAGAGTGATTGTGCCGAAAGCGATTTTACACGCGTTCAGTATGGCTGCTTTTCCGCATTGCTTGATGAGCTTAAATATCGAGATATCGACATCGGTGTTCGCCATTGCTGTAACAGTGCGGCGATACTTAACTATCCTGAAATGCAACTGGATATGGTAAGAGCGGGAATAATATTATACGGTCTTTCCCCTTCCCCTTCAACTACCGATCCCAATTTATTGCCTGCAATGCGACTTGTTTCCAGAGTGTCATCTGTTTCTGAAATAAATAAAGGCGATTCTGTAAGCTATGGAAGAAATTATAAGCCTGATGAAACAATAAAAAAAGCCGTTGTTTCCATTGGGTATGCCGACGGACTTTCGCGTATTCTTTCCGGCAAAGCAACGCTTCGTATTAACGGAAACGACCTTCCGATTATCGGAAATATTTGTATGGATCTTTGTATGGTCCGTGTTGATGATGCGCCTTGTAACGTTGGTGATGAGGTTGTCGTGTTTGAAAACGATGCTGATATTAATCGACTTGCCGCACAAGCCTCTACTATTAATTACGAAATCGTTTGTTCTGTAAAAAATAGAGTTCCTCGTAAATACGTTTAAATAATTTAGCCCGAAGAAGTTGTCTTCGGGCGGTTTTTTATTTATTGTAAATTTGTATAAGGCGATCAATTATTTTGCAAGAATCTATATATCTGGATTCGTGTGTTTCAGAGTTAATTATTCCGATAACGTATACTTCTTCGTTAATTATGTAACTAACAAGCAATGAGCATTTGCCAAGTGTTCCGGTTTTTAGTCCGTTTACTCCCTCTCTGTAAAAACGCGAGGACGGGTTAACATGCGCATTTGTATTTTTAAAACTAAATCTATGCCCGTTTTCTGTCTCGAATGAAAACTCTGCCATGGACGTATATTTTACTAAGGTTTCATTGCTAAGAACGTGTTTTGCAATTATTGCAAGATCATATGCGGTAGTATAATGATCTGTATATGCATATCCATCCGGCACAATAAAAGATGTAGATGTGCAACCGATAGAAGCAGCATATTCGTTAAGCTTGTCCATAAACACGGTTATTGCTTCTTCACCTGATAAATACGGATTACCGGTTATGTGCCTTGCGGTAGCTGCAGCTACGGTGTACGCCGCGTCATTACCGGAAGGCATAAGCATTGCCGCTATAAGTTGTTCTAAAGTGAAAACATCCGAAAACAGTAACCCTGCTACTGAAGAGTTTGGCTTTAATAAAAATAATTCATTCCCGGGAGAAACTCTAATATCGTTAGGTAGCGTTTCAAACGCGTAAAGTGCTGTTAACAGCTTGGTGATACTGGCAGGAACTATTAATCTGTCGGTGTTCAACTCAAATATAAATTCTTCGGTAGTTACATTGAATAAAAAAACCGTCTCGGCAGAAAAATCGTTTTCGGTAAAATCAAGATATGTATTATCTTCGGGAGAAACCGATGTTTCGATTTTTTCATCTGATGTTTCCGAGCACTCGGGAATAGGCTCGGAGATTTCCGATTCTTCTGATATTATCTCAGAAACCTCAGAGTTTTCGGTTTCTTTCTCAGGCGTCTCTGAGATTTCATCATCGGAATATTCAACAAATATGCTTTCTTCTCTGAATTCAAAAGACTCTTCTGTGAAAGAATTATTAAAATCTTTTATTGATTCATCTATGAGCTGACTATTGTTATTGTTGTCAGCGCATCCTACAGTTAGTAAAAGAAGAAGGCAGAGTAAGCAACAAAAGGTTTTCTTCATAATTACGTCCTTTATATTAAAACAGACAGCGAATAAGGCTGTCTGTTTTTATTATTAAAGAGTGATATGGTCAATAATATAGTTGAGATATTGCTTGTAAGCTTCCTTTTCAGCAACGATCTTTTTCATATCATAAAGAACGTTGGGCGGGATCTTGTCCTGCGCTTCTCTTGAAAGTTTGCCTTTCATAAGCTTATCTACCTGTAAAGCATCGTGTATATCCATAGTAATGATGCTGTTATGGCGCTGGCACACAACCTTTTTCATTTGACCGGAAACAAGGCTTTCTACAGCCGCACAGCCCATCTTTGTGGCGAGAACACGGTCCTGCAGTGTAGGGCTTCCGCCGCGTTGTATGTGCGCAAGACGTGCGAAACGAGCTTCTATTCCCGTTCTCTTTTCGATAAGCTGGGTGAGCTCTTCACCATATTCGCGTCCCATGCCTTCTGCGGTTATAATAATGAAATTACGCTTTCCTGCTTTGCGTGCTTCAATCATTTTTTCAAAAACATGGTCGAAGTCGGTAGGTATCTCCTTTATAACCGTAGTAACGGCACCAACAGCAATTGCGGTATTAAGTGCAATATCACCGGCATCTCTGCCCATTACTTCAACAATCGTGCATCTTGAATGACTTTCACTTGTATCACGAAGCTTATCAACAAGATCAACAACTGTGTTCATTGCGGTATCGAAACCTATCGTCATTTCAGTAGAGGCAATATCATTATCGATGGTTCCGGGAATACCAATACAAGGAATGCCGGCGTCGGTAAGATCAACTGCTCCACGGAACGTTCCGTCACCGCCGATGGTAACAATACCGTCGAGACCAAATTCACGTGCTCTTGCAGCAGCTTTTTCCACGCCTTCTTTTGTTTTGAATTCGGGACAGCGAGCAGTGTAAAGCATTGTGCCGCCTCGGTTGATTATGTAAGAAACGTCACGGGCGCCCAAGGGCTTTATTTCGCCGTCTATAAGACCTTGATATCCGTTATAAATACCGTAAACCTCAACTCCTTTATATAAAGCAAGACGAGTAACGGCACGTACTGCCGCGTTCATACCGGGAGCGTCGCCGCCGGAAGTAAGTACGCCTATTCGTTTGAATTCTGCCATCAGAAACCCTCCGAAATAAAAAGTATTTAACAATATCATCTTATCACCAACTGCATATTTTGTCAAACATTTTTTGATTTTCCTGCATATACTTTTTGAATTTTGAATACTGTATATTGAAAATATTATCTGGAGGATTAAAAATGACTGATCTTACAATATATAATGATATTGCAAAGCGGACAGACGGTGATATTTATATTGGCGTGGTGGGACCCGTAAGAACGGGAAAATCGACATTAATTAACCGTTTTATGCAAACTCTCGTACTTCCCTTTATGGATTCGCAGACAAAAAGAGAAAGAGCACGCGATGAAATGCCTCAGTCTGCCTCCGGAAAGACGGTAATGACCACCGAACCAAAGTTTGTTCCGGAGGAAGCGGCAGAGATACGTCTGGATGAAAACGTAAGGTTCAGAATGCGTATGATAGATTGCGTCGGATATATTATTCCCGGCGCTATAGGACATATAGAAGATGGCGAAACACGCATGGTAATGACTCCGTGGTCTGAAACTCCCCTGCCTTTCGGAGAAGCGGCAGAAATCGGTACTCGTAAAGTTATGACAGAGCATTCTACAATCGGATTGGTGGTCACTACAGACGGCAGCATCGGAGAAATAGACAGAAGTGCGTATACGGAAGCGGAGGCAAGAATAATACGCGAAATGAAGGCAACGGGAAAGCCCTTTGCGGTAGTTATGAACTCAGCATATCCCAACGACAAAAGAACTTTATCTCTCGTATCCGAAATGGAAGAAAAATATGACGTTCCCGTTATTTCTGTTAACTGCGCCGAAATGGGCGAAAATGAGATCAAGGAGATATTGGGTGCTGTTCTTTATGAATTTCCGGTAAGTGAGATACGAGTAACACTTCCATCTTGGGTTGATGTTCCCGCTGCCGACTCAATAAAAAAACAACTGTATGATGCCGTTACATCATCTGTTTTGAATATTAGAAGAACCGGTGAAGTAAGACACGTGTTTAACGAGTTTTCGGCCCTTGAGGGCGCAAAAGCGATAACCGAAAACGTGAACTTGGGCGATGGGACAACACTGATATCGGTTGTGGTACCCCAAAAAGTGTTTTACGCCGCTTTAAGCAACTACTCGGGCTTCGATATATCGGATGAAAAGTCGCTGTTTGCGCTGTTAGGCACGCTCAAGATGGTTAATGAAAAATACGTAAAGGTTTCCGACGCCCTTGAAGAGGTTGCACGTACCGGATATGGTATTGTTACGCCCGGAATTGATGATCTTACCTTGGACGAACCTGAAATAGTCCGTCAGCCGGGCGGATACGGTGTAAAGCTAAAGGCATCGGCTCCATCGATACATATGATAAGGGCAAACATACAGACCGAGCTTTCGCCTACCGTCGGTACTGAACGGCAATCTGAGGAATTGGTAAAATATTTGCTTCACGAATTTGAAGAGGATCCGAAGAAAATATGGAGCTCAAATATGTTCGGTAAAACGTTATACGAGCTTATTGGCGAAGGAATAAATGCCAAGCTCGCACATATGCCCGAGGATGCCCGTGGTAAACTTTCAGAGACTCTACAGCGAATAATAAACGAAGGCAGCGGCGGTCTTATATGTATACTTTTGTAGGTAAACGGTATGATTGTCAGTTTTTCAGATATAAGTGATAAGGAAGTTGTTAATCTCTGCGACGGAAAACGCTTGGGTTACGTTTGTGATGCAGACATCGATACCGAGTGCGGAAAAATACTTCGGCTTGCAATTCCCGCAAAAAGCGGACTATTTCCCGGGAAGAATAAAATATATATCAGGTGGGAAAATATCGAGCGTATCGGAGAGGATATAATCCTTGTCAGATATACCGAGGTACAGTCCTGCAAACACTAAAAAACAAGGGAAAACCGTTTGGTTTTCCCTATTGTATTTGTAATTTTAAGAAAGTTTCTTATCTATCTCTTCAGCAGCTTTTTTACCTGCACCCATTGCAAGGATCACGGTAGCTGCACCGGTAACAGCGTCACCGCCTGCGTAAACCGCGTCAAGGCTGGTTTGCTCGCTTTCGTCAACAACGATACCGCCGTGCTTGTTTGTTTCAAGACCGGGCTCAGAACGGACGATAAGGGGATTTGGAGAGGTACCGATTGCCATAATAACGCAATCACAATCAAGATTGATGCGTTTTCCGGTATCAACGGGCTTTCTTCTGCCTCTCTCGTCAGGCTCTCCAAGTTCCATAACAGCGCATTCCATTCCGCAAACGCTACCGTTTTCACCCTTTATGGATGTGGGGTTTGTAAGCAGACGGAAGATGATACCTTCCTCTTTAGCGTGTTCGACTTCTTCCTTACGGGCGGGAAGCTCTTCTTCGCTGCGACGATAAACAATACTTACCTCATCAGCACCGAGACGGAGCGCACAGCGTGCCGCGTCCATAGCAACGTTACCACCGCCGACAACAACTGCCTTCTTGGGGCGCATAACGGGAGTAGTACTGTCAGCCTTATAAGCCTTCATGAGGTTAACACGAGTAAGAAATTCGTTTGCAGAGTAAACGCCGCAAAGATTCTCGCCTTCAATATTCATAAATCTGGGGAGACCTGCGCCGCTACCGATAAAAATTGCGTCATATTCTTCGCGCAGCTCGGAAATAAGTACGGTTTTACCAACAATGCAGTCGGTAACTATTTCAACGCCCATCTTCTTTAGCTGTTCTACTTCCTTGGCAACGATCTCCTTGGGGAGCCTGAACTGAGGAATGCCGTAAACCAGAACACCGCCGGGAGTGTGGAGTGCTTCAAAAACAGTAACAGCATATCCTTTTGCCGCCAAAGCGCCTGCACAAGCAAGTCCTGCGGGACCGCTTCCTACAATTGCAACGTGTTTTCCGTTGGGAGTTACTTCTTTCGCTTCGGTTGCGGGCGCATTGTCAGCAACAAAGCGTTCAAGTCTGCCGATACCAACAGACTCGCCTTTCTTGCCGCGAACACAGAATTTTTCACACTGGTTTTCCTGAGGACAAACTCTGCCGCAAACTGCGGGAAGTGAGCTGGATTCATTTATAACAGCCTTTGCACCTACAAGATCGTTTTCCTTAATCTTACTGATAAAGCCGGGGATATCAATTCCTACAGGACAGCCGGATACGCAAGGATGAGTGGGACAATTGAGACAGCGCTGTGCTTCGTTAAAAGCATCTTCGGCAGTATAACCGACAGCGACCTCCTCAAAGCATTTTCCGCGCTCAATAGGATCAAGAACGGGCATAGGAGTTTTATTTGGAGTCATATTAGCCATTTTACTTAACCTCCTTTGCAAAAAGGTTGCACGTTTCTTCTCTCGCATGGCGCTCAAATTCGCCGTACATACGAGAACGAGCGATAGCAGAATCAAAATCAACTAAATGTCCGTCAAATTCAGGACCATCAACACAAGCGAATACAGTCTTTCCGCCAACGGAGAGTCTGCAGCCTCCGCACATGCCGGTACCATCGATCATAATGGGGTTCATACTAACAATGGTTTTAACCCCGAATTCCTTCGTAACAAGACATACAAACTTCATCATTATTAAAGGACCGATACAAACAACCTCATCATATTGTCCGTTTTCGAGAAGACGGCGAAGTGCATCAGTTACAAGACCTTTTTCACCGGCAGATCCATCATCAGTCATAAGGAAGAATTTATCGGATATTTTTCTGAATTCGTCTTCAAGAATAATAAGATCTTTGTTTCTGAATCCAACAATAGTATGAACTTCAGCGCCGTTCTGTGCAAATGCTTTTGCAACGGGATAAGCAATAGCGCTGCCTACACCGCCTCCGATAACACACACCTTTTTGATTCCCTCAATTTCGGTATGATTACCGAGGGGACCGGCAAAATCCTGAATATAATCCCCTGCTTGCTTTTTAGAAAGTAAAATGGTAGTAGCGCCGACAGCTTGGAAAATAACGGTTACAGTACCTGCTTCACGATCATAATCGGCAACAGTGAGAGGGATGCGCTCACCGTTTTCATCAACACGAAGCATAATAAACTGACCGGCGAGAGCTTTTTTAGCAACTGCAGGTGCGGAAACGACCATTCTGAACACAGTGGGATTCAGCGGTTCGTTGGAAACAATTTTAAACATAATATATACTCCTTTTTGTGTGTCTAATCGTTGTTGAGAAAATCAACCAGATGTTTAATCTTATCAATAACTTCTGCATCGTCAATTGCAGGACGTGCATTGGTATTGTGAGAGTAAACGGCCTCATAGACATCATCACAATTTATGTGGTTAAGTAAGATGCAAGAAGTTTTGTATGCGCTGATTACATCGCCGTCTCCGCCGCCGACAAGAACAACACCGCCTTTTTTGGGCTTTTGAATAGGTTCTTCATTTCTGAAATGTCTTGCGCAGAAATATGTCTGCAATCTGCTGGCAACATCGAGCAACTTTCCGGTAGGCTGTGAAAAGTATATGGGAGAAGCAATAATTATATTATCGCATTCCTGAATATAATTATATATCTCCTGCATACCGTCGTTGATAGCACAACCGTCCTTCTCATAGCAATAGCGGCAATCTATACAAGGCGCGATAGAAGAACGGTAAGCGTTTACTATTTTGAACTCACCTTCAAGGTCCTTCAATATAGTATCAATAAGGCTTACAGTATCGCCTTTTACTCTGGGGGAGCCGTTGAATATTAAAGTTTTTTTCATGCGTTTCTCCTTGCAAAGCACACGGGAACTTCATTATAAGCAGAGCGTTGTTGAAAAATTATCATTTATTCGGCGGCAATTTACATTCAACTTCTTGCTTCTGCATAAAATTACACCGTATTTTATAAATTGGGTAATTATATCACGAGAATAAAGGTTGTGTCAAGAATAAATATACATAAAATCCGACAGTTTTTGACATATCCATTGTACATAAAAACGACAAATCGAGGCATAACGCTCTTGCAGCGGTTTTTATCGTATATTTATGGTAGAAAAAGCAAAATCGCCGTGATTTCTCACGGCGATTGTTGGTCTGAGTGACTGGATTTGAACCAGCGGCCTCCACGTCCCCAACGTGGCGCTCTACCAAGCTGAGCCACACCCAGATACGCAACGCGGCTATTATACCACCTAAAATACAAATTGTCAATAAGAAAAAACAAAATTATGTAAAATTTTCTTCAACACTTTTTTACATATTAGTTAACCGAAAAATCATAATAATACTTGAAGGAGGAATATAGTTTTGAACAACAATACACTTCTTGCTTGTATACACCGTTCTGCGCAAACAGGTATGTATACCATACCCAAGATCAATGCTGAAACTGAAAACGAAAGCTTTATTGCGGAAACAAACAGACAATACCGCGATTATCAAAAAATATATAAGCTTTCAAAAAGTATGATGCCCGAGCGCAAGCCTTTGAATTGGGACATGTCCCCTATTGCGGCTTTGCGTACCTCTTCGATGATCAAATTAGGCGCTTTTACCGACGATAGCGTATCGCATTTGGCAGAAATGCTTCTGATGGGTACCGTTGCCGGTGTAACAGATCTGCGGAGACATCTTTCCGCTTGTAAAGGTGCCACAAAGCAAAATAAAGCACTTGCTTTAGGTCTAATAAAACTCGAAGAGCAAAATATTGAGCGTCTTAAAAAGTTTTTATAAATTTTTCCGGCAGTATATCAACTGCCGGTTTTCTATTTACAAAAAGACTTTTTTAATGTATAATATTGTGGTAAGGAGGCGGTATTATGCGTACAGAAATCATAAATAAAAATGACGGAAATCAAAGGCTTGATAAATACATGTCTAAGCGGTTCCGCACAATTCCGCAATCACTTCTTTACAAATATATTCGTAACAAGTGCGTAAAGGTCAATGGCGTCCGTGCCAAGGAAAACACGGTTATAATGCCCGGAGACGAGATAACTTATTATATTTCTGACGAGTTTTTTGTCTCCCGTAAGGCTGATTTCACCACGCTTTCCCCAAATGTTAACGTTGTTTATGAAGATGACAATATTCTTATTGCCGATAAACCTGCCGGTGTTTCCGTTCAGCCTGATGATAAACAAGAAAATAACACTCTTATAGATAATATAAAAGCTTATCTTTACAAAAAAGGTGAATTTGTTCCGGAAGAGGAAAACTCCTTCTCCCCTGCTCTTTGTAATCGTATTGACAGAAATACCTCGGGACTTGTTATTTCCGCAAAGAATGCAGAGGCACTTCGCCTTATGAACGATATCATCAAGGACAGAGACGTTGAAAAAACTTATCTTGCTGCCGTCCACGGCAAGCTCGACAAGAAGGAAGATACAGTAACTTTGTTTTTGGAAAAAAACACTTCCGAGAATATGGTCAAGGTTTATAAAAAAGCTACCTCAAGCACCAAAACCGCCGTTACAGGATATAAAGTAATTGCGGAAACAAAGGAACTGTCTTTATTGGAAGTTCGTCTAATAACGGGACGCACTCATCAGATACGCGCCACCTTTGCATATCTAGGACATCCCCTGCTTGGTGATGGTAAGTATGCAATCAACAAAGAAGACAGAAAAAAAGGATTCAATTGTCAACAGCTGTGCTCGTATACACTCAAGTTTGTCTTTAAGTCAGACAGAGGTATTCTTAATTACTTGAATGGGAAATCTTTTAAGGCTGAAACACCTTCGTTTGTAAGCTTGTTTGAATAAGAAACGCCGATGAGGTCATTGAACATCATCGGCGTTTTGCTTACTGTATTTCTACCATTACGTCGCAATAATTAGTTTCGGAAGGCATTTGAACAATTCTGTTTTTTTGTGCATGCGCTATTACCACGCTGTAAAGACTGAAGAACATATGGTGGCAAAAACGGTCAGCTTCATCCTGAAGATGCTTGGGAAACAGTTTCTTATAGCCGGCAATAAGGCATTCGGTACAATCGGTGTATTCTTCGGCAAGAGGAATAAGGTGTTTTTCCACAAGGTAATCAAAAGCTTTCTTTTGTTTTGCGGTAAATGACGGACAAGTTATAAACAAGGTATCGTTCTCACTGCGTGTTATATAACCGTCCTTTATAGCAAGTGCAGCGCTGTTGGTGTCCTTTGTGCTACCGTTATACAAAATGTCAGAGCAAGCGTTTATATAGTTGTCGTACATCATAGGACGGAACTTGACTCCCGCAAAATGTGTGTACACAGTATGTGAGAATTGACCTTTGATATCGCTGTTACCGCAATGTTGAATGGTAATTGAAAAGCGAGGATGTGACCCTGTTTCTATACTGCCGTGGTAGCACCAAGCAAAATTATCGTATTTAGGCTTCATAGGAGGATATGGCAGCTTACAGCAATGGTGTCTCATGTAATCGAACGCCATAGCACCGTATAAATAGAATAAATCGCTTTCTGATCTTTCCGCACGATAGAAATCAATATTCTTTGCTTCTTCGGATATGTTTTTGAGAGCTTTAATAAGCTTATCCATTATAGGAGCAAAAGCTTTCGGCGCATTTTCCTCAAGATATATACCGTATTTATCTGACCATATAACGAAGTCTGTACGGTATTTTCCTTTTGGTTGTTCTATAATTGCCTGGCGGTTTATGAGGTTTTCAACACGTTCCTCGATGTAGTACGCAGGTACTCCGCAAAGATTTGCCAGTTCTTCAATGCTTTGTGCATCGTCATAACAATAACACAAAATGTTTTGAGACAAAGCATCGTCAATATAGGCAGAAGGAAATGGTTTTTCCTTACCGTCAAAATTTCCGGTTCCGTGTATATTTATATTTAATTTTTTAGGTCTAAGAGCAGTTTCGTTCATATTATTGCACTCCTTGTTGAGTTTTTTTCTTCCTTCGGAAAGCCGCCAAGTGACGGTCCCTTCAGGAAGACACAGCTTTTCTGATATCTGTTTTACAGAAAGGTTATCATAATAATAAAGAATGATTATATCGCGGTATGTTTTTGAGAGCATTGCAATACGAGCGCGGAGTTCAGAATAAGCTTCATCTGTTTCTTCGCAGCTACTGTAGGGATCCGCTATATCGTCAGGCATATCATAGGTAAACATCGCGCGCTGTTTCCCCATTTTACGGCTGAAGGATTTTGTTACGTTACCGGCTATTCCCCACAGCCAAGGCTCAAAACTGTTCTGATTCTTTAGCTTTGGCAATTCCTTTACCGCTGTTACAAGAATTTCCTGAGAAAGTTCTTCAGCTTCATCGTAATTAAAGGTGCGTTTTAACGCGTAAGCAAAAACCTTCCCGGTATATTCTGAAATAATATCATTCTTCAATATCAATCACCGCCTTTCATTTATAAAGTGCAATAACAAACTGTTTCATTGGGTAAAAAAACTTAACAAAGTGAAAAAATGTGCGTATTCACTTTTGTCGGTGTATACGCACATGTTTTTTAATGCTTATATTGTACTATACGCTTCCAAACCTCTTCTCTGCCGAGACCGGATTCTGATGAAAAAAGTATACATTCTGTGCCGTGACGCAGACGTATATCGGTCACCAATTTTTGTGCGGACGCATTAAGGTTAGTCTTGTTAAGCTTGTCACATTTTGTTGCAATGATAGTATAAGGAATATCATAAAAATTCATATAAGCTATCATATCCGCATCATCATTTGTGATACCGACTTTTATGTCAATAAGCTGAAGCACGTGGCACAAGGACTTATTATTCTTGAAATATCCTTGTGTAAGATTAGACCAATGGCGTTTGTCGCTTTCACTCCGTCTGGCAAAGCCGTAGCCGGGAAGATCAACAAGGTGAAGAGTTTTATCAACTTGATAAAAGTTCACTGTAATGGTTTTACCGGGCTCAGAACTGACACGCGCAAGCTTCTTTCTGCCAAGCAAGCAGTTAACGAGCGAGCTTTTTCCAACATTAGATCTGCCGGAGAGGGCAATTTGAGGAAGTCCTTCTTTTAGAATTTGGTTCGGTGCGCCTGCGGTAACTGCCAACACAGTATTGTGCAGGTTAAGACCGCATACGTTCATTTCCATAATGTTACCTCTCGTTTAAAGCTACAGAAAGTACCTGACTTACATCGCTAACAGGCACGAACTCCAAGCCTTCTTTAAGTTCGGGAGCAAATTTTACAGTATCTTTAAGGTTATCTTTTGGTATGATAACGGTAGAAATACCGGCTTTTTTAGCTGCCATACATTTTTCCTTAAGACCGCCGATAGGAAGTACGCGGCCGGTGAGTGTTATTTCTCCGGTCATAGCAACCGATTGCTTTATAGTACGGCCGGTTAACTCGGACACAAGCGCTGTGGTAATAGTTACGCCCGCAGAGGGACCATCCTTTGGAATAGCTCCCTCAGGCACGTGGATATGTATATCAAGATTCTTGTAAAAATCGCTGTCTACACCTAGCGTTTCGCAGTGTTTGCGTATATAGCTTACTGCGGCTCTTGCAGATTCCTTCATAACGTCGCCGAGATGACCTGTAAGCTCTAATTTTCCGCTGCCCGGCATAGTTACGCACTCAACACGAAGCATTTCTCCGCCAAGTGAAGTCCAAGCGAGACCATTAACAACCCCAACCTCGTCTTTATCATAAATGAGATCGGGAAGAAACTTTTCGGGACCTAAAAGATCTCTTACAGAGTTTTCGGTGACGCGGAAAGACTTGATACCATCGGAAACCATAAGCTTTGCAACTTTGCGGCAAACAGAAGCTATCTCACGCTCAAGGTTTCTTACACCGCTCTCCTTGGTATAACGCTGAATTATCATAGCAATACCGCTGTCTGTAAATCTAACGGTTCGTGAGGATAATCCGTGGCGTTTGAGCTGGCGCCGTATAAGATGATTCTTAGTAATAGACATCTTTTCCTCAAAGGAATAGCTGTCCATAAAAATAACTTCCATTCTGTCAAGCAAAGGCTGTGGAATGGTGTCGGTTGTGTTTGCGGTAGTAATGAACATACACTCCGAAAGATCGAAAGGAAGCTCAATAAAATGATCACGGAAGGTACGGTTTTGCTCGGAGTCCAGCACCTCAAGCAGTGCGCTTGTAGGGTCACCGTGAGAATCCTTGGTAAGCTTGTCAACTTCATCAAGAAGCATTACCGGATTCCTTGTTCCCGCAAGCTTTAGACCGTTTATGATTCTGCCTGGCATCGAACCGATATAGGTTTTTCTGTGACCGCGTATTTCAGCTTCGTCGCGGATACCGCCAAGGGAAATACGCACGTATTTTCTGTTGGTTGCACGAGCAATTGATTTACCGATGGAGGTCTTACCAACACCGGGAGGGCCTACAAGGCAAAGAATCTGACCGTTAAGCTCGGGCGAAAGTTGACGTACGGCCATATATTCAAGAATACGTTCCTTAACTTTGTCAAGACCGTCATGATCCTCGTTAAGTATTTTTTCAGCGGCGCGTACATCGGTTCTGTCTTTACTAAGAGAGTTCCAAGGTAGTTCAAGTACGGTTTCGATGTAATTACGTATAACCGTTCCTTCGGCAGTTCCGAAAGGCATTTTTCCAAGCCTTGTGTTTTCTTCGTAAAGCTTAGTACGAACCTCGTCAGGCAGGTCAGCGGCGGTAATCTTTTCATAATACTCATCGCCGTCATCGCTATCGTCATACCCGATACCCAGTTCCTGCTTTATTACATTAAGCTGCTCGCGCAGGTACATATCCTTTTGCGCTTTTTGAAGACGTACTCTGACTTTTTGTTGAATATCGTTTTCGGTGTCAAGAAGCTCGGTCTCGCGGCTGAAAATGTCAGCCAGTACGGACATACGTTTGAGCGGGTCGACAGTTGTAAGAACCTCTTCCCTATCCTCATATTTTACCAAAAACTCACTTGCCAGATAATCTGCAAGCTGATCTGCTGTGTCCATTTCCTTCACGCGTTCTAACGCTGCAGGATCAGGCTTTGCGATATACTTGAGATATCCGGTAAAAGCAGCCATAGTTTCGTGTACCGCTTCGGCTTCGTCATCAGGATGTATCAAAGCGTTTTCAGGATGGCAAACGGTTACGGTAGAAATATATCTGCCTCCGTCGGTAACAACGCGCTCAGTAACAGCGCGGAACAAACCGTCAACAACAACCTGATAATTTCCATTGGACAGCTTTGTGAAATGCGTTATTTGGGCAACAGTACCTACTGAATGCAGATCCTTGGTTTTGGGTTCCATTTCTGAAGGGTCTTTCTGACAAAGCAGAAAAATCAAGCCGTCCTCATTCATAGCTTCCTTTACAGCGCAAATAGAAGCCTTTCTGCCAATTTCGAAGGTGGCTGAAATACCGGGAAATATAACGATGCCACGCATGCAGACAGTATTTAGTATAAGCAGCTCCGCTGCTACTTCAGTTAATGACATTATTTACTCCAATAAAATGACTTACAGACCAAGCATTGCGGCACCGATTATGCCGGCATCATTTCCAAGTTGTGCAATACGAAGCTCAGTCTTTTTCTCACAGCTTCTTGAGTACTGCTCACGCTCAACGATCTCGCGGAGAGGGGCAAGCAGATATTCTTTTTCATTGCTGATTCCACCACCGATAGAAAGAATTTCGGGTTGGAAAATATTGATAATATCGGTAACACCGCAAGCAAGGTAGCTGATATATTCATCAACGGCTTCTTTTGCGGATTTATCGCCTTTACGCATTGCATCAAAAGATGTTCTGCCGTTTACAGCGTCAATGTTTCCATTACATTCCTGCCACATAAGGCTTTCCTTATCAGCAAGCATTTTTTCTTTTGTGGTCTTTATAAGACCTGTAGCGGATGCATATGCCTCAAAGCAACCCTTTCTGCCGCAATTACACTGTCTGCCGCCGTGAACGATTACAATATGACCGATTTCTGCACCTGCATAATTGAATCCGGTGAGTATTTTTTTATCGATGATAATACCACCGCCAACACCAGTACCGAGCGTAACAAAGACAGAGTCGGAATAACCTTTTGCGGCACCGCAAACTGCCTCACCTTTTGCAGCGGCATTCGCATCGTTTGCAACAAGCACTTTTTCAATACCTAACTTTTCGACAAGAACTTTGCATATGGGATAATTTACAAACGTAGGAAAATTGCAGGAATATACGATTTCACCGTGGTCGGGATCTGCAATTCCAGGAGAAGCAATTCCTGCATACTGAATATCGGAAACTTTAAGGCCGGCTTCAGCAATAAGGTCAAGGCACAGCTTTGCCATATCATCCATTATTACGTCAGCATCACGCTCGGGAAGCGCGGGAACTGATTTTTTAAGAAGTATTTTGCCTTTTTCGTCGCAAATACCGGCTGCCATATTAGTGCCGCCGAGATCTATACCAAGATAATACATTTTATTTTCTCCTTTATTCATTATAACTTATAAGTTTTTTGTTAAGTTCCGCTGCAGCATTATAGCCCATCTTCTTTTGACGGTTATTCATAGCTGCTATTTCGATAATTACAGCAAGGTTTCTGCCGGGCCGTACGGGAACCGTGATCGAAGGAACGGAAATACCGAGTATCTCGGTAGTAATATCATCCATACCCAAGCGTTCGTATTCCTTGCCGGGCTCCCATTGCTCGAAATTAATAACAAGCTCAATTTTTTCAGAGTTTTTAACCGAACCCATACCGAATATACGGCCAACATCAACAATTCCAATACCGCGCAGCTCTATATAATGACGGATGATCTCAGGAGCTTCGCCGACTAACGTCTTTGCAGAAACACGTTTGATATCAACCGAGTCGTCAGCAATAAGTCGGTGGCCGCGTTTTACAAGTTCGATGGCAGTTTCACTCTTTCCTATACCGGAATCCCCGAGTATTAGAACGCCTTCACCGTAAACCTCAACCAATACGCCGTGCAGAGTTATACGTTCTGCCAACATAACGTGAAGCTGGGAATTTAATGCTGCCGTTATGGAAGATGTGGTTTCGGCTGATGAGTAAAGTGGGATTTTATGTTTTTTTGCCAGCTCTATCATTTCGGGGAACGGGACGATACCGTTTGTGAGGACAAGGCAAACAATCTGTTTTGAGAAGAGAGTGTCCAGGGACTTGTATCTTTCATCATTGGTAAGAGATTGTAAATAGCTGTTCTCCATGTTTCCGATAAGCTGGATACGCTCGTTTTCAAAATCCTTATAAAATCCCGTAAGCGGAAGGCTGGGACGAGAAATATCAGGACGGCTGACAAGGATCTCGTCAGTATTTTCAGGCTCAAATATCGGAGTCAGATTGAATTCCTGTACAATTTTTTTCAGCTTGATCGAGTATCGCTTGTTCAAGAGATGCCACCTCCTTTTTCTTTTTTGATAAGGAAACCCATTCGATAAGATAAATTACGGTAAGCCCTAAAGAAATTGCAGCGGGTATTACCATTAAAAGTGCTACTGAACGCGGTGTAATATTCTTGAATTCAGCAAGCTTTAATATCGCCACTTGCTTCATTTCATAAAGCATTATTCCCAAAGAAAACAAGAAGACAGATAATGCGGATAAGAAGATAAGCTTTACGTTTGTAAGCATATTCTTGTAACGACGCGAATAATCCGTTTTTTCATCTTCGGAATAAAAAAATAAATTTCGGCCGTTTATACAGGCAAGCTTAAATCCTTCTGCAATTTTTTCGTCTACATATGCTTTGTTTTTCTCGGTAAAAGGAGAATCGTCTGTATGGTCAATAAAATATTTGATAGGTTTATCGGTCTCTTCGAAAGAGTATTTTCCGTCATTTACAGAAACAAGTAACAGTTTTTTAGAACCTTGTAAGTTAAGCCATTTCTCTATATCTATAAACCCAAAAAATATCTTGTTTACAGTAATCATAAAACCACTTCCTTTCATTATATTATACACGCAGGAAGCCTTAAAGTCAATATTGTGAATCACTTTATTCCGCCTTGTAATATATCAATGGCAAGTTCTTTTGCGCAACACGGAGTAGCACTGGCGACATATAATTTGACACATAACTTCTTTGTTTCAGAAGGTTTAAGTTTTGTTAAAAGATATATCGCTTCGGATTCTCCTCGGTCTGTATACTTTGTTATGGTTATAACCCTGCCCGATGTCAGGTATTCCAACGTAAAACGCTCAAAGTTTTTAGTCATTTTTGTCTTGCTTTTCATTAACGTCTCTCCAAATATTTATCGTTATATATTGTATTTATATTTCTGAATTTGTAAAGCGACGGTTTTTTGCGAGTTTTTTATTGATAAACGATAAAAAATTCGACTTTTTTCTTTCAAAGTCCCCAAAAACAATATTATGTTCGCTTTGTCGAACGAACGTTTTGTTAAAACGGCAAATGAAAAAATGTATTGTTTGATAAAAAATAAATAGAGCGCCGTTTCACGGCGCTTTTGTAGGTTCATAATTGTTTTTTTATCTTTTCCAATGCCGCTTTTTCTAAGCGGCTGACTTGTGCTTGAGATATACCAATTTCAACCGATACCTCGGTTTGTGTTCTGCCTCTGTAAAAACGAAGGAGTAGTATTCTTTTTTCCCGTTCATTTAATGTTTGTATTGCTTCGGAAAGCGCTATTGCGGTTAGCCAGCTGTCGTCTGTGTTTTTTGTATCTTTGATCTGGTCCATAACGTAAAGTGAATCTCCGCCATCCGAATATATTGGCTCGTATAACGAAACCGGTTCAACAATAGCCTCCAGCGCATTAACTATATCTTCTCTTGGAAATCCGGTTTCTTTTGATATTTCTTCTATTGTAGGATCCCTGTTCAGTTTAACAGAAAGTGCTTCCTTTGCTTGAAGAGCTCTGTATGCCATATCTCTAACTGAACGCGATACTCTTATTGTATTATTATCGCGTAAATACCTTCGTATTTCACCCAAAATCATCGGAACTGCGTAAGTGGAGAATTTTACATCGAGCGTTGTATCAAAGTTGTCCACAGCTTTTATAAGACCAATACAGCCGACTTGAAACAGATCGTCAGGATTCTCTCCTCTTCCTGCAAAAGATTGAATAACGCTTAATACAAGCCTCAGGTTTCCGTTTATCAGTTCGTCTCTTGCGGCAGAGTCACCTTCATGAGCGCGCTTTAACAATTCAGCCTTTTTTGCGTTACTTAATACCGGTAATTTTGACGTGTTTACCCCGCATATCTCAACTTTGTTATACATTATTATCAGCCTCCGTTTTGGTACGAAACTATTTTTGCCAGAAAGCAATCTGTGAATACCGAAAAACAGAATGATTAATAAAAATGTAATAATGTAATTATAATTAATGTTTCGTTATATTATATATAACAGGAGTGAGAACTTGAGAAAATCAACCGTATTTAAAGTGAAGTTAATTATTATATGTATTTTATCGGTGGTGTTTTTTGTATTCCTTTCTTTGATTTTTAAGAGCAATTTTCCTGATGCGGCTATGCAATACTGTGACCAAGTTGTTGTCGCACGAGTAAGCGAATTAATGAATAAAACATTGATTGAATCAAAATACATGAAAAGCGGATCAGAAGTTCTTGACATTCAGCGCGACGCATCCGGTAGGATAACCCTTATTGACGTGGATGCGGAAAAAGTAAATTTAATTAAAAGTAATTTAACCTTAGAGCTTCTCTACGCTTTACAAAATGAAGAAAAAATGGAGTTTGGAATACCATTGGGAAATGTGTTGGGAAGCTTTCTGTTTTCCGGAACAGGACCTTCTGTTCCGATTAAGGTTGTGCCCATCGGAAATGTTGTTTCAAAAACAAAAAGCACGTTTGTGTCAGGCGGTGTAAACCAGACAAAATACGAGCTTTACGTCGAATTTATAGTTTGTGTTGAAGTGTTGGGTCCATTTGTATCGGAAACAAGAGAAATTAATGTGAATTTATGTATTGCCGAGACAATCATCGTCGGTGAAAGTCCCGGTATCATCTGGGGGAGCAATAATTGAGCCAATCTGAAATGCAATAATGTTGGCGGCAGATGAAGCAGAAAGTGAATATCTGCAATTTCTGGGATAAGGAATACTTAACGTTATATCGGCTTTTTCCAGCACGCTTTTGGAGATGCCGCGTTTTTCTCCGCCTAAAATCAAGCAAAGCGGGCGTGAAAGCGTAGCTTCGTATACGCTTACGGAATTGTTCGATTTTGCGGTTGCAACAACCGTATATCCTGCAGATGCAGCCAGAGAAACCGCTTCTCCCAGATCGGATACTGCGGCGATATCCAAATATTCAGACGCGCCTGCCGAAGAACGAATTACTATGTCGGAAGATACAAAGAAATTTCTTTCGGGTAAAATTACACCGTCAGCTCCTGCCGCATATAGAGTGCGAAGCACGTATCCGAAGTTATAAGGATCTTCAATTCCATCAAGTACAAGGATATATCCTTTTTTATTGCTTAAAAGCCTTTCGGGACGGTAAAATTGTCTCTCCCCTACTTCTGCAGCAATACCGCCTGCGGTATCACCTGAGGTTATATCAAGAAATTCATCAGCCGAAACATAATCTATATGTATGCCGCAATTCTTCAATGCGGCATATTGTTTTTTTTCGTTGTAATGATACTTGCTTCTCATTACACGGTTGTATCTTTCAGTATCTAATATTATGCGGTAAACTGCGCGTTTTCCACCGCGAATTGCCGCGGAAACGGAGATGTATCCGTATATAAAAGTAGTGTCATTCATTATTTAACAATCCTTCCATTTTTTTACAATATGTCGGGTTATTGGCGTTGGTTGCATATGACAAAAAAAGAATGTCGTTTGTTTTGGGCAGAGTGTATTTTTCTTTTTCATCAAAGCAATTGGGGTTGTAAAAAAAGATCTCGCTATAGTGCGGCATCAGAAACGGCAAAAATGCATGTACAGAAGTATCGCCGACAACAAGGAGAGATCCGCCTTTTGAACGGGTTTCAAAGCTGTATAACGGTTTTTCTTTGCCAATAAATACATCGTATCCCTTTTCCGAAGTAATCTCCGTTCCGTAATATTTCAGTAAATAGGTTTTGTGCCCATTTTGCTCTACAGTAATATAACACGGATATTCAGCCTCGGTACGATAATAAACTATCGTATCCGAGTTGTCAAGTAGAATTTCACTTTCTGTTGCTGTATAAAACCAGCCCAGATAGTTATTTAGTTCGAGTTTTTCATAGTTTTCAAGGCTGATTGGTTTAATCTCTGCGGCGTCGCAAAATGCAAGATATGCATAATAAGCAGCGTCAGCCGTCCAATTATAATCAGTACGAAAATACAAATATTCATCTTTGTGTGAAAACAACAGATTTGTGATATTTATAGGAATAATATTATTGTAAGAAGCAATTGAAGTAAAAATTGATTCCTTCTGAGAAGTACAATAAAAATTATCTTCGGCCATCACTGATATTGGAATGTCTGTAAATTCAACTTGTGTAGGCACGATTATACTGAAAGCGCGATTAGCATTTGTGCTTTTTCTAATTGAATTCAATGTTTTCGAATAGTTTTGAGCAGTTTTCGTTGTGCCGTTGAATTGTTGTAATGCTCTGTCGTTGAAAATATAAGTGTAGCCCAGTCTGTTTATTATCCATCCGGTAAAGCTATTCGGTTTAGTGGCATTTGATTCATCTGTAGAATTTGACAAGTCGATAACAGATTCGGTGTCGGAAATGTTTACCGATGGGTCGTACGACGCAAATACCGTAACCGCTATTATTATAATAACAACGCTTGTGATTGCGGAAAAAATAATTACACTTTTTTTCATTGGCCATAATACCTTTCTTTTATTAAAGGTATTATTTCCTTAAATTGGAAACATTATACTAAAACAAAAGTGCGTATTGTTACATACGCACTTTAAGATTATTTAGTGAGGAACAACGTCAGCCTCAGCGTTATCGCCGTTATCCGAATCGTTATCATTATCCTTTTCTTTGGATTTCTTTTCTTCGGACTCGCGTTTTAATTGCTCGCGACGCTTTTCGTTAGCGACACGAACACGCTCAGATCTTTCATTGCGCATTTGTTCAAGTGTCTCAAGCGTGCAAACACCGTCAAATATTGCGTTAAACTGATCTTCGTCCATAACCTCGTAGGCGGTGAGATACTCAACGATAAGGTTAAGCTTATCCATGTTCTCGCCGAGAATTTGCTTTGCTTTATCGTGCGCCTCAGCAATTATACGGTGTATTTCAGCATCGATAACAGATGCGATCTCTTCGGAGTAATTACGCTGTGAAGCATAATCCTTACCGAGGAAAACTTCATCGTGTCCGGTACCGAAAACGATGGGACCGAGCTTATCGCTCATACCGTAGGTAGTAACCATTTTGCGTGCAATATCGGTTGCGCGCTGAATGTCATTGGAAGCTCCGCCGGAAATATCATCACAGCACAGTTCTTCAGCAACACGGCCGCCCAAAAGCATTGCAATCTGGTTTTCCAGCTCACCGCGGTATACACTCCACTTATCCTCTTTGGGAAGCGATAACGTATAACCCAATGCACCTCCACTGGGGATTATTGAAATCTGACGAACAAAATCGTTGGGATTGAGCACTCGGGAAATTATAGCGTGGCCCGCCTCATGGATAGCGGTCTTGCGTTTTTCCTCGGGTTTGATGACTCTTGAACGCTTCTGAGCACCAACCATTACCTTAATAGTTGCATCCTCTATATCTTCCATACTTATAACTGCCGAATTCTTGCGCGCCGCGAGAAGTGCCGCCTCGTTCAGAAGATTTGCTAGGTCTGCGCCGGTAAAGCCCGGTGTGGATTTTGCCACCGTTTCAAGATTAACGTCATCAGCTAAGGGTTTGTTTCTGGCATGGACAGCGAGAATTTGTGTTCTGCCCTTGATATCGGGATAAGAAACGGTAACCTGTCTGTCAAAGCGACCGGGACGAAGCAAAGCCGGGTCCAAAATATCGGGACGGTTGGTTGCAGCCATTACTATAACGCCGTCGCTTACGCCGAAACCATCCATTTCGACAAGAAGCTGGTTAAGCGTTTGCTCACGTTCGTCATGACCGCCACCCCATCCTGCACCTCTATGACGACCAACCGCATCTATCTCATCGATAAAAATGATGCAAGGAGAGGTTTTCTTTGCAGTTTCAAACAGATCACGCACACGAGATGCGCCGACACCAACGTAAAGCTCAACAAAGTCAGAACCGGAAAGTGAATAGAAAGGCACGTTAGATTCACCGGCAACAGCTTTTGCAAGCAAAGTTTTACCGGTACCGGGTGCACCTACGAGCAATACGCCTTTCGGGATTCTCGCACCGAGTGAAACGAACTTTTTGGGGTTCTTGAGGAATTCAACAACCTCTTGCAGTTCTTCTTTTTCTTCCTCTGCACCGGCAACGTCAGAAAAGAGAACCTTTTTCTTTTCATCGGAGCCTAACTTTACCCGTGACTTAGAGAAGGAGTTCATTCTGCCGAAGCCGCCCATTCCGCCGCCGGAAGAATTGTTACCGCCTGCTTTTGAAAGGAACATCCACCAAAGACCGATAACAAGAACTACCGTAATTATAATAGGCAGGAACTTGAGCCACGCGGGAGTGGGAGTAGGCGCTTCATATTCAAATGTTTTTATAATTCCGTCTGCGTGCTGTTGCTCAATAAGCTCGCTGAAATCGTAATAGAATATCGAAAGGTCACGTAAAGTATGTGAAACCTTCTCGCCGTTCTTTAATGTAATTTTAAGTACGTTTGTTTTGGAAACTGTGAATTCGACAACTTCTTCGTTATGGAAATGTTCACTTACCTTTCCATAGCTGACTTCTTCTGCCTTTTCAGCGTTGCCCATTACAAAGGCGGCGATTATAATGGCGGCTATAGCAATCAACCATAACAATCCCCAACGAGTATTACTTTTCATAGCTGTTCTCCATTTCGGGACAGATCATACCTAACACAGTCTGTTCCGTTTTTGAAAACACTCTGTCATCCGCGCCTATAAAAGGAACGTATACAATCCCTTCTTTGTCGTAGAACACAGGAATCGAACGGCGGAGATAGAGTGGTATTTTTTTGTTTATTAATTCCTTGCGTACATCTTTAGAAACGCCGAATACTTTTATCTTATCACCCGGCATTCTCTGACGCGCAAACAAATCTCCTACTATATTATCACAATTTACGGTCACTGATGTTGACAATTTGTAAACATTTTGACTTCCGTAAAAAAATTTTGCATTAATTTCTTTGATTTCATTAATACCGTTTACTATTTTCACGTTATATGGTGTGATTTCTTCTCTATTGGCAAAAAAGTAATTGCCATATGAAATGTATGCACAGTATTTACCCGGCAAGTCAATTGTAACGCATTTTCCGGATTTAACAAAATCAGCGATTTCGTTTATATGAATGCTTTCGAGATGCTTTCCCGTCTCATTAAAATAACGTGTAAATATTTGACGATTGAGCAAAGCTCGCGGCAGATCGGAGGGCTGTGTGTCTTTACTGTCTCGTAAAACCTGTGCAAAGTATTCTTTATCTTTTTCAACAGAATCGCACAAACGGGACACTGAAGCAGCCACCGAGGGATTAATATCTCTCAAAACAGGCATTACAATATGTCTGATACGGTTTCTTGTGTAATCATCTTCAAGGTTTGTGCTATCAGTTACATAATAGACGTTAACTTCAGAAAGATAGTCTTCGATCTCTTTTCTGGTACAATCCAAAAGCGGGCGGATAATATTACCGCGGATACGCGGAATACCGCTTAGACCGTCAGCTGAGCAACCTCTTACAAGATTGAATAAAACAGTCTCAACATTATCGTCGGCATTGTGAGCGGTTGCAATATAATCAGCAGAAATGCGTAATGCCTCGGCATCCAATTCATTATATCTGATTACACGCGCAGCTTCTTCCAAAGATAAGCCCTTTTCGTTTGCAAATCCCGGAACATCCTTTTTAGCTGATGAAAACGGAATATTATTAGCTTCGCATAGATTTCGGCAAAACTCCTCGTCTCTGTCTGCCTCTGCACCTCTGATTCCATGGTTCAAGTGAAAAGCATAAACTTCCCCGCCCCAAGCTTTTAATGCCATTAGCAAGCAAACAGAATCCGCGCCGCCGGAAAGTGCCACCAGTATCCTGCCGCACTTGCGATTCCGGAAAAAAGATTCAATACTTTTAATCGGGTTCATTTGTGTCCTCGTCAACAGAAACAAAACGGAAAACGCTTCCGTACCAAGCGAGCTTGGCAATGCCGGGTGCGCCGTGTCTGTTCTTTGCCACAATACACTCTACTGCCTCAAAGCCGCCGGGCGCAGGCGCTGCATCCTTTTCGGAAGCAGATTCTTTACTTAAAAATATTACAACGTCAGCATCCTGCTCTATGGCGCCCGAGTCTCTCAGATCAGACAGCATGGGACGTTTTTCTGTTCGTTGCTCGCTCTTTCTGGCAAGCTGAGACAGAAGAATAATAGGTACACCAAGATCTTTTCCCATAAGCTTAAGGTCACGAGTGATGGAAGCTACTTCAAGCACCTTGTTGTCAGTATGACTTTCGCCACGAATAAGCTGAAGATAATCAATTACAACAAGACCGAGATTCTTGCATCTGCGAAGCTTTGCTTTCATTGCAGTGGTAGTAATATCAGAAGTGTCATCGATAAGAATATCCAATGCTGAAAGTGAAGAAGCGGCAGTTGCAATACGGCTCCATTCTTCGGGCAGAATCCTACCGGTACGAAGTGCGGAACTGGGTACGCTCGCTTCAGAAGATATCATACGGTTGACGAGCTGTTCAGATGTCATTTCCAAAGCAAATATCGCAACCTCTTTCTTTGAAGAACGAGCAATGTTGGCTGCAACGTTCAAAGCAAACGAAGTCTTACCTACACCGGGACGCGCGCCGACGATGACCAGGTCTCCGGGTCCGAGACCGTGAAGATATCTATCGAGTCCGGAAAAGCCGGTTTTATATCCGGTAGCACCATCAGGATTCTTTTCCAATTCGTGATATTGCGCAAGTGCACTTACAATTACTTCACGAATGTGCATAAAGCGATCTGAGTATTTATCTGCAGAAATATCGTAGATAGCTTTTTCAGCAGCATCTACAATATCCCTTACCTCACCCAATTCCGAATATGCATTATCTGATATACTGCGTGATGCTTCAATAAGCTGGCGTAATACCGCTTTATCTTTTATAATGCGGATATATTCATCAATATTAGTTGCGGTGGATGCCATATCAACTAATTGTTTGATATACTTTGCGGCATCACCTTCGGAATAATTGCCAAGCTTAGTTATCTGTTCGATAAGTGTAACAATGTCTATATCAATATTGTTACGGAACATATCAGTCATAGCGTCAAAAATCACACCGTGACGCTCAAGATAAAAATCATCGCTTTTTACGGTTTCACTGACTTTTGCAATTTTTTGCGGATCAACGAGGATAATACCTAATATTGCCTGTTCCGCTTCCAGCGAGTATGGCATTTGTCGAAGAGTGTCGAGTTCGGGCATTATGATCTACCGTTCCTTAATTCTTAACGTTAACAGTCATTTTTGCTGATATTTCGGGGTATATCTTTACGGTTATGTTATAAGTTCCGACATTTTTGATGTTATCGTTTATAACAAGCTTACGTTTGTCAATGTCAACACCGTAAGTTTCTTTAATCTTTGCGCTTATATCAGCAGCTGTAACTGCTGCATAAAGTCTGCCGTCGGCACCGCCGGTCGCCTGGTATTCGATAGCTTTTCCGTTGAGCAAAGCAGCGGCGGCTTCTGCGGCCTTCTTTTCTTCAGCTTTTTTGTGAGCCTCGGATGCCTTTTTGTTTTTATACTCTGTAAGAATCTGTGCGTTAGCTTCCACGGCTAATTTCCTTGGGATAAGGAAGTTTCTGGCATATCCGTCAGAAGCCTCGATTATTTCACCTTTTTTACCCTGAGAGCGAACGTCTTCAAGAAGCAGTACTTTCATCTTCTTTTCTCCTTAATTTTCCTTCACAAAATTCGTCGATTGCTTTTTCTAAATCTCTTAAAACTGTTTCGGTATCGGTGTTTTCAACCCGGCACGCTGCTGCGTCAAAACGTCCGCCGCCGCCAAAATATGTCATAATAGTTCCTACGTTTAATTCATCGCTCTTTGAACGTGCAGAAATACGTACGGCTTCATCCTGCTGACATACGACAAAGGATGCTCTGATACTTTCAATTGACAACATACGGTCAGCAACAGTACAACATAAACGGTAATCTTCGTCAGTACCGATACCGTCGAAGAAAGATATGGCCATATCTTCCTTATGTTTGTAAATATTGCGCTCGATACGAGCTAATTTAATATATTCGTCAAGGTCGTTTTTGAATAATTCACGTGCTTCACCGGGGTCTGCACCGAGACTTCGTAAATAGAATGAAGCGCCAAATGTGCGCACACCGGTACCGCGCGTAAAGTTTTGCGTATCCAAAAGGATACCGGAGAAAAGCAGGATCGCTTCCTCCTTTTTCAAAGAATTTGCAGGTAGTTTTTCCTCCAAAATCTCGCTTACAAGCTCAGAAGCAGACGAAGCAGAAGGGTCTATGAATTCAACTGCCAGCGATTTATTGAAATCCTCTTTTTTAATGTGGTGATCAATAACAACAACTTGAGATGCGTTACGGTATACTTCAACGGAAGCAAACATATCGGTATTGTTTACGTCAGTAATAACCAATAACGTAGATGGAGTTAAAATCTCCTGAGCGTAAATATCATCAATAAATACATTTTTGTATTCGTCAAGAGTGTCAAGTGTATTAAGCGCAGGGAGAATTCCGGTATCGTTTTCACCAACTATTATATACGGTCTCTTGCCATAACTAAAAGTAAGTCTTGCAATACCTACGTTGGAAGCGATTGAGTCAAAATCGGGATTTTTATGTCCCATAATTATAACGTTCGAGCACTTTTCTATAAGATTACACAGGGCAAATGCTGCGTTTCTAGAAGGACCTTTGCTGTCCTTTTTGGCTGCACGTACTCTTGCGCCGTAATTCTTTGTGTTCGCTCTGTCACGGACAACTGCCTGCGCACCGCCTTTTTGAAGTGCAAGCTGCAATGCCTGCATAGCGATCTCTTCTTTTTCGGAGAAAGAGGAGTCTACAGCGGCAACGCCAATAGAAATTGTCAGCGGAGCACCGCCGTCCGACGCAGTAACTGCCGATACCTTGTCGATAATATCAAAGTCGCTCTTGATCATATCAGCAACGTAGCGTTCATCAAAAACACAGATGTACTTATCGCGCTCAAATTCCTTTATAAGACCGTTGAACGTGCTCGTCCACTCTGTAAGGAGAGCGCTCACTTTTGCAGATGATGCACGATAATTATCTTTCAAACCTTGAGCAAGCTCAGAAAAGTTATCTACAACAATGTACATGACCGCAGGGTTGTGCATTGAAATGTACTTTTTACTTTCAAAAAGCTCGGTATCATCATACATTATGCAGAGAGAATACTTTCTGCCTGCGGAATACACTGGATAGTGATATGACGTAAAATGCCGTCCGTCGGAAGAAAGTGTTTTTTTGGCGATATCCGAAGAGTCTTTGCGAGGAACTAAGATACCGTTTAACACATCGGCACAGTTTGCACCGTGTTTAACGCTTTTAGCTTCCTCTATATTTGAAAAGGCGTGATTGTGCCAGATGACTCTGTTGCGGTCATCAATAAGAATAGCGGGATGCTCAAGCTTCATCAGGAAGCTTACAGTAAGGTCCGAAATTGATTTTTCGGTACGCTCAGGCAGTCTTATTCTGAATTTTATCAGTTTATAGACGGCGATGCCGATACAGTATACTAAAGTAATGGAAAGGCATATCCAACCCGCAGTATAATTTTTGACAGCAAAGGAACAGACGGTCGATATAATCAAGGCAAGTATTGCGGCAACCTCGGCAATATATGCGGTGAATATTTTTTTCAACACGATTCCTCCTTTCAAATATTACTAAATTATTGTCATTTGGTTAAGTTCGGGGTCATCATCCTCAAACAATCCTCCCGTTGACGGTAAGGTGCTCTTGCGGTATCTGCTTTCTTTCGTCAACGTACGGACAGAAGGCTCATATATGGAAGCGCTTACAACGGTATTACCCTTTTTAAGAGTCATTACAGTAGCGCCGGAAGCACTTCTGGTGGATTTTTCGGTTATTTGCTTTTCTTTAATAAGCAAGGCTCTGGAAGCTGAAGAAATAATAAGATATTCCTGCTTTTCGTTTCCGCCTCGGAATACACCGACTGCGACAGTTCCGGAAGCCAGAGCGTTGGTGAGCTTTTTACGGTTTGTGACTGTCTTATAAACCTCGGCAGGAAACCTGACTGCTTTACCATTTTCATAGAAAACGACAAAATTGCCGTTAAAATCAGACATTGCGTGGGCGGCAACAACTTTTTCGCCGTCTTCAAATCCAAGCTTTGCAGGGATATAATCTCCTAAAGCAGAAGCTTTGACCTCATCAAAATCATAAAGGTGAGCCTTGTACACCTGTGCATGGTTGGTGAAGAACAGTATTTCAGCGCAGTTTGTTGTTTCTGCGCTTGTAAGTAGCTCGTCACCTTCCTTGAACTTTTGCACGTCGCTTCCACGAAGAGACGCAGGAAGGCATTTTTTGAAGTATCCTTCCTTGCTCATAAACATAAAGCAAGGATAATCCTCATATTCAGGCTCGTTGGAAACAGCAGTAACCGCTTCGGGGAAAATGACCTCGGTCTTTCGTGCCTGGCCATATTTTTCCTTTATTTTTGCAAGCTGTTTTATAATTACGTTACGAATCTTTCGCTCGGAAGAAATCAGACTCTTAAGGTCTTCTATTTCCTTTTCCAGATCTCCGATTTCCTCAGTGCGGTTAATGATATATTCACGGTTGAGATTACGAAGCTTTATATCGGCAACGTATTCAGCCTGAATTTTATCGATATCAAAACCGTTCATAAGGTTAGGAACAACGTCTTTTTCGTTTTCAGTGTGCCTTATGATTGCAATAGCCTTGTCGATATCAAGTAGAATCTTTCGTAATCCATACAGTAAGTGAAGCTTATCACTTTTTTTACCAAGGTCGAAAATATAATTTCGGCGGAGACATTCAACACGGAACGCACTCCATTCTTCAATAATATCGGGTATTCCCAACGTTCTGGGAACTCCGCCGATAAGAATGTTGAAGTTGCAACCAAAGGTGTCCTCCAACGGAGTTGACTTGCAAAGCTTTGCCATAAGCTTATCAGCATCAACACCACGCTTAATATCGATGGTAAGAGTAAGACCATTAAGACCGATCTCGTCGCGAACATCAGAGATCTCTTTAACTTTACCGTCCTTTACAAGCTTGATTATAGCTGCTTTTATTTTTTCAGCGGTAGTTGTATAAGGAATTTCATATATTTCTATATGATTACCGTCAAGGCGCCACTTTGAACGTACACGAAACGTACCGACACCAGTAGTATAGATCTCCTCCATCTTTGCTCGGTCATACAAAAGCTGACCGCCGGTGGAAAAGTCAGGTGCGGGCATTATCTCCAGTAATTCGGGTACGGTGATATATCCGTTTTTTAGATATACAGAAGTAGCATCGCATAGTTCGCCTAGGTTAAATGAGCAAATTCTGCTTGTCATACCTACAGCAATACCGTTATTGGGAGCTACGAGTACATTCGGAAAAGAAACCGGCAGAAGCGTAGGCTCTTTCATAGTGCCGTCATAATTGTCGACAAAATCCACAGCATCTCTGTCGATCCCGTCAAACAGTTCTTCGCATATCGGTGCCAGCTTACATTCAGTATAACGGGGTGCCGCATAGGCATCGTCGGAATATTGCTTTCCGAAGGCACCTTTGGATTTTATAAAAGGATGCAACAGCGATTCTCTTCCCGTAGTCAGGCGAACCAGTGTCTCGTATATTGCTGCATCACCGTGCGGGTTGAGCATCATAGTCTGACCTACTACCTTTGCACTTTTAACAGTAGTGCCGGTCATTAATCCCATTTTATACATGGTATATAGAAGTTTTCTGTGAGAAGGCTTCAAACCGTCAATTTCGGGAATAGCACGGGAAACGATTACGCTCATTGCGTAAGGCATATAGTTGCTTTCCAGTATCTCGGTAATTGGAGTATTGACAACCTCTGCTGGTTTGATAGGCTCGGGGGCTGTTTTTTTCTTTTTTGCCATTATTTTTCCTCCCTATCAATAATCAGCAAGATCGAGATATCTTGCGCCGTTTTCTGCAATGAATTGCTTTCTGCCTGCAAGATTATCGCCAAGCAGTACGTCGAACATTTCATAGGTCTTTGCTTCATCAGCAGGAGTAATACGAATGAGTCGTCGGGTCGCGGGATGCATTGTTGTGCGGGACATCATATCAGCATCATTTTCACCAAGACCTTTTGAACGTTGAATGGTATATTTGGAGTTGCCGAGTTTTGCGAGTATTTCTGCTTTTTCCTGCTCGTCATATGCAAAAAAAGTCTCATCTTTTGCGGTAATCTCATAAAGAGGCGTTTCTGCTATATAAACTAAGCCTTCTCTAATGAGAGTGGGAAGCAAGCGATAAAACAGAGTAAGAATAAGCGTACGGATCTGGTATCCGTCTTCATCAGCATCAGTGCAGATGATAATCTTAGACCAACGCAGAGCATTAAGGTTAAATTCGGATAAGTTTTTACTTCCTTTTGCTTTTATCTCAACGCCGCAGCCGATTACCTTTAACAGATCAACGATAATATCGCTTTTAAAGATATTCTCATAGGATGCTTTAAGACAGTTTAGGGTTTTACCTCTTACAGGAATGATCGCCTGGAAAGAAGGGTCTCTTGCCAATTTACAGCTGGTAAGAGCAGAGTCACCTTCAACGATATATAATTCACAAACTTCAGGGTCCTTGCTTCTGCAGTTAACAAATTTGTCAACGGTATTGTTAATATCCAGAGTCGTAGTAAGCTTCTTTTTGACGTTAAGACGCATGCTTTCTGCAGACTCGCGACTGCGCTTATTAACAAGTATCTGCTGACAAGCTTTATCAGCTGCCGCAGGATTTTCAGCAAAGTATACTTCAAGCTTTTGCTTAAAGAAATCTGTCATTGCATCGGCTATAAATACGTTTGCAATGGCTTTTTTTGTCTGGTTTGCGTAAGACGCGGTGGTTGAAAAACAGTTGGTTACCAGTACAAGAGAATCCACAACGTCATTCCAGGTGATCTTACTTTCGGTTTTGTTATATTTACCGTTATCCTTCAGATATTTGTCGATTGCATAAACAAATGCGGTTTTAGCAGCTTTTTCGGGCGAGCCGCCGTGCTCAAGGAAAGATGAATTGTGATAATATTCTATAAAATTAGCTTCGTTTGAAAAACAGAACGCAAAGTTAATGAGCAGATCGTAATCGGACTGGTCTTCCCTATCGCGTCCTCTGCGTTCACATGAATACTGGGTAGGCTCGGTAAGATATCCCAGGCCGACATTTTCACTTATATAGTCCATTATGCCCTGAGGATACAAAAATTCATCTTTTTTCCAGCTTCCATCAGGGTTTTGCCAATTAAGAACGAGTGTAAGCCCTGCATTAACCACGGCCTGACGTTTAAGTACGTCTGTAAAGAATTCATAAGGAATATTTATATCAGTAAAAACGTCATAGTCGGGTTTCCATTTGACAGTGGTACCCGTCTTGTTTTTGGGACAAGTATCTCTTTGAAGCTCGCCGATAGGCTCGCCTTTTGAGAACTCCATGGTAAGCTTGTTACCCTTTGAACAAGAGGTTACAGTCATATACTCGGATGCATATTGAGTAGCACAAGCACCGAGACCGTTGGTACCGAGTGAGTATCCGTAAGGGCTACCGCCCTGTTTATCGTACTTGCCGCCGGCATAAAGCTCACAGTAAACCAACTCCCAGTTATAACGTTGTTCTTTTTCGTTCCAATCCAGAGGAACGCCTCTGCCGAAATCTTCGACAATGATGGCGTGGTCAGAAAAAACGGTTACGTTTATTACGTTACCAAATCCTTCTCTGGCTTCGTCTATTGAGTTGGAAAGTATTTCAAAAAACGAATGCTCACAGCCTTCAAGCCCGTCGCTTCCGAAAATTACAGCAGGACGAAGTCTAACTCGCTCCGCTCCTTTAAGCGATGATATTGATTGGCTATCGTATTCTTGTTTTTTCTTTGACACGTATACACCTCAAGAAAGTATTTTTATTTATCGGTGGTATAAAAACCGACCTTGCGGTAAACTTTTGAAAGCGTGCGGCGAGCCAGGTAAGATGCCTGCTCAGCACCCTTATCCAGAATAGAGTTGAGATAAGCTTTGTCTTTAAGCAATCTTTCAGTCTCTTCTCTTACAGGACGGAGAAGTTCAACAACAGCTTCACCGACAAAGGGCTTAAAGTCTCCGTAACCTTTGCCTGCAAACTGATTCTCGATTTCTTCAAAGCTCATACCGGTTGCGGCAGAGCAGATTGTCATAAGGTTGGATATGCCTTTTTTATTTACGGGATCAAAATGTACACTTGTATCACTATCGGTTACGGCGCGTTTGAAACGAGCCATAATATCTTCAGGTCTGTCAAGCAAGGTAACGCAGCCGGCGTCACTTTCGGACTTACTCATCTTGGATTCGGGATTAGCAAGGCTCATTACTCTTGCACCGAGCTTCGGAATAAAAGGCTCGGGCATTTTGAATACGTTACCGTAAACGCCGTTGAAGCGGTTTGCAATATCGCGGCAAAGCTCAACATGCTGTTTTTGGTCTTCACCAACGGGAACGAGGTCAGTCTGGTAAAGCAGTATGTCTGCTGCCATAAGAACAGGATAATCATAAAGTCCGGCGTTGATATTATCTGAGTGTTTTGCGGATTTATCCTTGAACTGTGTCATTCTGTTAAGTTCCCCTACCATGGTGTAGCAATTAAGCACCCAGCCCAATTCAGCGTGGGCAGGAACATGGCTCTGAAGGAACAGGACGTTTTTCTCAGGGTCGAGACCGCATGCGATATACTGTGCAAGCTGCATTATTGTACGCTTGCGAAGGAGAGCGGGATCCTGACGAACAGTAATAGCATGTAGATCGGCGATACAGTAAATACAGTTATAATCTTCTTGTAAGTCCTTCCAATTACGTATAGCGCCGATATAAGAACCCAGCGTAAGCTCACCGGAAGGCTTTATGCCGGAAAGTATTGTCTTTTTTTCTTTGGAAAATTCTGCCATTTTATTTACCTCTTATATAATCGTTTACTGCGGAACAGAATATTTGAATGCCATCTTTGATCTGTTCGTCGGCGGGTGTTGAATAGTTGAGTCTTACAGAGGAACAGGGCGCCGGCGAAGGTAAAAAAGTTTTTCCGTCAACAACAGCAATGTTTTTGTCGATGCAGGCACGGAAGACTTCACCGGAATCACCATTCGGAAGAGTAACCCAAACAAACAGACCGCCTTCGGGACGTGTGAAATTGATTGAAGGATCCAATCCGTTTTCTAATCCTGCAAGCATCAGGGAACACTTTCTGCGGTAAAGTGATTTTATGTTTTCAATATGTGAATCAATGTCGTAACTTTCAAGATATTCGTTGACCAGCATCTGAAAGAACAGATTTGTGTGAACGTCATTTCCCTGCTTTATAACCACACATCTATCGATCAAAGTCTTTGGTCCGCAAAGGAAACCGACACGCATACCGGAAGATAAGATTTTCGAAAAGGAAGAGCAATACATTACTAATCCTTCTGTGTCGATAGACTTTATGGTAGGAACCTCTTCTCCGGAAAAACGCAGTTCACCGTAGGGATTATCTTCGAGAATCACAACACCGTATTTTTTCGCAAGATTATATATAACTTTTCGCTTTTCGAGACTTGTTGTTATTCCTGAAGGGTTTTGAAAGGTAGGAATAAGATACAGTAGCTTTACACGGGGAGTTTCCTTCATCGCTTTTTCAAGCTTTTCTATGGATATACCATCTAATTCAAGGTCAACACCTACTGTTTTTGCGCCGCAAAGTCTGAATGCGTTCAGCGCTCCGATAAAGGTGGGGCTTTCACAGAGTACAACGTCTCCGGGGTCAAGCATGGCGCGAGCACAAAGGTCAATTCCCTGCTGACCTCCTGTGGTGATAATAAGCTCATCGTTATCGGTAAAAGAGCTAAACCTCTTGCCAAGACGCATCTTCACTTGGTTGCGCAAAGGGGTATAACCTTCTGTAGTTCCGTACTGTAATGCCGCTGCTGCTTGTGTAGAAAATATTTTGTCTGCCAATAAACGCATTTGTTCTACAGGAAAAGATTCAGGCGAAGGGTTGCCTGCAGCGAAAGAAATGAGTCCCGGAACAGATAAAACCTTAAATATCTCACGTATGGCAGATGGCTTTACGTTTTTAACATTTTCAGAAATTTTATATTCCATAATACTACCCCATATTAATATCCAAAATATAATACCATATATTGTGAAAAAATTCAACAGTTTTTTGCATTTTGTTGTTTACAAGAACGCCATTTTGTAGTATAATAGCATGAAAAATAATGTAAGGAGATACAATATATGGCAAATGCAGTAATTGTTGAGACCTCTGCACGTCATGTTCATCTTACTCAGGCGGATATTGAGACACTTTTCGGCGCCGGACATGAGCTTACTGTTAAGAAAATGCTCTCTCAGCCCGGTCAATTCGCTTGTGAAGAAAGAGTTGACGTTGTAGGTCCCAAGAACACTATCAAAAATGTTTCTGTTCTCGGCCCTGCTCGTAAAGCTTCTCAGGTTGAGATTTCGCTTACCGACGCAAGAACTTTAGGAATTTCTGTTCCTGTAAGAGAATCCGGTGACCTTGCCGGAAGCGCTCCCGTTAAGCTTGTTGGTCCCGTAGGTGAGGTTGAGCTTGTTGAGGGTGCTATCGCAGCTAAACGTCATATTCATCTTACTCCCGAGACTGCTGAAAAGCTGGGGTTGAAGGATAAAGAAATTGTTATGACCCGGCTTGACACTCCCCGCGCCCTTATTTTTGACGACGTGGTTATCAGAGTAAGCGCATCCTTCGCTGATGCAATGCATATTGATACCGATGAGTCTAACGCAGCTTGCGCTTTCGGAAGCTATAACGCAGAAATTATTAAAAAATAAACATATATGAAAGGACAAAAAATATGATCAACTATTCAAAAGAAGTCGAGCATATGTGTGTAGTTGCTAAGGGTCCTAACCACGGTCCCGCTCCCATTCCCGAAGAGGGCAAGTGGGTTAAGGCAAAAGAAGTATCTGATATTTCCGCTTTTACACACGGTGTAGGCTGGTGCGCACCTCAGCAGGGCGCTTGCAAACTTTCTCTCAACGTTAAAAACGGTATCATCGAGGAAGCACTGGTAGAAACTATCGGTTGCTCCGGTATGACCCACTCCGCAGCTATGGCAGCCGAGATTCTTCCCGGCAAGACCATTCTTGAGGCTCTCAATACCGACCTCGTATGTGACGCTATCAATACCGCAATGCGTGAGCTGTTCCTCCAGATCGTTTACGGTCGTTCTCAGTCCGCTTTCTCCGATGACGGTCTGTCTATCGGCGCAGGTCTTGAAGACCTTGGTAAGGGCGCACGTTCTCAGGTTGGTACTATGTACGGTACCAAGGCAAAGGGCGTTCGTTATCTTGAAATGGCCGAAGGTTATGTTACCCGTATGGCTCTCGATGAAAATAATCAAGTTATCGGCTATGAGTTCGTTTCTCTTGGCAAGATGACTGATTTTATCAAGAAGGGCGACGATCCCACCACCGCTTACAATAAGTCTCTCGGACATTACGGTAGATTCGATGACGGTAAGACCTACATCGATCCCCGCAAACAGTAAGGAGGTAACGATTAATGGCACTTTTTGAAAGCTATGAACGCCGCGCGGACAAGATCCTCGCTGTTCTTAAAGAATACGGAATCAATTCCATCGAAGAATGCAAGGAGATAACCCTTGCTAAGGGTATCGATTGCGACAAGATCGTAAGAGAAACCCAGCCTATCTGCTTTGAAAACGCAGTTTGGGCATATACTGTTGGCTGCGCTATCGCAGTTAAGACCGGTTGTGTTAAGGCTGCTGACGCTGCTGCCGCTATCGGTATCGGTCTCCAGTCCTTCTGTATCCCCGGCTCCGTTGCTGAAAACCGCAAGGTTGGTCTCGGCCACGGTAATCTTGGTAAGATGCTTCTTTCCGAAGAAACTGAGTGCTTCTGCTTCCTGGCAGGCCACGAGTCTTTCGCAGCTGCTGAAGGCGCAATCAAGATCGCTCTCAACGCTAACAAGGTAAGAACTCAGCCCCTCCGCGTTATCCTTAACGGTCTCGGCAAGGATGCTGCTTTCATCATCTCCCGTATCAACGGTTTTACCTATGTTCAGACCGAGTTTGATCCTTATTCCGAAACCGTAACTGTTGTTTCCGAAACTCCTTATTCCAACGGTCCTCGTGCAAACGTAAGATGCTACGGCGCTGATAACGTTCCCGAAGGTGTTGCTATAATGAAGCTGGAGAACGTTGGCGTTTCCATCACCGGTAACTCCACCAACCCCACCAGATTCCAGCATCCCGTTGCAGGTACCTATAAGAAGTGGTGTACCGAAAACGGCGTAAGCTACTTCTCTGTTGCTTCCGGCGGCGGTACAGGACGTACTCTCCATCCCGACAACATGGCTGCAGGTCCCGCTTCTTACGGTATGACCGATACCATGGGTCGTATGCACTCTGACGCCCAGTTCGCAGGTTCTTCTTCCGTTCCCGCTCACGTAGAAATGATGGGACTTATCGGTATGGGTAACAACCCCATGGTTGGTGCTACCGTTGCTTGCGCTGTTGCAGTTGAAGAGGCAATGAAATAAGAGATAATCTCTTACCAATACAAAAAGGCACGATGAGTCGTGCCTTTTTCTTATATATTGAATTGTTTTTTGAATTCTTCTTTAATCAACAATACCTTTTCGTTGTCTTCGGCCGGAGTAACCTCTGTCAATTTGTAATTGATGCACTTATACTGCTTGTGGTGAATTAGCTTTTTGTCTTCACTTATCCAAATACGGTGAAGGATTATCGGCCCACTAGAATGCGGCAAAAGCACAAAGCTTCTGAAAAACAGAGCTTTGCTTGGATATTTTAGCGTTTGGAAAACATCGCAAATATCCAAAGATGAGGTGATAAGGTTTAGAGTTGCGATTGTGAGCAAAACAAATCTTGCGTTAGAAATAAAAATAGACAAAAATGCCGGAATTACCGATAAAAATATAAAGGGAAATAAAATGAACATAAGCTTACTGCGTTTTTTCCATACACTGAATTCAGGCATTACATAAGCCAAAGGCTTTTCGATAGTAAAGAGCCCATAAGGGAAAATGCATAGTCTGTCAACTTTTCTTCCGGCAAGCAAACAGTAAAGAACATGACATGCCTCATGGAACAATAGGTGAATCAATGCTATTGCTGCAAAAATAATAAAATTAGCATAATGAATGAAATTTCCGGTCAGTAAAACGAGTATAAGTAATATATCAGCGATAAAAAGAACGGTATAATACAACCATTTTGAGTACTTTTTGCGTTTTATCAAATCTGCATTGTCAAAAAAACAGGATTCACGTTCACATAGGTCGGTTTCATTTTTGAAAAAATGGATTTTCATTTATCGGGAAAACCTTTCTTTGCAATAATGCTGTTGTGATAATCTTTTTCATCGGTCACTTCGCGTATAACGGTTATGAAATTTGGCAGAGCAAACGATTGTCCTTCGCTTTCCAATTCAATTTCCAATAGCGAGTGAGAGTAATCTGAACCGAAATCATCAAGCTCAAAACACAAACCGTCAAAAGGTATAATATATCGTGTCTTTTTAACGGTATGCCGGTCAGGGTCAGCGTTAGTCAAGAATGACCGATACTCTGCTTCGGTCACTTCCCTTTCAATTTCAATGCGAGTTATGTCGGTTACCGAGGTCTTTACGGTGTGAGTATAAACAGTTTTGTCAGAATAGGCTCTTTTACGAATTCTACCTTTCGGAAGAAGGTAAGTCTGTTCAATCATACTACTTTCGAATTGCGAAAGCTGCTCATCCGAGGGACGAATGATAAGAAATTTTCTCTCTATTTCATACATAATTACACCTATAAAACAAGCGGTCGCAACAGCGACCGCTAAATATTTAAACTAACCGCGGTCGGTAAAGACGGGTTTTTCTTTGTCTTCGTTCTGCTTTTCGGGGTTTTCCTCGGGGTGGTCATTATAGTACGCATCAGCAACATGCTTTTTAACGGCAGGCCAAGCACAGAACGCAGAAATATATGTCAGTAAGGAAATTAAAATGAGAAGCGGCAAAAGAATGCTTACCGAAACGAGCATACCGGAAGCAAAGAAATAATACTCAAGCACCAGTAACAGAGCGGTAGCGATAATAGCAACGATGTTGCGCTTAAAATTGATAGTTACAAAGTATAACGAGTTTTTGAGAATCTGCTTAAGCTTGAGGTCAAATGTAACCATTTGCAGATAAATATAAAATCGCATTGTGAAGTATACAAATACTAACAAAATGGAAAAAGCATACAAGAACAGATAGAACATACTTTGCCCTGCGTTGGCGTTATATGCGATTATATCGTATATAAGCAAGAATACCAAAGCAAGGTCTACTACTCCGAAAATTGTAGCCTGCTTCCAGTTGCGTTTTACCGAATCCCAATAAGTGCTCCAAACAAAGTTACAGTCGCCTCTTGCCAGATTACGGCATACAGTAGTCAAGCCGGCACAAGATGAACCGAAGGTTAAAACTGCCAAAGCACCGATGCAGAATAGAACTATCGTGGTCGTGTTGTGAACAGAAGTCGTGGAAACAGCACTGCTTGAGGTAAGCAAGCCGATTACCATAGGGCTTCCGCTGTATTGAGAAACGCCATAATAAATCGGATACAATGCATCAGCCGGAAGCTTGATATCAGTCATTAACGGAAAAGCAATTATAAAGCAGATGACGGGAATGTTAGTAAGCAAAAATAGTAAATTTGCAATGGTAAGCTTGGACATTCCGTTCCAAAGAGAGGAGAAGAAATGACCGAAGCCGAACGGTGTATGCTTTGCGGCATCTTCCTTAGAATATCCCTTATCTTTACGGTTTTTGTTGCCGGAGAAAAAATTATAAATATAGTTTTTAGCCAAAATTTGTACCTCTTTAAGCGCGGGGGTGGAATTTAATATAGCCGTTATTAAGTTTATTCTTTATCAGCTGTGCATACCTCATTGTGGAAGAAATATCGGAATGACCGAGTATTTCTTGTATATCATGTATGTCAGCGCCATTTTCAAGCAGATGAGCTGCAAAAGAATGACGAAGTGTGTGGGGCGTTATATCTTTCTTGATCTTGGCGCTTTCTGCGTAGGATTTTAGTATTTTCCAAAATCCTTGTCTTGTCATTCGCTCACCTTGAACGTTGACGAACAGCGCATTTTCTTCAGGATGTAGAACTAAAAGCTTACGGGCACTATCAACATAAACAGCAAGCGCACGAAGTGCCAAAGGATAAAGAGAAACAAAACGTTCTTTGTCACCTGAACCGCATCTCACAAAAGAAAGCTGGAAATTAACGTCTTCTATATTAAGAGAGACCAACTCCGAAACCTTGATACCGGTAGCGTAAAGCAGCTCAAGCATAGCTTTATCACGTTTTCCTTTTGTGTCGGAAACGTCAGGTTGAGACAGAAGTGCTTCGATTTCTTTGGAAGACAGAACCTGAGGTCCCTTTTTTTCGATTTTATCATTTGGAATTTCTCTTGCCGGATTGTGATCAACTATTCCGTTAGAGATAAGATACTGGAATAAAGATCTGAGCGCAGAAAGAGAACGACTGACTGATGCAGGAGAAAGTCCTAATCTGTTAAGATACTCTTTGTAATCAGAAACATCATCTACAGTAACGGAAGAAAAATCGCAAAGCTTGTTTTTTGAAGCGTATTCCAAAAACTTGTTAAGATCGCGTATGTAAGCCTGAAGAGTGTTGTCGGAAGACTTTTTGACATTCTTCAGATATTCGATGTATTCAGTATATTGAGATGTCATCATGTCTTTTACAACGTCCATTGAAAGGAACCTCTTAAACGAATTATTTTATAACAACAGTAGTAAGAAAAGAAATGAAAAAAGTAACCGTCAAATATAATACAAAAGATAAAATGTATAACAATGTGTTATTGATTTGCAAAGCATTTATTTGGAACGGCTTGATATAGATAGGAACTACAGAAATGAAAACGTCGATAATTATCGTCAGCGCAAAGAGCAATGCCAATAACGCGTAAGTGAATGGCTTTTGGTACTGAATCGATAGTCTTGCGAGTATGCCGATGTGGAGACCGGAAGACACAACAAACAGCAAACAACAAGGAATTTTAAGAAGTGAAAATCCGCAAAACAGGTAAAAAAGGGCGAAAAAACAACGCTCTTCGAAAAGAATTGACACACTGTTGCTTGTTGCATAGAACAGATAAATATCGTGAGATAAACTTAATCTCCCGGGAACAAGCGCAGCGCCGAGAAGCGTTGATAACAAATATAAAGCGAAAACGAGCAGAAACCAGCCGTTTTTAACTTTTCGCGTCTTTTTAATATTTTCGTAAACAGTATCGCTTCCAACAGAAACCGGTACCGGTAAAAAGCGTTTTTCGTTATGCATATTAAACATTCCCTCCGTAACATTGGTATGACGGATGAGAAAAATGTATGCAACAACAACGATCATCATCAACTGTAAATATAATAGTACAATTTACATAATTTTTCAAGTCTTTTTATATTATTTTGCTAAAATTGTTGATTATTACCACAGATTATGTAAATATAATTATGTAAACCAGATGAACTTGCCCATTATATGGGTACTTTTTTTATGTTCAAAACAATATGTAGTTTTTGATTTTATTATTATGCTTAATCAACATAATTCCTGCCGTCATTTTGCACAATCTAAAGGTAAAGATATTTTTACAAACAAAAAAGTGTGTACCTTTGATATGATACACACGATATGTTGTATTTACTGGGTTATGCGAGTAACATCAAGAGTGGTATTGTCAGTACGCATAATATTGTTGAGATCAAAACAGAGTCTGCAGCTGCCTTTTGCCCTGCGCCGTGAAGCTCTGCGAGGTTCAATACCACGCTTGCACTCGGACATGCGCTTAAGATAAAAAATGCTGTTTTAAAACCGTAATCGAGGGGCAGGAATTTTACCAAAAGAAATCCAAACAGCGGAAAAGCAATTAACTTTATTGCAGATGAGATATACGCATGCTTGTCTCTGAGTAACTCCCCTGCTCTTACCGTACCAAGTCTCATACCGAGTATCAGCATACAAAGCGGTGTCGACATCCTGCCGAGTACTGAGATGGCTGAATTTACGGTTTCTGGCAGCTTGATGCTTAGTAAAAACAAAGGGAGCGAAAAGCAGAGTGCAAGAACCGGAGGATTGAGTACTATCTTTTTAATACTCATATACTTCTTGTCTCCGGTGAGGAACATAGATCCTACAGTCCACGAAATGATATTCATGCCGACAATGAATACAGCAGAGTAGGCTACAGCTTCAGGATTGTCAGGCAGTAATGCCTCAAGTAATGGTACGCCGAAGAACCCAACGTTTCCCAGAACCGATGCTACCGCACACACTCTGTAACGCGGATCTGTAGTCTTTTTTCTGAATACCAACCATACCAGGCACAATACAACTATTTCGAGCACAAAGGATAACAGCAGCATGAGCACCAGCTTTATGAGCAGATTCAAAGAAAAATCAACGCTGTTGAACGAATATATAGACAACGCAGGGCTGCAAACATACAAAAGCACTTTTGCGAATGAAGCTATGTGAGATTGGTCAATGAGCTTGCTTTTTATAAATATAAATCCGGGTACTGCATATGCAAGCATTACAAGCACATTGAGTGCTGTTGTTGTAAATTCCATAATTAAACGTAATAAACGTAATCGTCTTTTCTTTGCTTTACCGCAGGGAGAGGTCCGTCGGGATAACCGAGTATACAGCATCCAACACCTCTGTAACCGTCAAGCCCTAATTTTTTTAGCAGATCTTTGCCGTAAGCGCTTTCAAACATTTCTTTGCATCTGTGGATCCAGCAACTGCCTAATCCAATAGATGCTGCAGCATTCATCATGTTTCCGAGCGCAAGTGAGCCGTCTTCTACGTTGGTGTTGATGCCTTCTTTTACAAGCACACATATTACTGTCGGTGCACCGTAAAAGGGGTCTCCTTCCCTGCTCATAAAAGATGCGTTAAGTGTTGAAAGCTCATCTCTGATTTTTTTGTCCCGCACAGCAATGAACACCGGAGTCTGTCTGTTCATACCGGTAGGTGCAAACTTTCCTGCCTCAAGAACTATATCAAGCTCTTCTTTTGAAATTTGTTCGGGCTTATAGGAACGTACGCTTACTCTTGTTTTAAGTGTTAATAATGTTTCGTTCATTACAATCCCCTATCAGAATATGATCAGGTCTCCAAAAAATTCAGGACGATGAAAATCGGGCTTTTCCCAAGTGATGGGTGACCAGCTACCGAAATGAGGTATTTCAGTCTCGTCGCCGCATTTATAAAAGTTGCCTTTGAAGGTGTATCCGTTTCCAAAAATACATTCTCCGAAAAGTTCTTTTATAAATGAGAAGGAAAATTCAACCTCAACAGTCCAATATCCGTCCTTTTTTTCAGAGGTTATTGTAGGTAACTCAGAAACTATCTCATGGATGGGAGTTTTGTTCTTTCTGTCAGTGCGAATAGCTGAGAGGAACGCACCGGCGGAGTTCATCTCGAAATTCATATATAAAGGCGACTTATTATTGAAAGATACAAAAAACTCGAGACAACTGTCGGTGTAAACGGGATCGCCGTAATTAGTATAACGTGTAAGGGGATCTTGCTCAAATGCTGTCATTTTCAGCGCAAAACCTTTTCCGTTTATCATTGCAAGCTGTGCATACGCTTTAGGAGTATAATCGTTACCCCAAGTGTAAGAGCATATTTCTGCCTTGGGAACGTCCTCCCATACAACCTCGTTTGTGCGTTTTACTATATACTGCATGACATTGTTCTCCTATGATTAATCATCGTTTTCGTCGAATTCTTCCTCGACTTCGATTATTTCTTCGAAGTCAGTACTTCTGCGGCGCAGTACGCCGGCAAGCACAAGTACCAGTATCATAAAAGCCAGTAAGGCAATTATGAGTACAGCACCCCAAAGAGAAGGCTCTGCCAAAAATCCTTTTAATCCGTCATACACCAGATATCCGGCGGGCACAAGAGCAAAAACTATAGCGGTAACCGAAATAAGCGTGTAACACAAAATTCGCATAAGACGATAATCGTTCATCATCTTGCTAATCATGTTGCTCTGTTTTACGATTAACGAATTTTGCTTTTTGATAAGCTTTTTCATTTCCAAAAGAACGTAATCGTTTTGATTATTGTTTTGATTTTCCATTACTTTACCTCCGGATACTTTTTTGTAAATATAGCATATAATAAAATGATTGTCAATCAAAAACGAAAAAACTGTTGAAAAATCGTTCCTAAAAGGTTATAATTATATTGAGGTGAACACAGAATGTTTGAGGAAGCTCCCGAGATAATAAGATCATTTCTTTCATATAAACTTAATATTCAGAACAGATCTTCTCTTACCGTTTCGGAGTACTGGCTTGACTTGCGTAGTTTTTTTCGTTTTCTGTATTCTTCTCGCGGCGACAGTCAAGAAATTTATATTGAAAAAATAGATATTTCCACCTTAGACCTTGCGTACGTCGAATCTGTATCCACTGCCGATATTTATGATTATCTGTTGTGGCTTGCCGAACGCGGTGTGCAGCCGGTTTCAAGAGCGAGAAAGCTTTCAGCTGTACGTGCTTTTTTCAAATATCATACCTCCAAGTCACATTTGATTAAAACCGATCCTTCTGAGCATATTGACTCACCTTCCGTTAAAAGAAAGCTTCCCAAGTTTTTATCTCTTGAAGAAGCCGGTGACTTGTTGGATTCTGTTGATATGACTGATCCAAACGGTGAGCGCGATTATTGTATTCTTACTTTATTTTTGAATTGTGGTATGCGTCTTTCCGAGCTTGTCGGAATTAACCTCTCTGACCTATCTCATGATCTTTCACGTCTTACCGTTACCGGAAAAGGCAGTAAACAACGAACCATTTATCTTAATGACGCTTGCAGAGATGCTATAAATACATACATCGTTGCACGCGGAAGAAACGCAACTGCCCACGGTGGCACCATTAAAGATAAAAATGCTTTGTTTTTAAGCAATCGTAATACGCGTATATCTAACAAAACAGTTCAATGGACGGTAAATAAATATTTGGACAAAAGCGGTCTCAGCGGAAAAGGATATTCCGTACATAAACTACGGCACACCGCTGCAACGCTGATGTATGAACAAGGCGGTGTTGATGTCCGTGTGCTAAAAGAAATTCTGGGACACGAGCAGTTGAATACAACACAGATATATACTCACGTTTCTGACCGACAGATAGAACAGGCAATGTCGAAAAATCCCCTTGCAAAGAAAAGGAAAAATTGATGTTAATAAAGAAGGTAACACTTAACGATAATCATTGTAACAAAGACGGAATTCTCACGCTTTCCAGACTTCAGCGCTTTATGCAGGATTGCGCAGGCGAGGATTTTGATTCTTACGGTACAACTGGAGATGAGATGCGTGAAAACGGCATGTCGTTTGTTTTAACGCGTATCAGCATGGACATAATGCAGGATATGTGCGTCGGCGATAATATCGAGATTTTTACCGTGCATAATCATATAGAAGGCGTGAGCATGATACGTGAATACGTCGTCGTTTCTCAAAAAGGATTATGCTGCAGAGCGACTACCGTGTGGATAATTCTTAATCTTAATACCCGCCGCATACTTCGCCACACTGCTATTGAGAATTATCCGCCCTCTGTTTATTTTTTTGATAAGCAGGTTGAATCAGAAAAACGTATTTTTACAAAGGACGATATCACTTCCCCTGCAGGCGAGATTTTGATAACCAAAGAACATATTGATGAAAACAATCATGTTAACAATACATTTTATCAGGATTTTGTAGCGAAAGCCGTTGAGGGCAGATATTCCGACAGGAAAATTACGCATATTCAGATATCATATGTTCATGAAGCGTTTGAAGGCGCTTTACTTAACCTTAGCGGTATATTTGAAAAAAATATCGCACGTGTCCGCGCAGAAAACGGTGATAGTTGCTGTTTTGAAGCGATAGTTAAGTTTACGGAGAAAGAAAATGGAGAATAATTCTAAAAGACTTATTGCGGCAAACAAAAAGGCTTATCACGATTATTTTGTTGACGAGACTTTTGAGGCCGGTATCGAGCTTTGCGGTACGGAGGTTAAATCTCTTCGCAATGGCGCAGTAAATATGAAAGATAGCTTTTGTATCATAAAAGACGGCGAGATAGTCGTTCACGGAATGCATATCAGCCCTTATGAGAAAGGCAATATTTTTAATCGACAGCCGTACAGAGACAGAAAGCTTCTCATGCACAAAAAAGAAATTTTGCGTTTGTTTGGTCAGGTTGGTCAGAAAGGATATTCTGTAATTCCCCTTTCAATGTATTTCAGAGGAAAGTGGGTAAAGGTTGAAATCGGTCTGTGCAGGGGTAAAAAGCTTTACGACAAGCGCGAAACAGAGGCGAAAAAGACCGCCCAGCGTGATATGGACAGAGCGTCTGTTAACAGGTCTTGAAATTATCTAACCGCTGTGTTATAATATGCGGCGGTATCCATATGGGGGCGTAAAGGTTTCGACGGGGATCTTGAGGCTTTGTAAGCGAGCAGAAGCGTGCGACTTCTATAAAACGCATACTTTTAAAATTAAACGCTAACAATAATTTAGCTCTCGCTGCCTAATTAATGGCGGCCGTCATACCGGAGAGGACTGCGGCTCCGGTCATGGCGTCACTTAGCAGTGCACATGAACACGGTCAAGCTTTGCCCCGTGTCAGGTATTAATGAAGCTACCGTTTCTTTCAGCGCGCCGGTTCGCGGTTAGAAACGGGAAATTAATAAGCCGGATACGCTCGTAGAAAGCGGAGCGGATGGGTTTTCGGACAGGGGTTCGATTCCCCTCGCCTCCACCAAAGAATAACCACAATCTTGATACAAGGTTGCGGTTATTTTCTTTTTATGGTATAATGTAGTTGAAGGAGGTTGTAATATGCATTTCTCGTTTATTAAAGCTCTGTTCACCAAGCATGACGTCGATATTCAAAAGGAAAACGGCACCGAAACCGTTTATATCAAAAATGACCAATTTGAAGATCCGATTGTTATACACTATTTTCCGGATGATTATTATACCTACCATATTAATGAGGTTAAAAAGAGCAGCGTTTTTTTCAAGCATTTTTATGCTAACGGAGTCTGGTCTGACGAACTGTTTAACATTCAGTTTTCATCAATAACAAGCGTTTCGTTGAATACCCGCTACTGTATTAATTGGGAAAATTATCTTAAAACAGAATAACAAAAAGCGCTCAAACGAGCGCTTTTTTCATTATAGTTTGCTGTTAAGCTTTTTTGTTGTTGCTTTAATAATCAGATATACAGTTACCCAGACAATAAAATACACAACAACGAATATTCCGGTAAATATCAGAACTGCAATAGGTTCGAACGGAATCCATGTGTTAATAAGATAACAACCGACGTATGCTACGTACAGCGTTGCAATATGAAAAAACAGTGATTTGGTTAACGGCCATTCTTCTATCTGGTTGAACACCGAAGCGCCCGCTTGAACAAAGGCGAGAATATATGTTGATATTATCGCTAAAAAGACCTGATATCCCGAGAGAGAAAACTCTTTGATTGTAAAATCAAGTATCAAAAAAACTATACCGCCAATTATCGGTCCAAAACCGCCGAAGGCGATACCGCGTTGTAAAAAGTTCTTAATATTTTTGTTCATTATATGCCTACCCTTTCTTTTACTGCTTTTAGCTGTCTTCTGGACACATAATCTTTATAACCGTTTTTGAAAATGATTACCATCGTACGGAGACAGACACATCGAATTTTTTAATTTGTTTAAGATTTGCGATGCATGATTGATTAATCTTTACAAAATGTGCGGGAAGTTTCTCTTCAAGTTGATATAGTCGAGGTTTTATAGCAAATTTTTGTTCTTTCGTGACAGCAAACACCTTATTGTCTTCAGAAGTAAAATATAACACCTGAAAGTTCGATTTGTTGATAAGTATGATCTGTATACCTCATTACTGAAAAATCATACTCATTAACTGCGTCGCTTATTGCTTGTACAAGCTCCGAATGCTCGTGAGCGTAAATTATTATTTCCTCTTCCCTGCTTTTGTCAATATTAGAAACAATGATATATTGCATTTGTTCAAAAATCAACTAATTGGCGGTATTCGGCAGATTTGAAAGGGCAAGCGGTAAAAAAACACACTTTTGTGCGTTTATATGCTTTCTGTTGCAGTTATAAATTTATTATAATTTGTTAATTTTAACGTGTCAACATAAATATTAAACGGAATTATGTATTTCTTTTTCTTGACTGAATCGTATTGTTATGTTAAAATATTTAAATAAATATGAAAGGAAAGAATTCTTTCTATGGAAAACAAAAGGGTTTGTACTGTGTATGTTGTTATCCAATGGATAACTTTGGCAGTAGTTGTAATGACCATATCTGTAATTGGAATCAAATGCTTAAACATATATTCCGGCGGCAGTGGCGAATACACAAGAGAAGCGGTTTCGTTAGCTTTTGCTGAGATTTCACCACTTGTTTATATTTGTGTTTTAACAATTATTAGTGGGTTTGTGTTAAGTTTTTTCGTTTTACCGAAAAAACAAAGGCCGGCGGTTTCCGATACATACAAGCTTTTGGCTTATAAAAACAAATATTTGCTCGATAATGAACAAGTCGATAAAGAAGAAAAAAAACGCAAAATATTAAAAACCATACTATTGGTTTGTGCGACAGTTGCTTTTGTTATTCCCCTTTTTTATTTTCTCGATAAAAAGAATTTTTCAGTTGAAAATCTCAATTCTGATATTGCTGTTGCTGCAGTTGCTGTGCTGATACCTTGTGTCGTCATTTTTGTTCTCGCAGCCGTTTGTTCTGCTCTTTGCAGTAAAAGTGAAAAAAAAGAATTGGCGATATACAAAGCTTCTGTCTCCAATGGAGAGGCAAAGAAAGTCAACAAGGTTATCGAAGATCGCAAAGCTGTTCTGTATGTTCGCTTGGCTTTAATGTGCATTGCTGTAATACTGATTATTCTCGGTGTTTTTAATGATGGAATCGGTGATGTGTATGGTAAAGCGGTTCGTATATGCACAGAATGTATAGGATTGGGGTGACGTATATGAGTAAATTTATCGAAAAATTCAGATCTCTGTTACCTACCAAACGCAGACTGATTCAGCTTTATGCCGCATTGCTGACCAACGCCAATATAAAAGGTTTTGCTTCGGGAAAAATATATCAAGGCGGAGTAAAAAATATATGTGCGCCGGGACTTAATTGTTATTCATGTCCCGGAGCTTCCGCGGCGTGTCCGCTGGGCGCACTGCAAAACGCACTTGCCAATAGCGGAGCAAGACTTCCTTACTACGTTTTTGGAATTCTCGTGCTTTACGGTGTTATTTTCGGAAGATGGATTTGCGGATTTTTATGTCCGTTCGGTCTCATTCAAGATCTGGCGTATAAAATTAAAATACCAAAACTTAAGAAAAGCAAGATTACCCGAATTTTTTCTTATTTCAAATATGTATTGCTCGCAGTTTTTGTGTTTGCGATGCCTCTGATTTATGCTTTTAACGAGTTGTCGCTTCCCCTACCTGCGTTTTGTAAATACATATGTCCTTCGGGAACTTTATTGGGCACAGGCGGTCTGCTTATAAATTCTGCAAATGACTATATGTTTTCTATGTTGGGTCCGCTTTTTACCTGGAAATTCCTATTGCTGTTAGTATTTGTTTTGGGAATGGTATTTATATATCGTTTCTTTTGCAGATTTTTTTGTCCTCTTGGAGCTATATACGGCATATTCAACCGCATCTCGCTTTTGGGAATGAAGGTTGATGAGAACAAGTGTACTCATTGTGGTTTATGTGTTGACCATTGTAAGATGGATATCAAAAAAGTTGCGGATCACGAATGCATCAGTTGCGGAAACTGCATTTCTGCTTGTCCCACTAATGCCATTTCGTACAAGGGAGAAAAGATATTTTTACCCAAAAACGAATTTGGCGAAGCAGCGAAGTCAAAACCGGTAAAAAAAGCAAAAATACTTCGCATAATCATTGCTGTTTCAATGACGGTGCTGTTGGTTGGTTCGCTTGTTTACTATAACTTCATCAATAAAGATCCGCAAAACTTTGGCAATGAAGTTGGCGACGCTTGCTATGAATTCGACTTACCTCTTTATTTTGAGGATGAAACTTTTAACATTAGTGATAACAGAGGCAAAGTAACTATAATTAACTTTTGGGGTACATGGTGCGGACCTTGTGTTGCCGAGCTTAAAAGTCAGTTCCCGATAATTAAAGAAGATTATGGTGATAAAGTCTCTGTTGTAACAGTTCACACCTACAACGAGTACGGCGTTGATGTTGAAAAGTATATTAATGATAATTTTGCTGATTGCGGCTATATTTTTTGCCGAGACGTTGAGAGCGACAAATACTGTCAGTTACTTGGCGGCGGTCAGGCTTGGCCTCATACCGTAATAGTTGATGAAGACGGAATTATTGTTGCAGTAATTCCTAGGGCCACTACGTTTGAGGAAATGAAAGAATATATTGATTCCGCACTTTCAAACAGCAAATAAATTTATGGTTTCTATTGATTATTTGAATAATTTATGTTATTCTAATTAAGTTGTACAGAAAAATTCCCTTATTTTATTTAGGAGAAAAAGTATGAAGAGATTTGTTAAAATAATTGCAGCCTGCTGTGCACTCATACTGCTTCTCGGTATGTGTGTTACTTCACTTACCGGCTGTGGCGGTGGAGGAGATGCTTCCGTTCCCGAATCATCGAATTCGGAAAACGAGGTATCTAACGTTATTGTTGACGGAAAAACGGATTATACTGTATCCGTAAAGTCTATCGGCGGACTTGCACTTTCCAACATTACCATTTTCATTTATGCTGATGAAGCGCTTGAGGATCTTGCCGGATACGGTATTACCGATGAGAACGGCATTGCTATAATTAACCTTAAGGTTGCTAACGGTTATAGAGTTGTGCTTTCCGATCCCCCCGAAGGATACTTTACTGAAGCCAGCTATGGATTTACCGGTACTTCAGCGAATATTGTGCTTACCTCTCAAGTTATTGAAGATACCGATCTTTCCGACGTGTCGTATACCTTGGGAAGCGTAATGCACGATTTTACCGTTACAGATTCGGATGGTAATTCTTATACTCTTTCTGAAATGCTTAAAGAAAAGGATATGGTAATGCTTAATTTCTGGTATACCACCTGTTCTTACTGTGTTGCGGAGTTCCCTTATCTTGAGGAAGCGTATAACAACTATAAAGATAGCATTGAAGTTATTGCTATGAACCATTACGTTGCCGACAGCGAAGATGAGGTTGCTGAGTTCAAAACCACCTACGGTCTTTCTTTCCCTATGGTCAAGGAGGATCTCGGTATGCAGACAGCTTTTAATCTTCAGGGCTATCCTACTTCTGTGTTTATTGACAGATATGGCGTAATCTGTCTTATTGAGGTTGGCGGCGTGACAAGCGCAACTCCCTTTAATACAGCTTTTGAGATTTTTTCTGCAGACGATTATAAACAGGCGTTTTACGAAAATCTTGCATCAATTACACCTGTACAGAAGCCCAACGTTGAAATGCCTGCTGTTGAAGATATCGTTAGCATAATGAGCCCCGGTAATTCTAACATTACTTATGCTCCTGAAACTGATGAAACAGAGGCAGAGTTTACATGGCCTTTTATTATCGGTGAAAAGGCTGGCGAGGTCTGTATATACCCTTCTAACGCAGGAGTAAACAATTCTTACGCAACTATTTACGTTAACGTAAATCTAAAAAAAGGCGAAGCTATCGGATTTGATTACTACGCATCCAGCGAAGCCGGTATGGACGTTATGTACGTTCTGGTTGACAGACAGGATATTTACCAGATTTCCGGTGAAAGCGATAAGTGGAATGCTTGTTATCCCTTTGTTGCACTGGAAGATGGCGAATATGAGCTGGCGCTTTGTTATCTCAAGGATTCGTCTGATGCTGTCGCTGACGATGCCGTTTACGTTAAGAATATGCGTATTGTTAACGAAAATGATATTGACGTTGCAAGCTATATCCCCCGTTATTGTGCGACTAATCTTAAAGATGACGGCTTTGGATATGAAAACTACGTTGACGTTTTCTATAACGAAAAAGACGGATATTATCACGTCGGCTCTGAAAACGGTCCCCTTCTTCTCGCCAGCCTTATGACCTCCTCCAGGTTCAGTAATGATTCCATAAACACTCTTGGATATAATGGCCAGATAATGCTTGACGGCGAGAATATTTATGAAGGTCTGCTTCCCTACTGTACTATGGCTTCCAATTCCGAAATCTACGGATTTTGTACCGTTACTGAGGAACTAAAACAGCTTCTTATTAAAACCACAAAGGCCATAGGTCTTGAGCAGTCCGAAAACGAATGGCTTCAGATATGTTCTTATTATGACGTATACGGAACCAATGGCGTTCAGCTTGCCGATCCTGTAAGAGGTCTCTCCACCGAGTCCGCTTTGGAAGCAAAATTGGGTAAGGACAATGTTGTTACCTACAACCGAGTAATAATGCCCAGAGGACTTTTGTATAAGTTTGTTCCCACCAAATCCGGAGCGTACCGCATCACTTCTGATAGTGAACAGCGTGTGGATGGATGGATCTTCCTTTCTGACGGAACTGAGTATTTTGTTTACGAGCATTCCGAACGTCTTTACAATGACCAGAATAACTGTTCTATGGTTGTTTATATGGAAGCCGGAAAAGAGTATTATATCGACATTGCATATTATGATGTTTATGCTGTCGGCACCTTTACTTTTGAAATCAAGTATGAGGGCTCTTCTCTTGAATTGTTCCGTCTTGCATCTCCAGGATATTTCACTTTCTATGAGGGAGATGTAAATGCAACTGTTTCCGGCGGTATCGATATCGCTCTCGGTAAAGATGGATACTATCACGAGAAGCTTCCCGACGGAAGTCTTGGTTCTATTCTTTACGTTGACTTTATCGGAATGAACAACATCTTCTCCACTAACCTTATGCAAATGGCAACAAGCACCGAATCTTTCAATTTTGAGCTTACTGAGGATGATCAGTGGTTGCTTGATTTTATCGAAGAAAACGGTGACGATTTTATTGACGACCTTAAAGAATATTGGGGAGAGAATTTTGAAGCCAATATGGAACTGATGGACGTTGAGGACGTCGCTGAGGGCGATTATAACGGCGATGGTGAAGATATGACCGCAATTGCAAAGAAGTATGCGGCAATGGTTTACGGTCCCAGCTCTGCTCATCCCGAACTTGAGGGATGCGTTCCTGTAAACGAAGAACTGGGCGATATACTTCAGCAACTTATGGACAAGTTTACTTTTAAAAATGTAGAATATTCTTGGGCAAAGCTTTGCTTCTACTATGATTACATTGGTCCTGATTCAAACAAATAATCTCTACAGAATGGTGATACATTTATGTTAAACAAAAAAATATTCAGCACCTGTCTGTGTATTCTTCTGATCGCTGTGTTACTGCTTACCGCTTGCAGTGGAGACGGAAATGAAAGCTCTTCCGACACGTCGAGTAATAATGATACATCTGGTGATGTAAGTGCTGAAATTGAAAACGTCGTTTCTGTACCCGATTCTTCTGCGGGCACCGGTTATGATAATTCTGAAAACAATACTCCTCCTGCAGATACTTCTGCCCCTGCTGATAATAGCAGTGATGATGTGAGCACTGGTGAAGAAGAAACATCAAAGCCTTCCGGAAACGACAACGAAACAAGTAAAAACGAGAGCAATAATAATAACAATAACAACTCCAACGAGGCAGAGTACTCGGTATATGCTGTTGACGGTAACGGTAATCCGATCGCTAACATCATCGTTCAAATTAGCGGCAAAGATTACTCGGGAATGAAGACAACTTCTGCAAAGGGTGTTGCTAAGTTTACAGCTAAAAAAGGAGAATATACAATTAAGTTTGTAGCTCCCGGTAAAGACTACTATTATGATACCGAAAAGTGTACTCTTACCGAAAGCGTTACTTCTGTTACCGTAGCACTGCTTGAAAAAGCGAAGGTCACGGGCAGTGTAAACGCTTATTCTACCAAGCTTGATGATTATAAGGAATTTCCTGCATATGAAATAAATGAGGGTATGCTTTTTGCCCCTCTTTCTGCTGGAGAAATGACTTATTATATTTTTGTTCCCCTGCGTTCAGGTACTTTTGAGGTGACTGTTTCCGCAGATACGGACGTTGAGCTCGGATATTATGGTATGCCTATTTACGTACATCAATATTCTTTGTTTGATGTAACCGAGGGCAAACTCGTGTTTGAGATTCACAATTATCATATAGGCTCTACCAAAGATACTACCAGTTCATATGTTATTGGTGTTAAAACCGTCGATGGTGATGATGGTAATTGTATTCTCTCTGTAACCAGAACGGGAGATGCACCTTGGTCTGTTGAGGATGAACCTTGGCAGGTTCCTAAAGCTGACGAAAAGTATCTGGTTAAGTACGAAGGTGAAAGCGGAAAAACTCTTAAGGATATAGATATTTTATCAAACCCTGTTATTGTTTTTAACGAAACTGACGGTTATTATCACTATGGAAGTGAAAACGGTCCGCTGGTATTGGTAAGACTGGACTCCGATGCGAAGTATCTCAATGCTTCTCTTATAGATATTTGCAATACCAGTACTTTTGGTATTTACGTTTATAACAAAGACGGCAGCTTTGCATATAAAGAGCGCTATAATGAGCTTCTTCTTGAATACAAAGAAATATGTGATGCAAACGGAGTATGCCCTCTTAATAAACAGCTTGCTGAGATTATAAAGGCATTTGGTGAGCATAAAGGTTGGTGGAAGGCAGCTGCCGCTCCCACCTATATATTCGGATCCGCACCTGCATATAAATATCCTGATATTGCGTGGCTTTTCTGTTGCTGCTATTATGAATGATGATGAGGTTTAATATGAAAAAGATTTCTGTTTTATTGCTAATTGCTTGTGTTGTAGCTGCTGCCCTGCTTGCTGTTTCCTGTGATAGCGAATCCGAGCCTACTGATGTTTCAGTTAACAACGTAAGCGAGACTGTTTCTGTGCCTGTCACCGACAATTCCTCTGATAAGCCTGATGATGGTAAGGTAACTTATACAGTAACCGTTGTTAACGGAAGCGATAATACCCCCATTGAAGGAATTATTATCCAGTTTTGCGATGATGAAAACTGTAAACTTCCCCTCATTACTGATGCTGAAGGTAAGGTAACTGCTGAATATGAAGAAAGTGAATATCATATTACAATCACCGAAGCAGAAGGTTATTCCTACGATACTGAATATCATTTTGAGGACGGCGCAACCGAAATAACTATTTCTCTCGTTCCTATCAACTGATATTATTTTTATAACAGACGGCTTGATTATTTGCCGTCTGTTTTTTTATTACTTTTTATATAGGAAACTTTTTTGTAATAAAGCCGCTTTTATATGCAAAAAACTGTTGAAAGATTTCAACATTTATGTTAGAATAAAATGAATATGTGTATAAATTTAATGTTATAGCCGTAAGCAAGTAAAGGAAGGTACATTATGGTAAATAACCGTAAAAAGAGAAAGAATACTCTTGCAAAATTATTGGTGATAACACTCGCGTTTATTTTTGTCCTGACATGCTTTTTGTCGGGAGGAGATGGCAGTGTTGCTGTTGCCGAATCGTTTATTAAGCTTGTTGATAAGGAAATTGACACCGGGTTGTTTGATTATCTTGACAATTCAGTTGTGTTCAAGCTTCCGGAAACAATCAAAGATACCGATTCTATTTCTCTTATAATTCAAATGAAAGACGAAGAGTCTGTTTTGGATGTTTATGAGAGCACGCTTACCAATCTTAGCTTTAGTGAATTTGCAAAGTCCGTTCAGGCAGATGAGATTCGAAAAGATATTGCCAAGGAAAAAGAAAAACTTATTTCTGTTCTTGATGAAACGGGTATTCCCTATACTACCGGTAAAGATTACTCTGCAATTATTAGCGGTTTTGAGATAGTCATTACTGCATCGGATTTCAAATCTGTTTGCGTTACCTTGGCTGATCATGCAAATACATACATTAGCGAAGCATATGAGCAGGCAAAGACAGAGCTTGTTGAAAATGACGTTAACGTTTATGACACTGGTATTTTTAACAGTTCTCAGTTTGGATATGACGGCACCGGTATTGTGGTTGCTGTTTTGGATACCGGACTTGATTATACGCATACCGCATTTTCTATCGATAACTTTACTGCTGACAGAAACAAGCTTGGTCTTACTTTTGAAGCTGTTGCAAATGTTCTCGGAGATTCCGTTGCCGCTGAAATGATACCCGGCATTACCGCCTCTGACGTTTACATTAATGAAAAGGTTCCCTTTGCTTTTGACTACGCAGACGGAGATTCTGACGTATATCCTATTTCCAGTGATCACGGCACACACGTTTCCGGTATTATTGCAGGAAAAGATGATGTTATTACCGGTGTTGCTCCCAATGCACAGATAGTCGCAATGAAAATTTTCTCCGACACGAGAGATTCAGCATATACTTCTTGGATCTTGGCTGCCCTTGAGGATTGCGCTGTGCTTGGCGTAGACGTTATTAATATGTCTATCGGTACCGCTTGTGGATTCAGCCGCGAAAACGACAAAGAGTTTATCAGCGGAGTTTATGACAGAATTCGTAAGCAGGGTATTAGTATGGTAGTTGCTGCTTCCAACAGCTTCAATTCAACATACGGGTCCGAGAAAAACGGTAACCTCGGTCTTACATCAAATCCTGACCGCGCCACTGTAGGTTCACCTTCCACCTACCCCGGCGTAATATCCGTTGCTTCTGTCAGCGGTGTCAAGACTCCTTATATGCTTTACGGCGACACTATTATATATTTCAACGAATCAACAGATAGAGTTTCCGAGGAAAAGGTGTTCGTTGATGAACTCCTTGATGACGACGTTGATTCATTAACTATTGAGTACATAACTGTTCCTGGTGCAGGAAGAAGTGCCGATTATACCGGAATTGACGTTACCGGAAAGATTGTACTTGTAAGCAGAGGATCCACTACATTCGAGGAAAAGGCAAATGTTGCCCAGCAAAAGGGTGCAGCAGGTCTTATTATTTACAACAATGTGTCCGGTGATATTAAAATGAATGTCGGCGACACTACTATGGCTGTATGTTCAATCAGTCAGGACGATGGTGAGATGTTGGCGGCGGCAGGTACAGGAAAAATTACAGTAAGCCGTTCTAACACATCCGGTCCCTTTATGTCAGACTTCTCTTCTTGGGGCCCTGCACCTGATCTTAGTATTAAGCCTGAGATCACTGCACACGGTGGTTCCATTTATTCTGCAGTTCCCGGTCAGGGTTATGACCGTATTTCCGGAACATCAATGGCTTGTCCCAATATTTCAGGTATTACTGTGCTGTTGAGACAGTACGTAATTGAAAACTTTACGGATGTTTCCGAAGATCCCGTTGCTGTTGCAAGACTGGTTAACCAGCTGATGATGTCTACTGCTGATATTCTCCTTAACAAAAACGGTCTTCCCTATTCTGTGCGTAAACAGGGCGCAGGACTTGCAAACCTTGATAATTGTTCCGCCACGAGTGCGTATATTGTTACTTATAATCGTACTGACGGAAGTGAGCTTGATAAATCCAAGATAGAACTTGGAGACGATCCTGACAAGACCGGTGTTTACGACCTTGTTTTTGCAGTTGTAAACTTTGGCTCGACTGTATTGTCTTATGATATTTCCGCTCTTGTTTTGACCGAGGGTGTAAGTGATACTAAAACTGCACACGGCGAAACTACCGTTACCGAAGAAGCACAGCTTTTGGAGGGCGCCAAGGTCGAGATCGCTTCTGTAGAGAACGGTGTCCTTAATGGTAATAACGTTTCTGTAAATGCAGGTGAAACAGTTAAGGTAACAGTAAGAGTTACACTTACCGAAGAAAACAGGAAATTTATGGACGAATCCTTTGAAAACGGTATGTATGTTGAAGGATTTGTAAAGCTTGAAGCTACAAGTGGCACCGAAGTTGATCTTAGTGTTCCTTATCTTGCTTTCTATGGCGATTGGACTCTTGCTCCTATTTTCGACCTTGATTACTATGCAACAAATAAGGATGAGCTTGATGATTCTTTGGACCTTGAGGATAAAACTCTTCCCGATGCATATGCTACCCGTCCGATCGGTGGAATTAATGGAGACTACGTGAGCTATCTCGGCTCGTTCTATTTCCAACAGGATCCTTCAACAACGCAAATTGCAGCGGACAGAAAATATATTTCTCTGACAAATCAGCAGGATGGCGTTAATTCCCTGCGATTTGTATGGGCAGGTCTTCTCCGTAATGCCGCAAGAGTGGACATTACCATTACTGATGATGCCACCGGAGAAATAGTTTTTGAGCGTACCGAGAATGATATCCGTAAATCTTATGGTGACGGCGGCTCTATATATCCTGCTAATATAAAAATAGAGTTCAGTGCTATTGAAAATAATCTTAAAAATAATTCTAAGTATACGGTAAACCTTAAGTCTTATCTTGACTATGGTGAAGGTGGCGGAGACTCCAATCTTTCAAATGAATTCTCCTTCCCTCTTGTTACTGATTTTGAGGCTCCTGCTATAACAGATTGTGAGTTTTATACTGAGTATGACAGCGCTGAAAAGCAACTCAGATACTTTGCAAAGCTTTCTGTATACGACAACCACTATTCTATGGGTCTCCAGGTAGGTTATGTTGGTCCTGATGCTGCCGGAACAGGATATATGCTCAATTCCTTTAACCAGTACCTTACCCCCGTGTATTCTGAGTTCAACACAGATTCCTACGTTATCTATGAACTGACTGATTATATTGACATCATTTGTCAGAACGCAACTAATAAAAATACTATTACCGTTGCTTGCTACGATTATGCTCTTAACCAAGCAACTTATGAGATCGAACTTCCCGATGATTATCTTGATATCGCCTTTGGTGAAGAAGAAATTGTTCTCAGTCCTAACGAAGTAGTTGACCTTATGCCTCTGGTTTATCCCGAGACGGAATGGTCTGAGCTTTTGGAATTCTACTGCACCGAGCCCGCAAGCGGTGAGGTCGGCAGAGTTGTTAATAATCAGCTGGTTGCGGTAAATCCCGGTAAGGCTGTTGTTATTGCAAGAGATCCGCTAACCAAAAAGCAGGCTACAATATCTCTTCGTGTACTCTCCGAGAGTGAAGAAGGCTATATGAAGTACGATAAACCGGTTTTGGATACATTCAGACTAACCGGATATCTTGTAAATAAGGCGTATTTCTTCCTTAACTCTACAGATCGTGAGCTTGGTGCGACCGGTGACGAGATGAAGTTTACTTCTCAGCAGTATTCGCTTAGTATGTATCCTTCGGAATCCGTTACTCTTCGTTACCAGCTTGATGCGTTCTTCCCCGAAGATACTAACCTTGTTTTTGAATCGAGCAACAGTAATATTGTTACTGTCGATGAAAATGGTGTGATAACAGGTGTTGCTGAAGGCTTTGCTTCGGTTTCTGTGAAGGTTACTTTAGACGGAAAGAGTACTTATTACTCTCAGACTATAAATATAAGTGTTAAAGATCCTTATGAAACCACTGGCGCAAGTCTTACACACTATTTTGGTCTTGGAGGCGAAGTTATCATTCCGGAAACGCTTTCTATTACCGAAATCGGTCAATATGCGTTCTCAAATTTTGATTATATTGCCAAAGATCCTCACGAAATTACTGATGAGGAGCCTGATTCCACAAAGATTTGGTATATCGGTGATTCTACTATCACAACGGTTGTAATCCCCGAAGGCGTAGAGAAGATAGGACCTTACGCATTTGCAAATCTTACTGCGCTTAAAAAGGTTGTTCTTCCGTCAACCCTCAAGTTTATAAGCCAGGGTGCGTTCTACGGTTGTACTTCACTCACTACCGTTGAGGGCCTTGAAAACGTTCAGTTTATCAACCAAGCTGCTTTCTACGGCTGTGATATTAAGAACGATATTGTTCTTAAAAAAGCAACTGCCGTTGCAGATTATGCGTTTGCGTTTAATGAGAATCTTGATGAAGTTACGCTCTCCAAGAACACCCAGTCAATAGGTGCTTATGCGTTTGTCGGATGTAAAGACCTTGATGAGCTTGTTGTCGAGGCTGACTATGTTAAACTTGGACAGTATGTGTTCTCCGATTGTACTTCTCTTAAAGAGGTTTCGATAAACAGTGCTGTTATTCCCGCAGGCGCGTTCAGCGGTTGTAAAAAGCTTAAAACAGTTATCCTCGGAAAAGATGTTTCTGTTATCGGTGAATATGCTTTTGCCGGTACTGACGTTGAAAGTCTTACCTTTGATTCTGAAAATACAGTTTTTAAAGTAAGCGAAGACGGTACCTATGTTACCGATTCTACCGGAACAAAGCTTATGCTTGTTCTTCCTTCTGTTGGTAATGAATTTTCACTTAATAATAAGAAAATCACTGTTATTGCTTCAGGAGCATTCTCCGGTAACAAAAACATTAAGCGTGTAAATTTACCCTATGTAACTGTTGTTGAGAATTATGCGTTTGCAAAGTGCGAAGAACTTGAGTATCTTAATATTGGTACTCTTACCGCCATTGGCGACTATGCCTTTGCAGAAACAGCTATAACTGAACTTCCCTCTTTAGAAAGCGTTGAAAATATCGGCAAATATGCATTCTCAGGCTCTGCTGTTGAAAGTATTGTTATTCCTGACAATAGTAATATTGGTGAAGGCGCTTTCAGTAATTGTGAAAAGCTTGATACGATCGTTATCGGTAACAACGTTGTTATCGGCGAAAAAGCGTTTTTTAATGATACCCAGTTTAACTGGACATACGATTACTACACCATTGGTGAAACCCGTTATTACTTCTATGTGTTTGTTTCTTCTATACATTCTCTGACTATAGGAGATAACGTTTTCATTGGTGACAGAGCATTCTACGGCGCTGCAGAGCTTGTTGATGTACAGCTTGGCAAAAATGCTGTGATTGGCGATTATGCATTCTATAATGCTCCCAAACTTGAAAACATAGATCTTTCCAATGTTTCCGAGATTGGTGCACACGCCTTTTCTTGCGATGTGCTTTACGTTGCTTATGACAGCTCATTCACCAACTATGCCGTTGATGAGGATGGATATTATATGTATTCATACTATGCGGCCGCTTTAAAAGAAATCGATCTTTCTTCTGCAACATCTGTTGGCGAATACGCATTTGCATACTGCAAAGACCTTACCTCTGTTAAGCTTAGCTCGAGTCTTTCTCAGCTTTCCGAGGGTGTATTCAGCTGCTGTGACGTTCTTTCTGAAATAGATCTCAGCGTGCTGACTGAAATTGGTGCTTACGCCCTCAACAGAACTTCTGTTAACAGTATAATTCTTGCTAATGCAACTGCTATTGGTGAGTATGCATTCAGCGAAAACAGCGTTCTCGAATCTGTGGAGCTTTGTAAAGGCGGTGTTACTATTGGTGAAGGTGCATTTGCTTATTGCGCTGCACTTACCACTCTCTCAAATGAAGAGTTTGCAACTGACATTGAAGATTACGCATTTGCCTACACCTTAATTTGCGATGTGGATCTCTCCGGTGCGGTTTCTCTCGGACAGCACATATTTATTAAGGATACTGTAACTCCTTTTAATGTTGTTCTCGGAAATACTCTTGTCTCCTTGGAAGATAACCCCTTTGCAATGTGTGACATCCCCGCTTTTACCATTAAAGAAATTACCGAATTCAACGGTATTGAGTATGAAAAGGCGGTATATGATTACGCTGTCAGCGATACTGTTAAAGTAATTAACGGTTCTTTATATCAGGTCGTTCCAAACGGTCTTGAGCTTATTGTGTTTGCAGGTGAAGAAGGCACAGCAAATGTTGCCGAGGATACCGTAAGAATTGGCGCATATGCCTTTGCCGGAACTGACGTAAAGCAGGCAATTCTTCCCTACTCTGTTTATTCAATAGGACACAAAGCGTTTTATAAGTGTGATAAGCTCGCAATGATTTCTTTCAGCAGCTATATCGCACCCATCCTTGAAGAAGAGTACGATTATATGTACTTCGTTTCGGGAGAAAATATCTCTGCTTCCGGTGAATACACCTTTACTGTTGTAAACAGTGAAGAAGAGATAGTTCACAACGGTCTGGGAATTACACCTTACTTTATGTGGAACGCTTCCGAAAACGCAACTTCTGTTTATTACGGTGCAAACTTTTGCGATTATATCGGTCATATCAATTCCGGCATTGTAATGGTAAGGCCCGTTAACGGAAAGAACTACTCATCCTTTGTTTTCGGCCAATATTTCAATACGGTTATTGACGGCGCAGCCGCTGCAGATGAAATTACGCTTGCCGCTATTAAAGCTATCAAGCTGCTTCCCGAAACAGTGTCTCTTACTGACAAGGCACTTGTAGAAGCGGCGCGTGCAACTTATGACCTTATTTCGACTCTTGAGCAAAAGGCGCTGGTTACTAACTATAACCTGCTTACTCAGGCTGAAAAACGTATCAGCGACCTTGAGTATTTAGCTAATTCCGATTCTTCCGATGGTGAAACATCTGAGGATATTGTAAACGATAATAACAATCCCTTGATTGTAATCATAATTGCTGTTGTGCTTATACTGGCGTTTGGAAGCGCAGGAATATTTGCAATACTCAAAAATAAGAAAAAACAAAAATCTGTTTCCGAGAAAGAAGCAGAAAACTCTGATAATACATGAGAAATCGGAGAAAAATTATGAAAAGAATAATTAAATTAGGCGTTTTGCTGGGACTTTTATTATCTGCCGTCCTGACAGCAACCGCCTGTTCCGGGAATTGGGATCCACCATATGAGGATCTCAATAAAGACGGATATACCGTCAGCGTTAAATTTGATGCCAATGGCGGTGTTTTCGCAGGCACCAAAGACGTTTATATTGTTGATGCGTTTAATTACTCTGATGCGGTAAGCGATAAAGGCGTATACTTACTTGCACCGGAAGATCCGCTCCGTGCAGAAGGCGCGTTTGAGATTTCCCGAACAGGTTATTTTCTTGCCGGCTGGTATACTGAACGTTCCCCGAGAGTGAACGAGAATAACCAACCGCTTGATGATTTTGGAGTTCTCACTTCCGAATCAGGACGAGAGCAAGGATATTCATATTCCGGAAGATGGGATTTTGAAAAAGATACCCTTTCTGTTGAATACGGTCAATCTTTTGATTCTGCACAGCCTGCTATGACTTTATATGCTGCGTGGATCCCCTATTTCACCTTTGAGTTTTATGCTGAAAATTCAGATGGTTCTTTTGCGCTTGTTGATACCTCGACGGCAATTGAGCTTGAAATCCCGGTGTGGAACGAGAGTACCGGTAAACTTGACACCAATTCTTTCCCGTTGCGTGATGGATTCACATTTGGTTCCGCTTATCTAGATTCTGATAAAACCACCGCTTTAACTGAAAAGATAAACGGAGCCGAAAGCTTTGTAGATTATAATACCGGCACTACCTCTACTGAAAAGATAGCTATTTATTCAACCTGGCTTGAAGGAAGTTGGTTCAAAATTTACAACGCAAAGCAGTTCTATAACAACAGCCGCTTAGACGGTAATTATATTCTTTGTGCTGATATTGACTTTGCTGACGAGGTTTGGTCCCCTACGCTTACCAAGGGTAAATTTACAGGCAAAATTTTGGGCAATGGCTACAAAATATCCAACGTTAATGTTGTTCAGGCGGACAATTCACAGCTTTTTGGCGGATTGTTCGGAAGCATTGATGATTCCGCTGTTTTTGAAAACGTTTCCTTTGAGAACGTCACATATGAAATTGGCGCAGGTTCCCGTATGCAGGGCGCTACCTTCGGACTGTTGGGCGGAACAATATCGACAGAAGCTGTTTTAACAACCGTTTCTGTTTCCGGTAAGCTTATTATCGGAAAAGACTGCTATCCTCAAAACGGATATGCTATTGGTCTTTTATGCAGCACGGGCGGGTATGAGGAAATAGACATTTCAAAAATCAGTTGTGTTGTGTCCGATAATGCCGATAATATTTCTGCAGAAATTGAAAATGACGGTACGGTTACCGTAATCTTTAATTAAATTTTGTTTTAAATTTTTTTAAAATAAACGGAGGATCTATTTAGAAATGAAAAACAGAATTATTTCACTTTTTCTATGCTTGGTGATGTGCTTTTCAACTGTAGCAATACTCGCCGGTTGCGGTGGAAACAGTTCATCAAAGCCTGATGCTCTGGTTGTAATGACCGAAGCGCTTGATGGTGTATTCAACCCCTTCTTTTCTACCACCGGTGCTGACAGCACTATAGTTTCCATGACTCAGATAGGTATGCTTACTACCGGTTATGAAAACGGCAAGGTGGTTGTTGCATGTGGCGACGATGAAGCAGTAGTTGTTAAGGATTATGCAATCAATTACGATTCCGCTAAAGACACCACTACCTACACCTTTGTTATTAAGAACGGTATTTTATATTCCGACGGGTATCCACTTACTATGGAAGATGTTATGTTCAACCTTTACGTATATCTGGATCCTGTTTATACCGGTTCTTCTACAATGTATTCTACTGATATTCTCGGCTTGCAGGATTACCGTACCCAGACTCTTGGCTCCGGCTCCGGTGATATTGACGACAGCATTTCTTCCGCAGCAAGTGCTCGTGCTCAGAATCGTATTAACGAGCTTATTAACCTGTATAGACAGGCCGGTGCAACTGCAACCGCAGGAAGCTACAGCGCGTCTTATGATGCTATGGTGTCTGCTATCAAGACTCACTCACTTTCCAGTGGCTATAAGGAAGCGATTTCTTCTGATGCAAGCAAGGTTACCGTTGAAAACCTGCTTGCTGACTATGAACGCGCACTTAAGCTTTTCCGCGAAGAACTTGAAACCGACTATGTAAGTGCTCAGGAAGCGTATACGGATGAACCCTACAAGTCTCGCGAAGAGTTCAAAAATCCCGTTACCTGCTTTATGTTTGCTGAAGGATATGTCAATATCGAATATGCAAAGGATCCCGTAACTAATAAGGACATTAAATCTCAGATTGAAAACGTAACTCTTCTTTATAATGATTCCGTAGTAACCGATAAGGAATCTGCTATTGAATACGTTTACCAGTCAAAAATTGAACAGGAGCTTGACCAGATACTCCTCTTCTGGGCTACTGCACAGACCCTTAAGACTGAGTTTACTGCTAAAGCAAAGGAAGTTATACTTCACGAAAACGTTGCAGACGACGGATCTCTGGCTGTTCCCAATATAAGTGGTATCGTTTCCCTTGGCCACACAACTGAAGTTACCGAAATTACCGCAAATAACGGTACTTATAAAGTCGCTCATGAACATAACGAAGACGGTACTGTTAAAAATGCTGACGAATACGATGTTCTTCAGATAACCATTAACGGTGTTGACCCCAAGGCAATATGGAACTTTGCATTTGCAGTTGCTCCTCAGCATTACTATGCAGAAGGTCATAAAGTTGATATAGCTAACAACCAGTTTGGTGTTGTTTTCGGCTCTTATGATTTTATGACAAACGAAATACAGTCTACTCGTAACATCAAGGTACCTATGGGTGCAGGCCCTTACGTTGCGACCGACAATTCCAATAATGATAACCCGTCCGGAACTTCTTTCTATTCCGACAACGTAGTTTACTTCAAGGCAAATAAATCTTTCCTTCTTGGCGAACCCAAGATCGAAAAGCTTCGTTATCAGGTAGTAAGCTCTACCAACGCGCTGAGTGCTCTTGAAAGCGGTTCAGTACACTTTGTTACTCCTCAGTTTACTCAGAATAATATAGATAAACTGAACTCTTTGGAGAGCAAGGGCATCGAAAAGACCTGGACTCAGCAGCTTGGTTACGGTTATGTCGGCATCAACGCCGAAAAGGTAACCGACATCAATCTTCGTAAAGCAATAATGTGCGCTATGGATACCAGCCTCGCACTCAGTTACTACAGTGCAGGTATGGCAGAAACTATCTATTGGCCTATGTCTACTGTAAGCTGGGCATATCCTAAGGATGCTTCGGGTAAAAACAGCCGCGACAACGGTCACGATTATCCTGCAATCAATTTTAACAAAGAAGATGCAAAGGCAGCAGTTGCTGATTATATGGCTGCAGCAGGCGTTTCTGCAGGTGATTCCAAGCTTTCCCTCCGCTTTACTATCGCAGGTGCAAACCTTACCGACCATCCTACTTATCAAACCTTCCGCGCAGCTGCAGAGCTTCTTAACGAATGCGGATGGGACATCGAGGTTGTTGCAGATTCCAACGCACTTACCAAGCTTAGCACCGGTTCTCTTGCGGTTTGGGCAGCAGCTTGGGGTTCTACCGTTGACCCTGACCTTTATCAGGTATATCACAAGAACTCTACAGCAACCAGTGTTCTCGCTTGGGGATATGATGCAATTCTCGCTAATCCTGCCAGCTACCCCGTTGAAAACTCTATCCTCAATCAGCTTAGCGAAGTAATAGATGATGCGCGCGCTACTGATGATCAGGCAGTTCGTACAGCACTTTATAAAGAAGCAATGGGATATATTCTTGATCTTGCTGTTGAGCTTCCCGTTTACCAGCGTATGGTGCTTTACGCCTACAACGGTAATGTCATTGATTCAGCTTCTCTTCCCGGCGAAATTAACCCCTACACCTCTCCCCTTGATCATATCTGGGAGATTGAATTTGCTGATTAATCTTATTTGACGGAGAGATATATGTTAAAGTATATACTGAAAAGACTTGCTCTTTCGGTCCTTATTCTACTGGGCGTATCTCTTATAATTTACGTTCTCATTCGCTGTATGCCTGTCAGCTTCATAGACAGCAAGATTGCAGAAATGAGCATGAACGGTGCCACTATTCCTGAAGAGACTGTAGAGAGCATGAAAGCTCTCTACGGTCTTGAGGATGATAGTTTTATGGGAATTATCAAAGGCTATCTGAACTGGTTGGGCGCGCTTTGCCGTTTTGATTTCGGCATTTCCTTTAAGTACAGCGTTCCTGTTATCGATGTTATCAAGAATAATATGGGTCTCTCGTTTATTATTGCCTTGATAGCAACGGTATTTGAATTTATGATTGCTGTGCCTCTTGGTATTACTGCAGCTACACACCAGTATTCGATTCGGGACTATGTAGTTACCATTCTTGTTATGATCGGTATCTCCCTACCCTCGTTTTTCTTTGGTCAAATACTTAAAGATATTCTGGCTATGAAATTAGGTTGGTTTCCCCCTTCAGGTCTAACTGATGCTTCCCAGACCTTAAGCGGAGTTTCTCTGCTGTGGGACTATCTGCGTCATTTGTTCATACCTATTCTTACTGTTGTGATTTTGAGTATAGGCAGCAGAATGCGTATGACACGTACAAATATGCTTGAGGTGTTAAATTCCGATTATATACGTACCGCCCGTGCAAAGGGACTAAAAGAAAAAGTTGTAATATATAAACACGCATTTCGTAATACTCTCATTCCCCTTGTTACCAGCTTAGCAGGATTGCTTCCCTCCTTGTTTTCAGGAGCTATTATTACAGAGCAGGTGTTTGACCTTCCCGGTATTGGTAATCTCGCTTTCCAAGCTATGTCCGATGGTGACATACCCTTTATAATGGGTTACAACATGTTTCTGGCGTTGTTAAGCGTACTTGGCGTTCTTCTTGCGGATCTTATGTACGCTGTGGTTGACCCCAGAGTCAAGCTTGAGTAAAGGAGGGCCACAATGAAAGACGATAATATTAACGAAGCTGTTAATAATCAACCTGATAATTCCGTAGAACAATCGCTTGATAAAAACGTTAGGCTAATGTCGCCGACTCGTATGGTTATGCGTCGTTTCTTCCGTTCAAAGCTTAGTGTTGCCGGACTTATTATGATCATTTCTCTTTTCTTGTTTTGCTGGCTCGGTCCTGTATTTTATGACACTTGGGGACAATCCGAATCTGATTATGCAGGCAAGGTTGAGTATACACAACATGCTGTTACGGTTGAGCGTGATGGAGCAACATACACCTTTTATCAGGTCGTAGAAACTACAAAACCCATGAATGCGTTGGCTAAGCCTGACGGAAAGCATCCGTTGGGAACCGACAAAAGTGCACGTGATGTTCTTATCCGCCTTATGTATGGTGGTAGAATTTCACTTACAGTAAGCTTTTTGGCAGTATTTATAACTACATTTTTCGGAATAATATTCGGCGGAGTTGCCGGATATTTCGGTGGTCACATTGATAATATCATTATGCGTATATGTGATATTCTTATATGCTTACCGGGTTTTCCTATCCTATTGATAGTCGGTACGCTTATTGATGCAGCAGGAATAGATCTAAAGTTCAAAATATACTATCTTATGGCTTTCCTTACCCTGATTTCCTGGCCCGGAACAGCCCGTCTGGTCAGAGGTCAGATCCTCTCCCTTCGTGAGCAGGAATATATGGTAGCCGCTGAAGCAATGGGATATTCCACATCAAGAAAAATCTTCAAGCATCTTATTCCCAATGTTATTCCACAGCTTATTGTAGCAATGACATTAAGTCTCGGAAGCATGATACTCTATGAGGCTTCACTTTCTTATCTTGGACTGGGTGCGCCTGAGGAATATGCCGCTTGGGGTACAATGATAAATATTGTTGCGGAAGATCAGAATATTCTTCAGCATTATTTCAACGTATGGGGCCCTCCCGGAATATGTATTATTCTTGCTGTTCTTGGTTTTAACTTTGTTGGTGACGGCCTGCGCGATGCACTTGACCCTAAAATGAGGAGATAACTTATGGCGAACGAAAACAAAAAAAATAATTCCCGTTATCTCTCCGGCAAGGAGATACGTGCTATTGCAAAAGATAATGCAAAGGTAATGCGCGCTCTTGAAAAACGCAAGCATAGAAAAGCCGACGAAAGCGAATTTGTTACTGAAATGAAGGACAGTAACAATATCCTTGAAATCGATGATCTTCATACTTACTTTTTTACCGACCAAGGAGTTGTCAAAGCTGTCAATGGTGTTTCTTTTGACGTTCCCAAAAACTCCACTGTAGGCGTTGTTGGTGAATCCGGCTGTGGAAAATCTGTAACAAGCATGTCTATCATGCAGCTTCTGCAAGGACCTCAGGGACAGATTTATTCCGGCAACATCCGTTTTTTATCACACGAGTATAAGCTTGACGCTCACGGTAATACAATTGCTACCGAAAAAATAGATGAGAGCGGAAACCACATCTACGAGATGGAAGACAAAGTTTTGGATATTGCAAATATGCCTATAAGCGAGATACACCGTATACGCGGTAGACAGATAGCAATGATTTTCCAAGAACCGATGACCTCGCTCAATCCCGTGTTCACCATCGGTAATCAGCTTGATGAGGTTACTTTCATCCACGTTCCCGGTGCGACAAAGGAAAGCGCAAAAAAAAGATCCTTGGAAATGCTCAGTCTTGTCGGCATTGCTATGCCCGAGCATGTGTATAAGTCCTTCCCTCACGAGCTTTCAGGTGGCATGAGACAGCGTGTTATGATCTCTATGGCACTTGCCTGCAATCCCCGTCTTATTATTGCAGATGAGCCTACTACGGCACTTGACGTTACAATTCAGGCTCAGATACTTGATCTCCTCCGTGATCTGAAGCAAAAAATGGACGGATCTATCCTGCTTATAACCCACGATCTCGGCATTATCGCAGAAATGGCAGATTATGTGGTCGTTATGTATGCCGGCAGAGTAATAGAAAAAGGCACGGTTTCAGAGATCTTCCATAATCCGTTGCATCCTTATACCATTGGATTACAGAAGTCCAAGCCTACCCTTGACTCCGACGAGGACGAGCTGTTTAATATTCCCGGTAACGTACCTAATCCCGTCAATATGCCTTCATATTGTTATTTTAAGGAAAGATGCTCTAAGTGTATCGACAAATGTAACGGTGACTATCCTTGCATGGTTCAAGTCAGTCCTACGCATTTCGTCGCTTGCCATCTTTACGGAGAGGAGAATAAATAATGGCTGAAACTATGAAAAACATTGTTGACTCCGCTTATGATGATGAGCAGATACAAAAAGAGTATCTTGATAAAAAAACAAAACAAATAACTGAAGATAGCAAACTCCCGCCTGATAAGGATGCGCTTTTGGAGATTCGTCATTTGCGAAAATGCTTTCCTATCAGAAAGAATCTTTTTGGAAAAACCCAAAAAGAGCTTGTTGCTGTTGATGATGTTTCCTTCAAACTTATGCCGGGTGAAACCCTTGGTATTGTAGGAGAATCCGGATGCGGAAAAACTACAATGGGCAGAACGCTCCTTAAGCTTACACAGCCCAGCGGCGGTCAGGTGTTCTTTAAAGGACAGGATATCTCCAAGTTTACCAAAGCGCAGATGCGTCCTATACGCACCAAGATGCAGATTATATTTCAGGATCCCTATTCCTCTCTTCCTCCAAGAAGCACAGTAGGCGACATTTTATCCGAGCCTGTTAAGGTACATAAAATTGTTCCAAACGATCAGGTGCGGGATTACGTGCTTGACCTAATGGAAAAATGCGGTCTTCGCGATTATTATTATGAAAGATATCCCCACGAATTTTCCGGTGGACAGAGACAAAGAATTTGCATTGCCCGTGCTCTTTCGGTAAAGCCTGAGCTGGTTGTTTGCGACGAGCCTGTTTCCGCGCTGGACGTTTCTATTCAAGCGCAGATTATTAACCTTCTTAAAAATCTGCAAAAATCAATGGGACTGACTTATCTGTTCATTTCCCACGACCTCTCGGTAGTAAAGTTTATTTCAGATAAGATTATGGTTATGTATCTGGGTTCTATGATGGAATTCGGAAGCAAAAAGGATATTTTTGAGAATCCTCTGCATCCTTATACCAAGGCTTTGTTCTCTGCTATACCCAACCCTAATCCCGATGTAAAGATGAACCGTATCGTGCTCAACGGCGATATCCCTTCCCCTGCAAATCCCCCTAAAGGATGCCGCTTCCACACCCGTTGTCCGTATGCAACGGAAAAATGTAAGCATGTTCCTCCCGAATATAAAGAATATGAGCAGGGGCATTTCGCCGCTTGTCATATGCTTGACAGAGAGAAGAATATTAATGAGTAAAAATAACAAGAAACAAAAAAAAGAAAAGATAACCTATGTTGATGACGGACGGTCTTTTGCGGATATGTCAGACGTGCCTTCAAGTAAGCTGATGCTTTTTTCAAGCTCATCTTATCGCCCGAGAGCTACTCTCAAAGAACAATTCCGTACATATATTGAAGCATGTAAACTGATGTTTCTGCCAATGTTAGTGGTTATAGGCTTTATCTGTGTATTGTTTTTAATTCTCTGGTTGATCTTTTAATAAGAAAACGGTATTCTTTATTTGAATACCGTTTTTTATTTCATTCTTTAGCTTCACGTTTGACTTTATTGCGCTTGTATGTTATAATTTCTTTGTAATATAAATCTAGGAGGATAGTATGCTTATATCTACCGAGATCGGTTCTATAGCCAATATTGTAGGTGAGGAAAAAGCCGTTGAATTTGTAGGAAAAGCCGGATTTAACGCTTGGGATTTTTCAATGTTCAAAATGGCGCTTTACGATTGGGGCAATAAATGCGTAAAGGATATTCCGCATCCTTTAAGAAGCAGTGAATACCTTGCATTTGCAAGGAAACTGCGCCGAATCGGTGAAGATTACGGTATCCACTGTAATCAATCCCACGCACCTTTTCCTACATACTGCCCCGAGATAAGAGATATGTATAAACGTGCAATTGAATGTACAGCAGAAGCCGGAGGCAGCATTTGTATAATCCACCCCGATAATTATAAGTCTCCCGAGGAAAATGCAGAGATTTATCTTGAAATCTTACCCTTTGCAAAAGAACACGAAGTTAAGATCGCAACAGAAAACATGTGGAATTGGAACGACGAAAAGGGATGTGCTTCTCCTGCTGCATGCTCTTCACCCAAAAGCTTTTTAGATCACATAAAAGCAGTAAATGACGATTATTTTGTAGCTTGTCTTGATATCGGCCACGCAGAAATGTTTGGCGTAAACACATCTGCTTGCGAAATGATCGAAACACTTGGTAACCATCTTCAGGCACTTCATATTCATGATAATGACCTTAAGCACGATTCTCACAATATTCCCTTTTCTATGCAGATAGATTTTGAAAAAATTACCACTTCTCTTAAAAAGATAGGTTACAGCGGTTATCTTACTCTTGAAGCCGATCGTTATCTTGCGCTTAACGGTATGAACGATGACGCTTCTGTTTTACAAGGTGTTTTCAATATGGCGGAAGCTGCAAAGAAATTAAATGAAATGATGAGATAGTCATTTTAGTATTATTAACACAAAAAAACAACTCCCCTTTTTGGGGAGTTGAATTATTTTTGTTTATGCTTCGGGTTCAACAACGGGAGCATCAACAACATTTTTCTTTACAGATTCAACGCCGTTGAGGCATCCTGCCTTGGAAGAATAGCCTTCAGAAGTAGCGATAACTTCACCGTTAGTAGCCTTAAGTCTAAAACGAAACTCACCGGCCTTATCGGTATAAACCTCAAACTTAGGACACTTGCACGCTTCAATATTCTCAACAGTCTGGTCTTCAACGCCTGCAACAAGAGCGTTTTTAGCAACAGAAGCGCAGCCGTTCTTGCAAGCAGCAAGAGTAGTATAAACTTCAGAAGTAGCGATAACTTCGCCGTTACCTGCCTTAAGATCAAACTTTACGCCGGTAGCGGTGTTTTTAATAACAAATTTTCCCATTTTTAGAACCTCCATATAGTCACATTAATATAAGACATTTGCCTTATAACGATTTTAACACTAATTTGTATATTTGTAAACCTTTTTTGCTTATTTTGTTATAAATTAATTGGTACAGACGAGCTGATAGCAACACTGTCGGGCGTTACAATACAATCATATGCCAGTATTTGAACACCTGCTTTGTCAGCTTCACGGAGCGTTTTACCAAACTCAGGGTGAGTTTCGTCATTTGGTGAAAGCGATAAAGCCCCCTTCATTTGAATTACAAATATGACGTAACACTCATATCCTTCTTTTACGCAATTGATAAGTTCCCGTAAATGCTTCACTCCACGCTCGGTCGGTGCATCCGGGAAACGGCAATGCATATTGTCTTCGAGAGTAACGCCTTTCACTTCAATAAAGGCGTTTCGTTCTCCATCGGAAACAAAGATATCAAATCTTGAATTACCGTATGTCACTTCCCTTCTGATCACAGCATTTTTTGAAAAAATTCCGCTTGTAATCAGCCATTCCTCGACAACACCATTCGGTAGCTGTGAGTCTATATTAATAAAAATACTCTCGTTTTTATAGACGGAAACAAGATCGTACTGCGTTTTTCTTGCAGGATTTTCACTTTTTTCAAGAACAACTGTACTGCCGGGGACCAGTAATTCTTTGCATCTTCCGGTATTTTTTATATGAACAGTATTAGCGATCCCGTCTATTTCCACGATACCGATAAAACGGTTAGGACGTGAAACAAACTTGCCATATGTAATATTTTTATATTTCATTAATCAAACACCTTATTGAAAAAGGGATTATATTGTAGTACAATTGTTTTAACCAAAACATGGAGAAGAAACAATGGAAATCAGAAAAGCAACACATAAAGACCTGGATATAATACTTTCTGTTTTTGATAACGCCAGAAAGTATATGCGAATGAACGGAAACATGCTTCAGTGGCAAAACGGTTATCCGCAAAAAGAAATCGTTCTAAGTGATATTTCAAAAGAAATATGCCATCTTTGTGTGGAAGGCGATGAAATACTGGGAGTTTTCACTCTGTTTGACGGTCCCGACCCAACTTATGCCGAAATACACAATGGCAAATGGTTAAATAATAAGCCCTACGGTGTTATACATCGTATAGCAGTTAACAGCAACAGAAGCGGAGTAGCTTCTTATTGTATTAGTTACTGCGAAAGTATATATGATGAGTTGCGTATTGATACACACGAAGATAACGTTCCGATGCGCAGTTTTCTTAATAAGCACGGCTTTATACAATGCGGTATTGTAATTATAGAAAACGGTGAGGAACGCATAGCTTTTCAAAAAAGTAAAAAAGCTTAAATCATTTTTATAAAAGACTGATAACTATTGTTGCAAACGATTAAATGGTCAACGAGTGCTACGTTGTTCAACTTCAGTATATCAAACATTTTTCTGGTTGAAACGATATCTCCGTTAGATGGTGTCGTATTACCGTTAGGATGGTTGTGTGCAACGATTATATTTCTGCTTTCAAGCCTGACGGCACAAAAATATATGTCGTTCAGACTATGTAATCCGCCGATTTCAGAACTGCTTGAAATATGAACAATTCCTTTAAGCCTCATGTCTTCATCAAGGTAAGCTGCCAATAACGCTTCAAAGCCCAGATCTCCTATTAATGAACACATCAACTTTCCGAGTTCATCAATATTTTTGCAATCAAACCCTACCCTTGTATCCAATAATCGCAAGAAAATACCTCACTTAAAAACCGTTCGGCGGATATGTGCAGAACGGTTAAATAATTTTACTTAAGATATGTATCAAAAAAATACTTGATTACTCTGCCGCGAGTAATAATACCGACAAAAACTCCTCGTGCATCAATGACAGGAAGAAAGTTTTGCGCTTGAACTTTGTTTAACAGCTCTTCGGGCGATGCGGTGATATCTATCGGCGGGTTCCAGTTGGGCCGAATGATATCCGAAACCGGACGCTTTTCTTGACTCTTAAGATCAGATTCGTTTCTGTTAACAATGTCCCACAAAAAATCACCTTCGTTAACTGTGCCTATATATCTTCCCTCCCCGTCTATTACAGGAAGAGCTGTATATCCGTGAAAACGCATTTTCTCAATCGCCTGACGAAGGGTACAATTATCCTCAACATAAGCAACGTTACTTTTCGGTGTTAGAAATTGAAAAATATTCATATTCCATCCTCCTGCTTATATTGTATCATTGTATTCGAAATATTTCAAGTTGTAAAACAGAGATAATTGTAAATAAAATAAAAACTTTATATATTTTAACTTTCTTGATAATTGACAACTTTACAAGTAAATGATATCATACTTTCAGTAAGATTCCGGCACGCTTGTTGCTTCTTATGCATATGATGCTTGGGGTAAATGCACAATACTTTCGGGCAACGATAGCGTAGACTCTATTGCCAACATAAACCCCTTCCGCTACAGAAGCTACTATTATGATACCGAAACCGGTCTGTATTACCTCGAAACTCGTTACTACGATCCCGAGATAGGCAGATTCATAAGTGCAGACTCCATCGAATATCTTGACCCCGAAACCATCGGCGGTCTCAACCTCTTTGCGTACTCCAATAACAATCCGGTTATGTATGCGGATCCTACGGGGCATTTTCCTTGGCTTATTGTTATTATCCTTGCGGTTGGAGTCATTGCAGGTGGCCTTTTAGGTGGCTTTAGTAATACCAAGCTATTAGCAACCACCGAGGAGGGCTATCAACTAACGGTCTGGGACAGAGTTCGCAATATTTTCATCGGCACGCTTGGAGGCGCTATAGTTTCAGGGGCGATAATCGCTTTGAGCGGCGTCGGCGGAGGGCTTGCGGTTGGAGCATCAACAGTTGCGGCAGGGATGTCGATAACCTTCCTACAGATGTTTGTTATTGGCGCTCTAATATATAATACAGCTGCTATATTGTTATCGATATTTGGAGTTGAAGCGCCGATGATTGAATACGAGTCACAAAACTCAGTGTCCCATCCTAAGATGAAAAAATAATTACGTTTTACAAAATAAAATTTTACATAAAAGGAGAATCACTATGATAGAATTTAATGGTTATTTAACCGGAGAAGCAGAAAAGTTTTATTGGAAAAAGTCCAGAAGACTCATCCAGATTCTTTCGCTCGTTGCGCTCTCACTTCTATGGCCGCCGATCCTATTTGTAAGTATTCGGCTCAATTATCTTGCAATAATAATTGCATATGCACTAATGTGTATTATAATTCCGTCGCTGCTTTTCATACCCAAAAGGAAAAAAGAAAAGCTCCTTCTTACGCCGAAGAAAATTCAAATTACTGACGAAACTATTATATGTACGGCAGACAAGTTTACTGATTCTCGTTTTATCAGTGCTGTCAATAAAGTGTATGATTACGGGGATTTTTATTTCATATCCTTTGTTTTCGGAAATATCAGCGAAAAATACGTTTGTCAAAAGAATTTGCTGTCTAAAGGCACCCTCGATCAATTTGAAAAAATATTTGAACCCAAGCTTGTTAAAAAATAATTATTTCAAACAGCCAACGCACCCACCATTTTTGGTGGGTGCGTTGCACATTGAATATTGTAATTATATTCCTAATCCTTTTTTTCCATTCCCGTGACTATTCCCAGAATATTTTCTAGGACTTCCGTCGGCATAGTATCCAATTTTGATACCAAGCGCATATATAACTCTACTTTGTGAACCATATCCGGATGGTTGGCAAAGTCGCTCATAAATACAAGATCTGATACACCAAGAACATCAAGCATTTTTGCGTATACATGTAAGTACACACGGCGCTCGCCCTTTAATATACTCATCATAGAAGAATAAGAAACGCCGATAGCTTCTGCAAATCCTTCTTGTGAAGATCTGTTTTCAAAAAACCTCCTACTGTCTAATAACGACCGCAGGAGGTTAATTTTATATTATAATAATATTTCGGTATACGTGGGGAACGGCCAGAGGTTCTTGGGAACGTACAGCTCTGCGGTGTCTGCCGCTTCACGAAGTCTATCCATACAAGGAATAATTTTCTCGGCAAACAATACTGCCTTTTCTTTTTTATCGGAAACAGAAGACGCTTGGGTAAGCAGATCGTCAAGCATTTCGCACTCGGAATAAATATCGCAAGCACAAGAATTAAGCTTTTGAGAAATCTCCAGTTCGACAAACGTGGAAAGCGCGAGACGGGATTTATTATCCGCTTGCTTACACACGTCAGAAACGTATGAGAGAACAGCAGGAAGAATCTGTCTGCGAGCCATATGTACCATTGTAGCGCCGTCAACATTAATAGTCTTTGAATATTCATCAAGCATTACGTCATATCTTGACAGCATTTCCTTTTCATTAAGTATGCCGTGCTTGCCGAAAAGCTCAACGTTTTTAGGTGCTATATAATGAGGAAGCGCCTCAGCCGTATTGGAGAGGTTGAGAAGCCCTCTTCTCTCTGCCTCAATAACCCAATCTGAAGAATAATTGTTGCCATTAAAAATGATGCGCTTATGGTCTGTATATACGTCTGCAATAATTTCATCTATCTTTGTGTCAACATCATCGCAAGTGTCGAGAATATCAGCGAATTCACAGAGAGACTCAGCGACAACGGTATTTATTACCGTGTTACACATAGCAATAGACATCGAAGAGCCGGGCATTCTGAACTCAAACTTATTACCGGTAAACGCAAAGGGAGATGTTCTGTTTCTATCCTCACCGTCGTTTGCGAACTGGGGTAAAACATTTACACCTAAAGGAAGCTGTTGACTCTCCTCTGCAGAAACGCTGGAACCGTTTACAAAGGATTTTAGCGCGTCCTTAATACGCTTGCCGAGGAACATAGAAATGATGGCGGGAGGAGCCTCATAGCCGCCGAGACGTCTATCATTCCCTGCAGTAGCAACAGAAATTCGGATAAGATCCTGATATGTGTCAACACCCTTCATAACAGCGCAAACCATAAGGAGGAAAAGCTTGTTTGAAGGCATGTCCTTTCCGGGATCAAGGAGATTTTTGCCGTCAGCGGAAAGAGACCAGTTGTTATGCTTACCGCTGCCGTTCACTGAGTTGAAAGGTTTTTCTGCAAGAAGACAGCGAAGTCCGTTTTCCTTTGCAGCCTTTTTCATAATATCCATGGTAAGCTGGTTTTGATCAGTAGCACGGTTACAATCGGTAAAAATAGGCGCAAGCTCATACTGACAAGGAGCCGCTTCGTTATGCTCGGTCTTTGCAGGAATTCCGCGCATCCAAAGCTCTCTGTCAAGCGTGCTCATAAAGTTTTTAACCTTAAAAGGAATTACACCGAAATAATGGTCGTCCAGCTCCTGACCCTTAGGCGCAGGGGCACCAAACAAAGTTTTTCCGGTAATCTTAAGGTCCTCACGCTGATGATATACATCTTCATCAACAAGAAAATATTCCTGCTCACCGCCAACCATTGGTATTACGCGTCTGGGAGACATACCAAAATGCTTAAGCAAGCGTTTTGCCTGCAGGTCAAGCGCCTGCATTGAACGAAGGAGAGGCGTCTTTCTGTCAAGACATTCACCGCCGTATGAGCAAAAAGCAGAAGGAATATAAAGTGTATCGTCTTTAACGAACGCATCAGAAGTAGGATCCCAAGCAGTGCAACCACGGGCTTCAAAAGTGGCACGGAGTCCACCGGAAGGAAAAGAAGATGCGTCCGGCTCACTGGTAATAAGATCTTTACCTGAAAAATCAACAATTATATTACCGGTTCCTTTTTCGGGAGAAAAGAAAGAATCATGTTTTTCAGCGGTAATTCCCGTCATCGGCTGGAACCAATGGGTATAATGGGTAGCGCCTTTTTCAATAGCCCATTCTTTCATTGCGGATGCAATAACGTTAGCCAAAGAAATGTCAAGGCTACTTCCGTTCTGTATGGTTTCTTGCAGGCTTTCATAAGCCTCCGGCGGAAGCATTTTTCTTCTGACACTGTCATTAAACACCATCGTGCCGAAATATTCGGTGATCTTATTCATAAAGAAAACTCCTTATTTGTGGTAAAGCTTTTTGGTCTGATAGACCGGTTCACAGGTTAGGTTTACACCAAGCTTTTTAAGCAATCCCTCATCGACCTGTGAAAGAATAACGGAGGAATGTACTTCGGAATTGCGCAACTTGGGAAGCATATCAAAAGCTCTTTTGGCGTTCTCGTCATTTACCGCACAAATTGACAGTGCAATAAGCACTTCGTCTGTATGAAGACGAGGGTTGCGGTTTCCGAGATGACCAACCTTGAGCTCAGCAATAGGCTCAATAATTTCCCGGGAAATTAGTAACAACTCATCGTCCAGTCCGGCAAGATACTTCAGAGCGTTTAAGAGCATTGCGCTGGAAGCACCAAGAAGATCAGACGTTTTTCCGGTAATTATCTTCCCGTCCGGAAGCTCAATTGCGGCCGCAGGCATTCCCGTAGCTTCAGCTTTAGCACGCGCAGCGGTAATTACCTTACGGTCATTTACACGAAGATCGCAACGGTTCATCAGCAGTTCGTTTTTATAAACTGCATCGCTATCTCCCATCGCTTTTTTCTGGAGACACATTGCCGCAAAATATCTTCTGATAATCTCTTGACGAGATGCTTCGCAAACGGCATCGTTATCAAAAATACAATAACCTGCCATATTAACACCCATATCGGTGGGTGATTTATAGGGACATTCGCCGTAAATCTTAGTAAAAATCGCCTGAAGCACGGGGAATATCTCAATATCTCTGTTATAATTGACACAGGTTTTTCCGTACGCTTCAAGATGGAACGGATCGATCATATTGACGTCATCAAGATCTGTTGTCGCTGCCTCGTATGCAACATTAACAGGATGTCGTAGAGGAAGATTCCATACAGGAAAGGTCTCGAATTTAGCATACCCTGCGTTGATACCGTGACGATGATCGTGATAAAGCTGAGAAAGACATATAGCCATCTTACCGCTTCCGGGACCGGGAGCAGTAACCACAACGAGAGAGCGAGTGGTTTCTATATATTCGTTTCTTCCGTATCCCTCATCACTTACGATAAGTGCAGTATTTGAAGGATATCCTTCAATGCGATAGTGGCGATAAGTCTTTATTCCCAGACTCTCAAGCCGTTTCTCAAATGCAACAACAGACGGTTGAAGCGAATACTGAGAAAACACAACACTGCCCACGTATAGACCACAGCGACGGAACGCGTCGATCAAGCGAAGTACTTCAGCATCATAAGTAATGCCTAGGTCTCCTCTTACCTTGTTCTTCTCAATATCGTCGGCTGAGATTACAATTACAATTTCTGCTTCGTCTTTAAGTGACAAAAGCATTTGCAGCTTACTGTCCGGTTCAAAGCCGGGAAGTACGCGTGCTGCGTGGTAATCATCAAATAGCTTGCCACCGAATTCAAGATAAAGCTTGCCACCAAAATGATTAATACGGTCCTTTATCTGCTGGGATTGAAGAGTGATATATTTATCGTTATCAAATCCTGCTTTAAACATTTTAACTTACTCCGAAAAGCTTATTCGCAAACGAAATACTGATCTCTGTCAGCGCCCACAGAAACATAACCGATCTTACAACCGGAAAGGCGCTCAAGCTCACGAACATATGCCTGAGCAGCGGCGGGAAGGTCATTAAAATCACGGCAACCGCTGATATCACAGCCCCAACCTTCATAGTAATCATAAACGGGTTCTGCATTGTCAAGGGCTTCGCCTACAGGGAAATCATAAACAAGCTCGCCGTCAACCTTATACGCAACGCAAACGGGAATTTTATCAAAACAGGAAAGAACATCCAATTTGGTAAGAGCAAGAATGTCAGCTCCCTGCATTCTTACGCCATAACGGGAAGCAACAGCATCGAAACCTCCGACACGTCTGGGTCTACCGGTAGCGGCGCCGTATTCACCGCCTGCTTCACGAAGCTTTTCTGCTTCTTCTCCGAACATTTCACATGTGAAGGGTCCTTCACCTACACATGAAGAATATGCTTTCATAATACCGATAACGCAGTCCAGCTTAAGGCCGGGAACGCCTGCTCCAACGGGAGCGTAGCCTGCGATAGTGTTAGACGAAGAGGTATAAGGATATATACCAAAGTCAATATCACGAAGCGCACCGAGCTGAGCTTCAAACATTATCTTCTTACCGGACTTATCGGCATTGTGGAGATAAAGTCCTGTATCACAAATATAACCAAGTAAGGGAGTACCATATTCTTTGAGGTAGCTTATAATATCTTCACCTTTAATGGGAGCATCGCCATATCCGGAGGCAACGGTAAGGTTTTTCCACTCAGCAATTTCGTTAGCTTTATTAACAAGAGCATTAATATTACGGAGGTCGCCCATACGGAAGCCTTTTTTATAATATTTATCAGCATAAACAGGTGCTATACCACGACGGGTAGAACCAAACTTCTTATCTGCAAGACGTTCTTCTTCAAGACAGTCCATACGAACATGATAAGGCATACAAATAACAGCACGATCGCTTATCTTGAGATTATCGGGAGTAATCTCTATACCAGCATCACGAAGACGACCAATCTCCTCGCAAAGATGCTTAATGTCTATAACCATACCGTTACCCATAACGTTAACGGTAGTGGTGCGGAGAATACCGGAAGGAAGCAGGTTAAGAATAAACTTACCTCTCTCATTAACAACTGTATGACCTGCGTTATTACCGCCCTGATAACGGACAACAATGTCATAATCCTTGCTGAGCAGATCAACCATTCTGCCCTTTCCTTCGTCTCCCCAGTTAATACCGGCAATTGCTGTAAGCATAGTAACACCTCTATAAAAAGTTAAAATTATTAAACGATTTCAGCAAGATGTATGAACATAACACCTCGACATTAAACTATAACACAAATATTTAATTTTTTCAACATATTATTTGACATATTTTCACTTTTGTATATAATATTAACAGTTAAATTACTATTTTTTGAGGGGTGTCTGCATGAATCGTTCAGAAAAGGCTGTAAACTTATTTTTAAGCGGTGCAAATTGCTCTCAAGCTGTGTTTGCTTCGTTTTCAGACTTAACAGGAATTGATGAAAAAGCTTCTTTTAAGCTTGCCTCGTCTTTCGGCGGCGGTATCAGCCGTTTACGCGAGACGTGCGGCGCTTGTTTGGGAATGTGTCTCGCAGCAGGCGCAATTTTCGGATACGACGACATCGAAAACCGTGATTCCAAAATACAACATTATTCAAAGATACAAAATTTGATAAAGGAATTTGCAAAACAAAACGGCAGTTATACATGTCGAGAAATACTGGGCGCCGAGGGAAAATCAAATACGCCGCTTGCAGGTGAACGGACTGAAGAATATTACAAAAAACGTGTTTGTTGCATGGATTGCATACGCTCTGCAACTGTAATACTGGAAACGTTTATAGAAAGCGAAAAATAATTCTTCTTTTACTGTTTTTTAAAAATATCCAGCATATGGTTGGTACAACCTACCATATCCTCTCTTTCACATATTCTTAGATGATAACGCATATATATTTCAAAAGTTTCATCATCCATTGTGTCCAACGTTTGATCAATAAATCTTGTCAACATATCTGTACCAACGTAATGCAACCGCTTTACATCAAAGTTCTGCATTAACTCGTCGACCTCATATTTACGATGCATCTGAAAAACCTCTTCGGGAGTTGAATACAGCTTAAAGGTCACCGGATCTATCATTCCCCTATCCAACTCTTGCTTCACCATATTACGTATAAAGCAATACTGATACATCGTCATATCGTTATTACAATAAGCGACGAAAATAACACCGTTTTTCTTAGTTACTCTTATTGCTTCGCTAAGTGCTTTAAGTTGTTCTTCAACCGTATACAAATGGTACATCGGTCCCAGTAGTAATGTAATATCATAGGTATTGTCAGAGACAAATGAAAGGTCAAGTGCGTTACCTTGCGTTACTGTTATATCCTCGTTTGGCTGTGTTAAACTGTTAAAGACCTGAATATTATGCTCTATCAGTTCCACTGCATCAACCTTGTATCCCTTCCCAGCAAAATAATGTGAGTATCTGCCTGTAGCCGCACCAATTTCCAAAATACGAGCATCGGAAAAAAGGTATTTTTCAACATAATGTATCGTAGTGAGAAACTCAACGCTTCCATGTCTGCTACCGAGACGAACGTGCTCGTCCTTCGTGCTGTAATAGTTTGTAAGCGATTCAAAAGTGTTCATAGATTATCTCCTTATTGAAAATATAAAAAGCGGTGTAAGCTAAACTACAAGCTTACACCGCTGTTTTCATTTAAGAATAATAAAAAATACTACCCTAAAAATGAGTATAGAGGTATAAGCACGACGAAAAACCAAAAATCAGCTTTAGCGGCGCGCTGAACAGAATTATTAACTGTAAACAAGTTTTTGTTTGCAGACATAATTATTATACCTCAGAAATTTTGGTGTAGTATATCACTTAGAATCAGGATTGTCAAGCACTATCTTTCGCTGATTGGAACGTACGTAGTCTTATCGCAAATCGTGCGATAAGCAGGACGAATTATTTTACTTGCGTTTATAAGCTCCTCCATACGATGTGCTGACCAACCTGCCATGCGTGAAATAGCAAAAATAGGAATATATAGCTCCTTCGGCAGACCAAGCATACTGTAAGCAAGACCGCTGTAAAAGTCAACGTTGGTAACTACGCCTTTATAAATCTTGCGTTTTTGAGAAATAAGATCAATCGCATGCTTTTCAACATTCCGATATAACTTAAAATCTTTCATTTTTCCTTTTTCTTTGGCAAGAGATTCAACACAAGAACGGAAAACTTCTGCGCGAGGATCCGCCTTTGAGTAGACGGCATGACCTACACCGTAAATCAGACCAGTCTTATCAAACACCTGCTTATCAAGCATTTTAGAAAGATAATCACGTATTTCCTCTTCATCGTTCCAATTACTTACATTATGGCGGATGTTATCAAACATTTCCATTACCTTAAGACTTGCACCGCCGTGCCTCGGTCCCTTAAGAGAACAGAGAGATGCTGCCATTGCGGAATAAGTGTCTGTACCAGTAGACGTAACAACACGGTTTGTAAAGGTAGAGTTATTACCGCCGCCGTGCTCCGCGTGCAATACCAAAGCGGTATCAAGCACTCTTGCTTCAAGAGGAGTAAACTGTTGGTCATTACGAAGCAGAGCAAGTATATCTTCAGCCACGGTACGATGTGGATCGGATATATGAATTACAAGGCTTTTTCCTCTTTTTTTATAATTGTATGAGTGGTACGAATAGACTGCAAGCTGAGGAAAAACAGCAATAAGCTGTAAACACTGACGCATTACGTTAGTGAGTTCAAGATTCTCAGGATGTTTATCGTAAGAATACAAAGTAAGTATCTCGCGAGAAAGAGCATTCATTATATCAGCAGTCGGCGCTTTAAGAACAACATCGCGTACAAAGTTTCTGGGAAGAATACGGTATTCTGCCAGCAACGCCTTAAAATCGTTTAACTGCTGCATTGTAGGCTGTTTACCCATAATAAGCAAATAAACTACTTCTTCAAATCCCAAACGAGATTCATTGTTAAAACCGGCAACCATATCCTTAACATCAATTCCGCGGTAAAGCAGTTGTCCTTCGTGCCTGACATCAGAAATGCCGGTAAGACCTGTAAGAACGCCAACTCCGTTAATATCGCGCAGGCCGCGTTTTACATCATATTTTTCATACAGCGAGGGTTCTGTGGTTGTAGTGGAAACACATAATCTCGTGTATTCATTTAACATATTATTAGCTTCGTTGTGATGAAACATTTGACCACCCCTTTTTCTTTTTCAAAAGTGTAAATCCAATTCCCGCTGAAAAAAGTAAAATGCAAGAACAAATGATTACAGGAATTACGGGACTATTTGTAATGTGCTCTGAATAAAGAGCTGCACTTTCGGTAACAACTGTTACATTGTTCTTCTGTGTGAGCAAAGTGACTGAAAAAGTATCCTGCTCCTCACCAAAATAATTGTAATCATCGTGTAACGGAGAATAAGTAGTTTGGTTCATCAAACCGTTTTCTCCAAAGGTGATAAGTCTAAGATAACCTTCTCCGTCAAGAGTACACCCATTGGCTTCGTGCTTTGGCTCAACACCGACTTCAGCATATTGATAATCTGAGAGTATTTCCCAAATGTAACGGCCACTTTTTCCAACATTACGCTGAACACGGCACGCACCGTGGACGTGACCACATAATACGGCAGCAATATTTTCGTTTGGTTCAATAATATGCTCCATAATTTCATAAGCGCGGGAATGCAAATATGTGTCGGGCGCCTGAGGATTATAGACGTATTCACCGTTCACATCAAGATATGGATGAACACAAACAATTACAGTGCGGTTTGGATATGCCTTACAAACTGCATTTGCCCAAGCAACAGTGCGCTGAGAGTCTTCGGCGCCATTGCCAAGATACATAAACAAATAATCAGTTCCGGAAATGGTAATTAGGTCATAATGGCAGGTATTATTATCAAGACTACCGCCGTACCATATGTTATCCGAAAAACGCCTTGATCCAAAATATTTGTTAAAATTATTAAAATCAGCAGGAGTATTGTTGGTATCGTGATTTCCGGCTAAAACGCCGTTAGGCATGCCGGCATTATCCAGAATTTCGTGTACCCTATCTGCAAAAACCCACTCTTCGTTAGCTTTTGAAGTTGGAGAATAGGTATCGACTATATCTCCGGTATGAATAAGGTAACCTGCTTTCTGTTCCTTGTAGAGACCAACTGCATAGTTAATTATAAGCTCATATACGGAATGGAGATCTTCAAAATTTGAATAATACTGCGTATCTGTGATCCAAACAACGGTATCCGATTCAGAAACATAAATGTTCGGTTTCACACAGATTTTAACCTTACCGCCGGAAATAAAACGTGTCTCGTCGATTTTGAAGGTGGTTGTAACGTTACTTTGTGCAAAACCAATTTCAACGTACTCATCTGCTTCAAAATCAAAAGCTGAAATGCTTACAGATCCGTTCTCACTGGTTGTACCGTTATACTCAAATATAAAACTGCCGGCTTTTCCGATATTATAGATATATTCCTGGCTGTTTCCGTTAATTACAGCTGTGACAGTTTGCTTTTCGAAGCTTTCATCAATTTCCGTAGAAACGTTTTTGCAGAGAATAAACTCAGTACAGGCTGTAGTAGTGTTGCCGTACACATCAGAAGCGGTAACAGTAAGTAAATGCTTCCCTTCATAAAGCCAACTCAGGTCTTGTCCGAGACGATAGCTCTGGCCATCTATATCTGATTTGATTTTTGTTTCACCCGAAAGATCTTCAGCAGAAAAACCTATGGTACTTTCAGGAAAAAGAACGGTTCCGAATTCCAAATTCAAATCAATAGAAGGACCGGTGTTGTCTGTGAAAAACTTAACATCTAATAAAGATTTTCCGTTTGCTATGACAGACAGAATATGCTCGCCATCAGGATATTTGGCGGTATCAACTACAGCTGCGGACCCGGTTCCGTCTTTAATGGTTTTCAGCAGATCTGAAAAGACGAAAGAAATATAAATGGGTGTGTTGGGAGTACTGCCACCAAGGTTTGTTTCTGCACTCCAGCCATCACCGATACTATAGATCTTTGATGGATCATAAGCCTCGGAAACTGACTTTGTTTCATTGGTTCCTATAACGGGATAATGAAGAATTACGGAATCGGGTATAACCGCTTGTCCGTTTGCTAAAATCACAGAAACGTCCGTTACCTGTTGGTCATCTATATTATAAGTACCGTAAACCGGAATATCTTCATATACAAATCCGTTAGAAGCAGCCACATAGGTAAGAACAACCTCACCGTCGCCAAGTATGCTTTCATAAAATTCCATCTTGAATTCTCCGGATGTAGAAGGCAGTGCGGTAAACGTGGTATCTCCGTAATAAACATTTCCTCCGCCGTAATCTATACCTGCGGCAGAAAAAGAGAAATACGGCTTTCCTATACCTGCATCAACAGATTCACCGTCAATTTCAATGCCGATATTTTCAGCACCTGTGGCAATAAATTCATACTTTCCTGAGATAGTTTCACCTTCATATAAATTAACGGATACAGAGTTATCAGCAAAGGCGAAAAGCGGTAGCAGAGAAAAAACTAAAAGTAACGAAATTGTAAGAGCAAATGTTTTTTTCATTTATTATTTCTCTTTCGGATAGTTTTGTGAATAAGCGTATAACTTCCGCTAATAATCAGTAAAGCAAAAAAGTTAAGAAAACGCGTAACGATCATTGCCGCTACGTAAAGACGGGGTCCAAAAATGCCACTGTAAAGAATTGTGAATATATTCTCGGAAACCCCTGCTGAACCGGGAACAGGTACCAATTCTGCCGAAACTGACAAAACAGATTGCAAAGCAATGATATAATGAAAACTTTCGCCTGCAAGTCCAAAAGCAAGATAAGCAAAATATGTAATCGAAAAGTTAACAATACGCTTAAAAATGCAAATTAAAAGAACTAAGATTACTGTAAAAGGTGAAGAACGCATTATTTTTGATGCACTAACGTAACGTTCCAAACTTTTTTCAGCTTTATTTACAGTTTTATCGGTGATATGTAACAGTTTAATTCCCGAAAGCATTTTTACAGCAGACGGTATTATCCTGAGCGCAAAGGCAGGAGCAAAAACACAAACAGCAAACAGCACTACTATTCCGATATTTACAACCGTGCCGTAAACAAAAAGGGTGGTAAAAAGAGTTGAGCCGGTTTTGAGAAGTAGTGGATAAATTCCAACTGAAACAGCGGCAATCAGAACAACAGATAAACGGTTACACATAGAGTAAATTGCTAAAACCGAGCAAGAGGAAGGAGTATCAATTCCATCTTTGTACATCGCATACCCTGCGGCAGGCAAGCCTGCTATCTGTGCAGGTGAAATGTTTGAATAAAACAGATCGGTTCCTGCATAGCCGGCAGCATCAGACAGCTTTATTTTCCTACCTAACAGAGAAAACAACTTCTTAATTACTGCTGCTTCACAATACAGCTGGATAAAAAGCATAAATACGCCAAGAAGTATAAAAGCAGGTTCAATTCTTCTTATTGTCCTGAGAACATACAGCGCATCGTATTCAATTGAAATATAAATGCCGGTGATCAATAAAATTACCGCAATAATAAATATGTATAGTACGGTTAGCTTTGATGATGGCTTTTTTTGTTCCGAACAAGTCATATTTTTCCCCAATATATATTTTACTTATTATAGCATATTATAATAAATTAGTAAATAAAATTTGGCAAATCTATTTACAATTTAGAAATTTTGTGTTACTATACCCAAGTAAAAGGGAGTAGCAAGCGGTGTATTACCGTTGTCTTTGGCGTCAGTACGGTCTTTTTTGACCCGCAGAGACATTAAATCGCAAGACTTTTATCGTTTTTGTCGACGATAAAGGTCTATTTTTTTATGTAAAGGAGAAGTGATTATTTTTGGAATTTATTTACGAAAATGCCGTTAAAATTATAACGGAACAGCGTGGGATGATCGCAATGTGGGCTATCGGCGCACTGCTTATTTTCCTGGCAATTAAATTTGATATGGAGCCTACCTTGCTCCTGCCTATGGGCTTTGGCGCAATACTTGTAAACCTCCCTATCGCTGGCGCACCCGAAGTTGTGGAAATGCTTTACAATGCTACCATTGAAAACGAACTGCTTCCCTTGTTACTGTTCATAGGTATTGGCGCGATGATAGACTTCGGTCCATTGCTTTCCAACCCTAAGCTTATGCTGTTCGGCGCTTCTGCTCAGCTCGGTATATTCCTTACTCTTGCTCTCGCCGCCTTGCTTGGCGACCTTGGTTTGTTTGGCTCCGACTTCCTAATTACCGACGCGGCTTCCATCGCTATCATCGGTGCCGCAGACGGTCCCACCAGTATTTTCGTTGCAACTCAGTTTGGAACAAAATATATGGGCGCGATTATAGTTGCCGCATATTCTTATATGGCGCTTGTTCCCATAGTACAACCTCCGGTTATAAAACTGCTTACAACCAAGAAGGAACGACTCATCCGCATGGAATACTCTCCCAAGGGCGTTTCCAGAAAGACTCGCATCTTCTTCCCCATTATTGTTACCATCGTTGTCGGTATCGTTGCTCCCGAGTGCGTTGCGCTCATTGGTTTCCTTATGTTCGGTAATCTTATCCGCGAATGCGGCAGACTGGATTCCCTTTCAGAAACCGCACAAAAAGTTCTCGCAAACCTTGTTACACTTCTTCTTGGTATCACCGTTGCGTTCACCATGAAAGCAGACGAATTCCTTCGTTGGGATACCTTACTCGTTATCGGTCTCGGTCTCTTTGCATTTATTTTTGATACTGCAGGCGGCGTTATGTTCGCAAAGCTCCTTAACCTGTTTACCAAAAAGAAGGTTAACCCCATGATCGGTGCCGCAGGTATCTCTGCGTTCCCCATGTCTGCGCGTGTTGTACACAAGATGGGTCTTAAAGAAGACCCCCACAACTTCCTGCTCATGCATTCTATCGGGGTTAATGTTTCCGGTCAGGTTGCTTCTGTAATTGCCGGCGGTATTATCCTCAGCATACTCGGTTAAAGGAGGAATGAACATGAAAAAGATATTATCTGTTTTACTTGTCGCAGTTTTTATGTTCTTATTTGTTTCTCTCAACACCGGCGTTATAGCTTTTGCTGAAGAAAGCGATATAGAAGTTTCCGTTAACGACACATCTGTAGATGTTTCTAATGAGGAATCTTCTGAAATTGCTGAAAACGGCTCTTTTGCAATGACTATTGAATCCCTAAAGATAATGGGATTCGGTATGCTGGGTATATTCATTGTCACCGGTATTCTGGTATGCGTAATGTATTTGCTCAGCCTTATTAAAGACAAACAGAAATAAATATTTTGCCGGCACACAATAAGTGCCGGCAATATTTTTACAAAATTTTCATTTTATATTGAAAAAAGGAAAAGATTGTGTTAAACTCTGCTTTGTAAAACCAAACATAAACGGAGGAACTTTTGTTATGAAAATTATTGTTTGTGAAAACTATGAAGAAATGTCCAAAGCAGGCGCAGAGATAATCGCAGAGACCGTTAAGTCCAACCCCGCCTGCGTTCTCGGTCTTGCAACCGGTTCTACTCCCGTAGGTATGTATAAGTGCCTGGCTGAAATGAATAAAGCCGGCGAGATTACCTTTAAGGATGTTACCTCTTACAATCTTGATGAGTACTATCCCCTCGCTCCCGACCATGATCAGAGCTACCGTTACTTCATGAACCACAACCTGTTTGACCACATAGATATTGACAAGGCAAACACCAACGTTCCCGATGGTCTTGCAGAAGATCCCGCAGCTATGGGTAAGGCTTATGATGAGGCTATCAAGGCTGCAGGCGGTATCGACCTTCAGGTTCTCGGCCTTGGCCCCAACGGTCACATCGCATTCAACGAGCCCGAAGATGAGCTTTACGTTGGTACTCACCTCACCGGTCTGACTGACAGCACTATCGAAGCTAACTCCCGTTTCTTTGCTTCCAAAGCAGACGTTCCTACCCAGGCAGTTACCATGGGTATCGGCTCCATTATGCAGGCAAAGAAAATTATCGTTCTCGCAAGCGGCAAGGGCAAGCACGACGTTATCGTTAAGATGCAGGATGACCGCATTACCACTCAGGTCCCCGCAACCCTTCTTAAGGTTCACCCCGACGTTGTTGTTATCTGCGATAAGGACGCTTACAACGGCTAATTCACTAAATTATATAAAGCCTATGGATCCACGATTCATAGGCTTTTTATTTTACAATCAAAACTATTTGATTTTATCAATGAGTGCCTCTATATCAACAACGGGTAATTTCTTGTTAACAAACAGTGTTTTTAGCCAGTTATTATAATCTTTCGGTATATCATTCTCTTTACACAAAAAATCAAAGACAATTATTGAAACAGGACAAACGCCGCCATACTCCTCTTTTGCTCGGCTCAATAAATGAGATTTTGTATATTTGCCGGATCTTAAACAAAGATAATACTCCGCAGCCTTAACAAATTCTTCCTCATCTCCTGCTCCATAATCAGAAAGCAGTTTTGAATGGCACCTTTTCAAGTAATCTACAGAGGAAACATATTCACGATACAAGTTGATGAGAATGTCATCCGCAAATCCGTGCATCAATTCGTGCGCAAGAACAGAGAAATGATCTACCGGAACATTACCTGTATAACATTGTGAATACGCGCCTTGATAGAAACTAAAAGCATACGGAAAACTAAAAAAGTTAATGTAGACCGTAGCGTAATTTAGAACGGCTGTGTTTTTAAGATGACTGATATCTTTATACAAATTTTCTATATTGTACTTTTTTAATTCTTGTATGTTTGTAGTTATATTGGATTCAATAAGCGGCACAATGTGCCTTGTATAAAGTTCCTCCCAACCGTTTTTTTGCAAATGTATGAGTTGTAATACAATTACTTCTGCAAGACCATTCTTCAAACTATCTAGAAGAGGATATGTGTGCGAAGCGTTGAATTGATTTGTTATTCTACTCTTTACAACATTTGAGAAATTATCTATGTTTTCAAATGCAGTAATAATGCTATCAATAGATATATTTGTTAGTTCATTGCAAAAATACGCACTTAAAGCTAACCCCAAAGTAGACATATCAAACTGTATTTTTTCTACATCGGGATAAAAATGGTGCTTAAATAATTCCAAGTTTTCATATTCGGCTTTATAGATCGAATGTTGAAGAATTTCACTTTTAGAAGCAAAATTTAATGGCATCCAATCAGCTTCGGACATTTTGCATTTTCTCAGAAAATATAGCGCATCCAATGCGGATGAATAACAATATCTGATTTTCATAATTGTATCACCTACTGATCTTTCAATTTCTTTTCCATTATTCGTCTTTGGGTGGTCATACCGCATTTTTCGTAGAAGGCTGTAGCACTTCCGTCAAATTCCCATACGTTGAGTTCAAATGTATCAAAATTCTTTTTCATTGCGTAATTAAATAGAAAATCCATAAACGCTTTTCCGGTACCTTTTCCACGGTAAGAGGGCAGAATATACAGATCGTCAAGATAAAATACTTTTCTGTCCTTGAGAACGGCATTATCCATATTAATAATGGTATTACATATCGCATAACCGCACAGAACACCCTTTTCATCAGCAACAAAGATATGTTTATCTGTGTCATTTAACTGTTTTTCAACCGCGTTTTTATTATATTTTGCGCCCGAAGAACGGAATATATCTCCCCTGCCGCTTGCATGAAGGGCAAGTATATCCTTTAGTGATTCGGCTATAAACGTGCAGTCCTCTTTATTTGCTTTTCTGAACAACATATAAAAACCTCTTTTCGTTTGACATTATATCACGAAAAATAGTTGTTGACAACCCTCAAAAAAGGTTATAAAATAAACACATCAAATAAAGGAGAAAAACCTAAAATGATAATAAACAAACAACCGCGCGCTGAACATCCCAATCCAATGTGCATACGCGATAGCTGGCACAACCTGAACGGAGTTTGGGAATTTGCTATAGATAACGAAAAATCACTTGATAATAACAGCGTTTTCCCTTTGAAGATAAATGTACCTTTTTCGCCGGAAAGTGCGCTTTCGGGAATCGGTAACACAGATTTTATAGAGCGTGTGTGGTATCGTAAAAGCGTTAATATAAGCAAGCGTAACAATATGCGTACACTGCTTCATTTCGGTGCCTGCGACTATAAAACACAGCTTTGGATAAATGACATAAGCTTCCCTGCTCATTATGGCGGTCAGTCTGCTTTCACATACGATATTTCCGACGCTCTTGAAGACGGAAAGAATGTAATAACCGTATGCGCTGACGATGATACCCGTTCACTCAAACAGCCCAGCGGAAAACAATCGATGCTCCCTGAATCCCACGGCTGTTATTATACCCGTACCACCGGTATTTGGCAAACTGTTTGGATGGAGTTTGTTCCCGATAAATATATTCACTCTTTTAAGTTTTATCCTAACGCAGACGACGGCTCCGTTCTTGTTGAGCTTGAAGCTGACGATGAAGTTGAAATAATGATGTTTTGGAACTGGAAGATGTGCGGTTACGGCAAAGGAAAGGATTCAATAAACATCAAACTGACAGAAAAACATTTTTGGGAGCTTGGTAAAGGCGGAGTTTATAACGTGACCATGCGTTGCGGAAAAGATAAGGTATTAACCTATTTCGGGTTGAGAAGCACAGAATTCAAGGACGGAAAGTTTTTACTTAACGGCAAAAGTGTTTTCCAGCGTCTTGTTCTTGACCAGGGCTATTATCCCGACGGCATTTATACCGCCCCTACCCGTGAGGCACTCGAAAAAGATATAATAAACTCAAAAGCTTGCGGCTTTAACGGTGCAAGATTACATCAAAAGGTGTTTGAGCCCCAGTTCCTTCATTTTTGTGATATGCATGGGTATATTGTATGGGGTGAATATCCCAGTTGGGGAATCAGCGTTGCCGACAAAGATGCTCTCAATATCATTATACCCGAATGGAAAGAGGTAGTGGAAAGAGATTTCAACCATCCTTCAAAGTCGGATCGTAGCCATGTCGTTC
>JAZOBE010000035.1:0-4665 GCA_045595785.1 Eubacteriales bacterium
AGCACACCGCGCCCCGCCTTTCCCTCTTTATCAACTTTTTAATTCGTTTTTTATTTTCTCGGAAGTGGCTTTATCTCGTTTGTTAGTCCTAACATATAATCTGCTGACACTCTGAAAAATTTGCATATTTCTACTATCTCATCTGTTGTCGGTTCACTTGTTCCTGTTTCCAGGTATGATATTTTTCTTTGTGACATGTTTAATATTTTTCCTATTTCTGTTTGTGTTAAATCTTTATCTTCTCTTAATGCTTTTAAATTTTCGTTAAATTTCATAATCTTCTTACTCCTTTTTTGTCTATTCATACGTACTTTAACATAGATTATTTTTATCTATTGACATTTAGATATATTTCATCTATAATCTCCTTTGTAGACAGATATTGTCTATGCCGTCAGAGAGCAACGGCAAACGCTTGCCGGGGCTGAGTTCCAGGATAGTTCCAGCTCCGGCATACCAACAATATTAAAATTTGAAAGGAAAATGTAAAATGTATGTTTACGGAATTGAGCATTGTAGTTTTAAAAATGAAAAGGGGGAGGATGTTAGATTTGATCGTGTAACGCTTTTATCTGATATTCCTGCTTCTAAAGGCGTGGGTAAGTCAGCTGATGTAATTAATTGTTCTCCTGATAAGTCTAAAGATCTTGCTCTCGGTGATGAGGTTGAGGTCCTTTATAACAAATTCGGTAAAGTCAGCCGTTTTGACTTTGTTGGTTAAGGGGTGATCTTATGACGGTATTTGTTATTGTTGCTGTTTTCTTTATTCTTTTTGGCTTTGTTCTCGGTTTCTTCCTGACGAGCCGCGCAGCTAATAAGAATCAAGGGCAAATGAAACATTGTCAGAATTGTCACTTTTTTAAGTCCTATGAATCATATACTCCCGACTCTGATGATAATTTATCAGACTTATCTGGTATGTCAGCCGAGGAGTATAAAGCTTTTCTTCAACGTCATATGGGAGAGGTTTAATATTATGCTGAAATGCTTTCCGGTTCTTATCTCGATGGTAGTTTTGTTGAGTATATTCTCTTTTGTTGTTGCAGCCGAGAATACAGAGCCGGAGAGCTTTTCTCTCGATGAGACTACTTCTTTTTCTGTGGAGACTTCTTCTGAGTCTGTTTCGGAAGAATTTTCCGAGCTTTCTTCGGTTTCTTCGACTTTTGACGATCAACAAACGATCATAAATCGTCTTGACCTTATTTACACACTTGGCCTATTTTTTGTTTCTTTTCTTGTTGCTTTACTTGTCATCTATATTCTTTGGCGTGTTCTTGCAGTTTTTATTTAGCTCATAATTGCGCATTATGATATATTTTCCGGTAAAGGAGGTGTAATTATGGTTCCTTCTCTTGCAGCAGAAATTGCTACTTTCTCAGTGACATCTTCGACGGTTCAGCCGATCGTTGACGCTGTTAACTCCGGGCTTACTACTCTCGTTCCGATCGGCATCGGTATTATGGGTACGTTTGTTGGTATCTCGTTGATTAAGCGCGTTATCTTTACGTTCCTTTAATCTATAATTTTTCCCGTAGTGGGGAGCGTTCTTTTGTTTCGCTCCCCGTTTTTCTTTTAAGGGGGTTTTTTTCTTGGATTATTCTAAAAAATCATTCTTATCTGTTATTAAGTCGGTCTTTATGGTCTTTCTTTGCGCTGTAATTATTTCCATGCCGATTCTTGACGCTTATCGCGCTCATGCCATCTCCGAGACTGTCGCTATAGTCGGCGGTATTATTGCTTGTGCCGTTGCAGTTGGTGTAATTCAGGGCGCAGTCAACGGCGCTACATATAATCTCACTACTGATGCCGGTATTCGTCAGAAATTTGCTTTATTAGCTGATTCAGTAGTTGAAGGTGGTAAGAAAAAATACAGAATGTCTCTTGCTGCTCTACAAATTTTTAAATGTTATTTAATGGACAGGCTCGGCCTTGCACGTGAAGGTACTACTTCGGCAGCTTCCCAAACTCAGCCGACCATTGACCCGAATGTATTTCATTTTGATTTTGCGGAATATCCCGCTTCAAATATAACTTATAACTCCGATGGCACTGCTATATCTTCAATAGCTTACGACGCTTCTTTTTTGAGTGATCATATTATATGGGAGACTGCTAACACTGCACAAAGTATCGACTCAAGGGAAGACTCTTATTATTCCTCTTTAGATTCTTCTATATATTTTACCGGTTCAACAACTCGCAGCGGTTCTCAGGTTAGTAGTAATGCTTATTGGACTATGGGCGATCTCAGATATAAATTGTCCGCCAGTGGCAGCACATATAATTCTACAGTGCGCTGGAAAGTCTTTGAGCCTTTGTATTTTATAAATCAAGCTACGGGTAACCGTGAGTTGCTTTTATGTGCTGTTATGTTAAATCGAACCGGCACAAGTAATCCTACATCTTTTACATTTGCAAGCACTCCCGTTCTTGATGTTGCTCTCAATACCGCTGCTACAGATTGGTATTACGGCTTGTCTCGTCCTCCTTTGGTTGCTGAGTTCGGTAATTTTAATCCGAGTGTTAATAAAACTTACTCTACAACTGCTCAAAATTATCGTGAATATAGTTATCAAGTCTATTCCGGTGTTGCTTCCGAACCCACTACTTCTTATGAACCTGTTTCTGAAGCTGATATTACTTCTCTTTCTAACGATTTTCATTATGACCCTGATTACGATGTTACGAAAAAATTATCATCGCATGATGTTAATAACACTTATATCAATATTGAAATTCCTCCGACCGCTCAAAAAGTTGCCGAAGATATTGAAGCCGAAACTGATTTTTCTTCTTATACTACAGGGCAACAAGCACAATACCGTGATCTTCCGGCTGTGGTCCATAAGACTATTACCGTTGGCGGTACGGTTACAAGGACAGAAGCTGTAACCGGCAGTAATGGCGAAGTAGTTACTCCGGAAATTAAAACAGTTACCGATTCCGTTCCTCTCAATCAAGTTATTGATGTTAATGTAACCGACAATGGACAATATCAAGGCGTTTTGGAACGGATTTTTGGTAAAATCCAGAGCCTTCTTGATACTCTTAAAAGTATTCCATATGTAATATATGAAACCGCACAGTATATAGTCGATTCTATTGATTATCAAATCAACCCGAATAGCCCTCAATTCCCTGATTCTTTTATGACTTTCTTTACCAGTGCTATTAGTTCTGCTTTTCCCTCTATATCTCTTTTCCGTCAAGCGTTTGACCGGTTTACCGCTGCGGACAGTCCACTTGTTCTTGAATATGATATAGTCCTCGGTAATCATCAATATCATTTCAGTGTTGATTTCTCATGGTTTGAAGCACATCGAGCGCGTTTCCGATCCGGTGTAGGCGTTATGTTTTGGCTTCTGGCTTGGCTCGGCGTTATCCGTGGTTTTATGTCAATTTTCCATGTCAGTCTTGGCAAGGTCGGCGGTATTGCAATCGGTAACACCGGCGCCGGTGGTTCTTCCGGTGCTTCTTCATTGGATGTTGGTGGATCCGGCTCTCTCCCGGTTGATTCTGTCGAGTATGGCATTTGGAAGCGTCAAGGACGATTGTAAGGTGGTGATCATATGATTTTTCGCGTTTTAATTGAAAACCTTTTATCGCTTCTTCCTGATAATCTTTTTCAGCTTCCCGAAGAAGCGCTTGTCAATGCTGCACAATGGGCATACTTCATAAATCATTATATTCCTATGGACACTTTCATGTCCTGTCTTGCGCTTGATATTGGTACATGGATTGCTTTTGCTGTAATCTCCGGTATACTCCAACTTTTATAAGGTGGTTTGCTTATGTTCGGTACAATTACTACACTTGGTGTTATAAAATTCATTCTTAAAGCTGCACTTGTTCTTTTTGTTGTTGTCAATGTATTTATGCAAGGTAAGCCCGCTATAGCTCTTGTTTTGGCTGTAATTGACTTTATCAAGTCGGACAAACGGCAGTTCAAAGGCTTCGGTTTTTGGCTTTATTGCGGTCTCGGTGGATCCGGCAAGACGCTTTCTATGGTTGAATACCTTACACGCATGAAGAAGCGATACCCGCGGGTGAAGATTCTTACAAACTTTAATTTCAAGTATGCCGATGGTCGTATTGATTCTTGGGAAGACATCATAAACACAGAAAACTTTGTTCTTGATCCCATTTCAAAGGAAGAATTCGACAAAACGGATACATATAACCGCGTGGAGCTTGACGGCAAGTACTATAAAAAGCACCATTACGGTGTTATCTTCGGCTTTGATGAGATACATTTAACCTTTGCTTCTCAAAAGTGGGCAAGCTGCCCTGACAATATGCTTGAATATATCTCTCAGCAGCGGAAGCTTCATAAACAGATCGTTGCTTCAAGTCAAGTTTTTACAAGGATAGATGTAAAATTGCGTGAACAGACCAATTATGTCATAGAGTGCAATTCTATTCTTGGCGGGCGGCTTGTCTTTAATAAGTTTTTTACAACTGATCAATACCTTGCATCGAAGGACGCAAAGGATAATGGACGAAAACGCCGTAAACGCACGAAGCGTTATAGCTTTGTTGGTTATAATTCCATACGCGAAAATTATGACACTATGCAGGTTATGCGCGATCTGAGCGCCGGCAAGAGCAAAGACGCGTTGACCGTTGAGAAGCTCCGCGAGCTATTACGCTGATTTCCGTCGCCAT
>JAZOBE010000036.1:0-41577 GCA_045595785.1 Eubacteriales bacterium
TTCACATACTTTTCTTTGTACATTTCTTCTTCGTTGTTGTTCGATTTTCAATGTCCGTTCTCGCTCCCCACTCAGTCTCCCTCGCGGACAGCTTTGCTATTCTACCACACTCTTTTCACTTTGTCAACACCTTTTTTCAAAAAAAAAATAAAAAAATTTCAAAAAAATTTATCGCCGCTGTTTCTTCGCAGCGGCGATATCAAAAATAGCTTGATTATATCGTTATATTTCTTCTTTAGTTGCCGGACTTCATGCCGTTTTCGTAGTTTTCGATCATCTTTTTAACCATCTGACCTCCGATGCTGCCTGCCTGCTTAGCAGTAAGATCACCGTTATAACCCTGCTTAAGGTTTACACCTACTTCATTTGCAGCTTCCATCTTAAAACGGTTAAGACCTTCCTTTGCTTCGGGAACAAGGTTCTTGTTGGACATAATATTTCTCCTTTGATTTTTTCTTAATTTTTACTTTTCACTGAGGTGTTTCCTCGTAATATATTGTTTACCGCTTCTCCACAATTACACAAGGTATTTTTTACCTTATATTAATTAACCTTAACGCCTGATAAACGAGATTCTCGTAAACGGTGAGATCCTGTCTGTATCTCACGCCCACCTCTCCGGGATTCGCTTTCCCTACCATTCGTGTCAATGACAAAATTGCGCGATCCTCACCAATGCAAGAAAAAGAAAGCGTCGCGCTTGGGCTCATACCGCAAGTGATTATTCTGTTACATTTTATCGGTTGACGTATCGCTATAATACGAGGACAAATTACCGTTTCTGCTTTATAGATCAAGGAATTGATAACACACCCCTCATTTATTAACAGAAGCGAATATTTGCTTTTTTTAGGAACGGTATCCGACTTGTACGGAATTGTGTTAAGAAAGCTTTCCGAAAACCCAACGGCAAGACAATCATTGATATTGATATCCATTTGCGTTCACCTCGTTATCAGCAGGATACAGCATATCGGACAAGGACACAGCTTTAAGTGAATTCGCCACTGCGGTAGCAACACTCTTGGCAAGTGCATATACTGTTTCGTCTCCTTGAGGCAGTATTTCCGTAATACTGCCGCCGCGGATTTGAACCGAGGTGTCAGACAACACAGTTTCTGCCGATATATAATACTGTCCATATGCAGACAGAACCGAGGAGAGCGCCCCCTCGTTCTTTCCGTCATATCTTACGTATTTTGGATACGCGCCGGTAAGTGACATATATTTATCATTCATTACTGCCATATATGACATTATTTCTCCACGTGTATAATTTGAAAAATCGGTACTGACCAGTATACCGGGAATACACTCAGTACAAACCGAACGTGCGTAGTCTTTATTTGCAGCTATCCACGCCACGTCCATAAAGCAAGTTGGAGTAATACCGTATCCTTCGCAAGCTTCCAGAACGAGACGAATATCGTTTTTGTTTTGTGAATCTATTATTACGGTTACAGCGTAAATACTGTCATCGGTTGCCACGCCCTTGATGGCAGGCGTGCGTTCGGCGACTATGCTTTCTGCATCGCTTCCGCCGAAAAGGATGCAAGCGATGGTGGCGACAGCCAAAAATCCTACAAAAAGCAAAAATATACCGTCTGTCTTTTTTCGAAAACGAATATAAAAAACTCTTCCCATATAATATTCTCCCTTCGCTTTAGGAATTATATGCGAGAGAAATGTTAAATATTTCAAGCGAATTTACATTTTAGTATTTATTTTTTCATTTATTTATATTATAATGAAACAAACTTATAAAAAGGAGTTTTGAATATGGCAAAATTTTGTACTTACTGCGGAGCCCCTCTTGAGCAGAATGCAGTTTCCTGCAAGGAATGCGGAGTGAAGGTTTTGGGTGCTCAAGCTACCACCGAAACTATAGTTGAAACGACCACTCCTGTTGCTCCCAAGCCCGACGAAAATAATTCGCCCGCGCAAACTGTTGTAAAAGCACAAACACAAACAGAACCTACCGGAAGGTACGGCGTTACAAAAACTTCAGCTTTCTTTTGGCTTACCCTTTTATTTTCTCTTCCCATTGTAGGTTTTATTTGCAGTATTGTATTCAACTTTACTGCCAAAAAATTAAGCACAAGACATTTTTCTCGTGCCATTATGCTTTGGTACATAGTCGGAATAGTTGCTTCCATTCTTTCTGTGATTTTACTTTTTGTATTAGGCGCAGTGCTCGGCTTCGGAATCACGGATCTTATTGACGAGATTATGTATTATTAATTGGCGTTATTAACAAAAACATTAAAAAACGGACAGTTTTAACAACTGCCCGTTTTTTGTTCGCATAAATATTAATACATTCCGCCGCCCATGCCGCCTGCCATTGCTGCGTTTGCAGCTGCTTCTGCAGCAGGGTCTTTTTTATCGGTTACGAGAGCTTCGGTGGTGAGAACCATAGAAGCAACGGAAGCCGCATTCTGAAGTGCACTTCTGGTAACCTTGGTGGGGTCTACGATACCGTTTGCAACCATATCGCAGTATACTTCGTTATAAGCGTCAAAGCCAACACCGGGCTTTTCGCTCTTAACACGCTCAACAACAACGCTTCCTTCGAAGCCTGCGTTTGCCGCGATCTGACGAACAGGCTCTTCAAGTGCGCGGAGAACAATGCGTGCGCCGGTCTTTTCATCACCTTCGGTCTCATCAACCAGTTTCTGAACTGCGGGGATACAATCGATAAGCGCAACACCGCCGCCGGGAACGATACCCTCTTCAACAGCTGCCTTGGTAGCGTTGAGGGCGTCCTCGATACGGAGCTTCATTTCCTTCATTTCGGTTTCGGTAGCGGCACCAACCTTGATAACTGCTACACCGCCGGAAAGCTTTGCGAGACGCTCGTGAAGCTTTTCTTTATCAAATTCGCTGGTAGAAACCTCGATAGCGGCCTTGATCTGACCGATACGGGACTTGATAGCGCTTACGTCGCCTGCGCCGCCAACGATGATAGTGTTTTCCTTGCTGATCTTAACCTGTCTTGCACGGCCAAGCATGTGAACGCCTGCTTCCTTAAGCTCGTAGCCAAGCTCGGAAGAGATAACCTCACCGCCGGTGAGAATTGCGATATCCTTGAGCATATCCTTGCGTCTGTCACCAAAGCCGGGAGCCTTAACTGCAACGCAGGTAAAGGTGCCGCGGAGCTTGTTAACGATAAGAGTGGAGAGTGCCTCACCCTCTACGTCCTCTGCAACGATGACCAGCTTCTTGCCTGCCTGAACTATCTGCTCAAGAAGAGGAAGGATTTCCTGAACGTTGGAAATCTTCTTATCGGTAATAAGAATAAGAGCGTCGTCAATAACAGCTTCCATCTTATCGGTATCGGTAACCATATAAGGAGTGATATAGCCGCGGTCAAACTGCATACCTTCAACTACTTCGCAGTAGGTCTCTGCAGTTTTGGATTCCTCAACGGTGATAACGCCGTCTGCGGTAACCTTTTCCATAGCGTCTGCAATAAGTCTGCCGATGTGCTCATCTCCTGCGGAGATAGTGCCGACACGTGCGATATCGTCAGTACCGTTAACTGCCTTTGCGGAAGCCTCAAGAGAAGCAACAGCAACATCAACAGCCTTTGCGATACCCTTTCTTACAACCATGGGGTTTGCGCCTGCAGCAATATTCTTCATACCCTCACGTACGAAAGCCTGGGCAAGAAGAGTTGCGGTGGTAGTACCGTCGCCTGCAGCGTCATTGGTCTTGGTAGCAACCTCTCTGACAAGAGATGCACCCATATTTTCAAAAGAGTTTTCAAGCTCGATCTCTTTGGCGATGGTAACACCGTCATTAGTGATAAGGGGAGAGCCGTACTTTTTATCAAGCACAACGTTTCTGCCCTTGGGACCGAGAGTTATTTTAACAGTATCAGCAAGAATGTCTATACCGCGAAGAAGCGCTTCTCTTGCTTCGATACCGTGAAGAAGTTCCTTTGCCATAATGTGTTCCTCCTTACTCGACAACAGCGAGAATATCGCCCTGTCTTACTACTATATATTCCTCACCCTCAAACTTGATTTCGGTGCCGGAATACTTGCTGGTTATAACCTTATCGCCTACAGAAACCTCCATAGGGATGAGAGCGCCATTATCGTCACGAGCGCCGGGGCCAACTTCTATAACCTCCGCAATGGAAGGCTTTTCTTTAGCGGCGCCGGTAAGAATGATACCACTTTTGGTAGTCTCTTCTGCTTCGCACATTTTGATAACAACTCTGTCGGATAAAGGCTTAAGCTTCATTATATTTCCTCCTGAACATTAAGTAAAATTTTCCAAAACGTATATTATCACTTGCCCTTCGGTTTGTCAAGGGTTTTGCGAAAAAACTGAAAAAGTTCACATTTTATCATACCATTGTACATTTTTCGTGCTTTATCTGCCCGACGTCCGAAGTGCTTCTGGAAATCCGCATCCGAGCTGATGATATACAACTGCCAATTGGGAACGGAATGTCCGAAAGCATTACCCATATCGCGGTAAAGCTTATACGCGCTTTCCTTATCCATCAGACGTTCGCCATAAGGAGGGTTGCAGACAATGGTTCCGCGAGCCTCGGGGATGGGAGACTCAAACCTACGCGCATCCTTCCTCTCAAACACTATATGCTCGCACCCGGCACGGTGTGCATTGTTACGGGCAATATTCAGCGCCTCGTCATCAATATCAAATCCGAAAACCTTTCGCACGGGAGTGCGTTCTTTGCTTTTTGCCGCTTCCCTCGCCTCGCTCCACATTTCGGCAGGAAAAGCAGGAAAGCTTTCTGCCGCAAAGGAACGGTTAATACCCGGGGCTACGTTCATATCCATAAGTGCCGCTTCGATGGGAATGGTACCGGAGCCGCAGCAGGGGTCCACCAAGATGACCTCGTCTCTGGGACGGGACAGTGCTACCATTGCGGCGGCAAGGGTCTCGCGAATAGGCGCAAGGTTTGCCTCGGTACGATATCCGCGTTTATGGAGTCCCTCGCCTGAGGTGTCTATCATAAGAGTTGCTTTATCGTTAAGAATAAAAAACTCTATTTTATAAGTAACGCCGGTTTCGGGAAACACTTTTCTTCCGTAAACGCCTTCAAGACGGGTAACAACTGATTTTTTAATTATCTTCTGACAATCGGGTATGGAAAACAGCTTGCTCTTGATACTGTGGCCCTTTACGGGAAACTCATCATACTCGCCGATATATTCCTCCCACGGAATACTTTTTACACCCTGAAAAAGCTGCTCAAAGGTATTGGCGGGAAAAGAACCCATATTTACATACAGTCTTTCCGCAAAACGAAAATTGATATTGCAAACGGCAACCGCAGACGGAGGCGCTTCAAATGTAACTCTGCCGTCAATAGTCTCAACACGTTTATAACCCAGGGAATCTATCTCCTCCCCTACCAGCTTTTCAAGTCCGAAAAGGCATGTTGCAGTTAAAAGCATATAAAAACTCCAATTTAAAGCTCCTGTACCGAAAGGCACAGGAGCCGATTCATATTATTCAACAGGCTCAATAACGCCGTAATCGTTTTCCTTGCGCTTATAGACTACGTTAAGCACACCGCTTTCTGCGTTTCTGAACAGATAAAACTCATGAGAGAGCAGGTTCATCTGAAGGATAGCTTCTTCTACCGTCATAGGAAGTATCTCAAACTTCTTGACTTTACTTACGGTGATCTCATCCTCCGTGTCAGCAGAAACATCCATTTCCGCAAAAGTCTCTTTGGGAAGATGTATCTTCTTTTCAAGACGGGTGCGGTTTTTGCGTATCTGGCGCTCGATTATCTCCACCGCTTTGATCAAAGCGGATTCATACTCGTTATCAGCAACCTCTGCGCGAAAGAGAGTGCCGTTTTTCTGGATGGTGAGTTCTACGCGCTCCTCACCACGCCTGCCGAAGAGTGAGACTGTTGCCTCCGTGTCTGTAGGAAAGAACTTGTCGAGCTTGGCGAGCTTCTTGTTTATATACTCGCGCGTTCTGTCATCGACAGTAAACTTCTTGGCATTGATCTTAACTTTCATTGTCAGATGCTCCTTTCAAGTATTAACTTTTCCTTACGGCTATATTATACCACACGTTGTTCGTTTTGTCAATAAATTACCCATATATAGTGGTATTAAATGTGTAAAAAATACACAAAATGTTGTATTTCACCATTCTACGTTAAAATTCTCTTTTACCCATTGGGGGTCGTACACTATTTGGCTCAGCTTTCCGCCAAATTGATAATATGATTCTCGGCTGTAACCCCACGTTGCAGAGCCAAGCTGATTGTTGTGAAACCACACGTCATAATACACGGTAAAGAGAGCTAAAAATTGGGAATACTCTTTATATTCATCAAGCAAATACAGCCAGTAGGTATCACAATTATCTTTGACAACATAGTGCCGTTTTATAATGGCGACCTGAATATTCTTGCTGTTAAAAACACAAAGATACAAATTCTGGTTATGGATCACACGGTGGATAAAAAAGCACTCGTCTGTTGAATAACAAATTGCGGTATGCTCGCTTGAAAAGCCGGGGTGCTTTGTATGACAGAAGGAACCTATTTCTTTATCTTTTTGTATAACCGAAGCACTATACGATACACCGGACGGAAGATAAATACTAAGAGGGACAAATTCGCTTATACCGCACATCTTATGCTTAAGCGAATACAGGACGTCGCCTTCAAGGTTGGTCATTTTAATAGTCATTCGCCTATTTAACAGACTTTGCTTTACCATATAAGCAAACGAACCGTCATACCCTATTTCATATTCATTTGTAAAATTCCCTTTGGTTTGAACTATATCTATTTTCAATTTGTTCCTCCGAGTGAATTCCAAAACTCCATAAAATTCTTTATATCGTCAAGCACTTTTGGGTCAAGGCTGCTCATATCCACCTTTTCTACATAAGGCGGAAAAATATGATTATGATCTACAAACTCATTTTCATAAACGTGACCTTTTACGGTAGAAGAGTCCAGTGGAACGATACAATAATCCTCACACACAGTATTGTAATCATAAAGCACCACACCCATACGAGCGCGGCCTCTTATGTCGGAATATGAAATTACATCCCCTTTGCTTGCGAAAACGGGATATTGCACTTCCAGGTGATGGATGCAGACCTCTCCGTTAAGGCATCTGCTCTCACAGCCCGGCTCACGTTCCAAGGCATCCTTTTGCTGTTTTTCAATGCCAAGACGGCGGATATATTCGGAAAAGGAAGCGTCCTTTACAAAAGCAGAAAACTCCTCAAGCATTACGCCCTCGTCATAGATCGTGGGAGCAAAGTCTATTATTATCCGCGCAAGCTCCTGATCCGAAAAGGCATAGCCGCTTCTCTGTATCTCTTTCTTAAGGCTTTCTGACGGTATTAACGATATTATTTTATCCTTCATTTTACTACCTCTATATCAACCAAACAAAAAATCCCGCAAATATTGCGGGATAAACTGCTTATCTTCTGCCTCGTTTTCCGGTGCCGCGCTTGGACTCAAACCCACGCTTGATATCCGCCTGTTTATCGTTGCTCACAGCCTTGAAGCGTTTCATCATATTTTCGAAATCGGTATCGGCAGGAGTGTCCCCCTCGTCAAACATGGGAGGAGGTGCGGTACGTGCGCGCAGAGCGGCACACTTCTTTATAGACAGACCGACCTTGCCGTTTTCATCGATACTAATGACCATCGCCTCCACCTCGTCACCGATATGAAGATGGTCGTTAATATCCTTAACAAAACCGTCGGTTATTTCGGAAATATGTACCATTCCGCTTTTTCCGCCCTCAATAGAGACGAAAGCGCCGAATTTCATTATTCCCGTGATCTTACCTTTTACAATCTCATCAATAACCACTGTTTTGTCCTCTTAATCCGCAATATCGTTATAAAATATAATTTCGTTTGGCATACGGTAGCCCTGCTCACGGGCAACACGTTCTATATATTCATCGGATATGGGAGTATTAAGTCTGATGGTAAGCTCGGTAATATCATCTTCTATGGTTTGAATCTGTCTTTCTTTTTCCTCCCTAAGGGCGCGAAGCTCCTTAAGCTCAAACTGAAGGTTTATTACAGAGAACACAAGAAAGCCAAGCACACATACGAATGCCAGCTTCATTACCATGTTAGGACGTGTTTTCTTTGCCACTGCTTTTCCTCCGAGGGAGTTTTATCCCGAATCCGTTAATTGCGTATTTAAGCAACCGTTTTTTATAAAAATATCCTTTTACCGCGGAAACACGGTATGAAATCCGCGGTGAAACAAAAGCTTTTATCTTAAAAGCCACGGCAGTTAAAAGTCTGCCGACCGTTAGTCTGTATATTACAAGACTTACGAAGCAAATGATGAACGGGTATAGTCTTATCTTGCCGCTCCAATAATTGAACAGCAACACTTGCACCGTAAAGAAGCACAATACTGCTTGAAGAAGATCGGTAACAAACACGCCGAGCTTTCCAAACGGTATGCGCAAAAGACGAAAAACGTCATACACGGCGCCCAGAAAAACTCCTGCAGGCACCGACACAAACGCCAGCACAAACTGTGCGCGGTAATCGATCTCCATCAGCCGAAAAAGCGGCGTTTCTTTTGCTTTGAGCCGCTGTCAACGTAAACTATTGCGTCTACCCTGCCGGAAATATCAACTTCTCCAGTCTCCAACGAGAGACGGCGGAGAGTTAATCCGAACCCGCTGACAGAAAGAACTGTATCTTCCCCAACGGACAGGCTGATCTGAGTATCGTCAAAACTGATAATATCATTTACTGCGGTAACCAACGTGATATCACGCTGAGTAACGCTTACCGAATGCTTTTTTTCATTCATATTCCTCACGCTCCATATTAGTTATATATGAAGCATAAGTAAATATCATTCCGTTATTTCATACATCGAGCTTGCATCCGCCTTGGTGGTGTGCTCGTTAAGATTAAGAACACGGAACGAAGTGGTTCTGTTGCCGAAGGAAACGGTAATAACGTCTCCCACCTTAACACTGTAGGAGGCCTTAGCGGGAAGACCGTTCACCGCCACATAGCTGCTGTCGCACGCCTCGTTAGCAACTGTCCTGCGCTTTATTATGCGCGAGACCTTCAAAAACTTATCCAGCCGCATAAGACCTCTTACCTCATTAACTCTAATTAATTACTTGTTGAGAAGCTCTTTGAGCTGCTTGCCTGCGGTGAAGTTAACAACCTTAGCTGCAGGAATAACGATAGGATCATGAGACTTGGGATTTCTGCCCACGCGCTCAAGTCTTTCCTTCATTTTGAAGTTGCCGAAGCCTGCGATCTGAACCTTGCCGCCTGCTGCGAGTTCGTTAGCCATTGCTGCGAAAATCGCGTTAACTGCTACTTCTGCATCCTTTTTCTTAATACCTGCAGCGTTAGCCGCTACATCTGCCAATGTGATCTTGTTCATAAAATGAACTCCTTTCAAAAATTCTCTTTGCTTTCGCTTGAGACAGTATAACACTAAATTCCGAATATTTCAATAGTATTTTTAGACTTTTTTCGCAAAAAACCACTTTTAATCGTGGTTTTTTATGCGCTCCCAAAGAACGTCCGCTTCCTCGGGAGACATATCTGCCAAATTTACGCCCATACTGCACGCTTCCTTTTCCAAAAGCGCAAAACGGCGCATGAATTTTTCGGTAGCACGGTTGAGCGCTTCCTCCGGCTCAACCCCTACTTTACGGGATACGTTGACCACAGAAAACAGTAAATCACCCATTTCGTCAGCGATTCTGTCCTGCTCTCCGGTTTTGTGCGCCTCGTACAGCTCGTCCAATTCCTCGGTAACCTTGGCAAAGGCTTCCTCGTCGGTAGGAAAATCGAAATTCGCCTTCCCTGACTTTTTGCCTACCTTATTTGCACGCATAAGCGCAGGAAGCATTGCGGGAATGGCATACATTTCATCAGCAAGTGTAGTGCGCTGTTTCTCAACCTTTTTGATCTTATCCCAGTTTTCCAAAACCTTTTCTGAGGTATCGGCATTTACATCGCCAAAAACGTGAGGATGACGGAGCACCAGCTTGCGGCAGATACCGTCTGCCACGTCGTCCATGGTGAACTTCCCCTCCTCCTCACCTATTTCTGCGTGGAACGCTACCTGTAAAAGCAGGTCGCCCAATTCCTCACACATAAGCACGGGGTCGTCTTTATCTATAGACTCAACAACCTCGTAACATTCCTCAATAAGGTCCTTGCGGATGCTGGCGTGGGTCTGCTCTCTGTCCCAAGGGCAGCCGCCCTCACCGCGCAGTATCTTCATAATGCCGCGAAGATCTTCAAAGGTATATTTATCTTTTCCTACAAATTCTCTTGCATTAGGATTCATTATTTTTGCTCTCCTTAAGAAATCCTCTTCTTATTAAAAATCCTGCCAGACGATGTCCGAAGGGAAGAAGTCTTACTTCAGTAGCAGTAATACCGCCGCAAGCCAGCATAGCGACAACGTAAACGATAACACCCGGAACAACGCCGAAAACAAACATTACAATATTTCCCAAACGGGTGGTTTCTTCAACAAACAGCTTTGCAATTGAATAACCGCCGAAAGCCGCCAAAGCACAAAGTGCCGCACATATTACCGGTTTACCAAACAGCTTTACGGGATTAAGCTTCATTCCCGACACCTTGCGTACTGCCTGCATATTAAGCACGGTAGCAACAACATAACATATGAGAGACGCTATAGGCGCACCGTATATACCGATCTTGGGGATTCCGACAAGAACGGTTTCAGACACCACGAGGAATAAAATACCTACTCCGATAGACAGCACGGGACGGAAATTCTTTCCATAAGAATGAAGCAGCGCGTTGGTTGTGGACATCAAAGAGAGGAAGATTATGCCAAAGGACAGCATTGACAGTGAAGCCGCGCCTACGTCGATAGGCATAACGGTGCTTCCGTCAAGCAAGGTTATCTCCTTTGAAAGCGCGCCAAAGTATATCGTCTGTATAACGGGACGGGCAAGAACTGCCAGCCCGAATGCGCTGGGAATTGCAATAATTCCGGAAATACGAATTGATGAATGTATGTATCCCCTTGTCTCGCGCTGTCTTCCGCCGGTAATAGAAGCAGTCATTGCAGGAAGAATGCTTAATGCGATGGGATACACAAGAGTTGAGGGAACAAGGTCGGAAATGGAAATTGCAAGCGTGGTATAAGCGGTATACAGTCTGTCCGCCATATCCTCGGTAAAGCCGGATGCTATGAGGCGATTATTTATCACCACAGTATCGAAAAAGGTAGAAAAATACAAAGCCGAGCCGGCAAGAGTAACGGGAACAGCCACACGCAAAGCACGCGCCGCAAGAGTGGGATATGACGCAACAGTAGTATCATTATCCGGTATAGCGGTATTGCGCTGACGGTAAAAACAAATGATAAGAAAAACGGTTCCTACGATAACGCCGATGGAAATACCCGAAACGGCAAACGCTGCCTGCACAGGGCCTGACCAGCCTCTTGCGCTTGCAAATGCCGCACCGCCCAAGCCGAGAATAAGCTTTAACACTGCTTCAATAAAATTGGAGACAGCGGTGGGAACCATATTTCGGAGGCCTTGAAAATATCCGCGTATAGACGCAGTTATACAAATAATGAACAGCGTGGGAGAAATTACACGCATTGCTATCTCTGCACCCGGATGCGCCGTAAGCTTACATATAAGCTCTGCACCGAAAAACATTGCCAGCGAACAGAGCAGTCCGATAGCGCCGAAAGTCAAAGCGCAGGTGCGGAACACCGCAGACGCTTCACGTCTCCTGCCCTTTTCAGCAGAAACGGCAACAAGACGGGACACCGCCACGGGCAGACCTGAGGTGGAGATCATAAACAGCATTGCGTATATGGAATATGCGGCGTTGAAAACGCCCATATATTCCCCAAGCTGATCTGCAAGAGGTATCTTGAAAAGTACCCCAACCAGCTTGACAGCAAAATTTGAAACAGATACAATGGCGGCTTCTGCAACGAAGCTCTTTGCCGCCTTTCCGGTATTATTCATAACGTTCCTTCATAAATTCCCGTAGCACAGACGAATTGGGCACGAGAGAATGATCTATCGCTTCCTCATCCTCAAGAGAACGGAGGATACGGCAAGCCTTTTTGTAATAAATACTATCCTCTTTCACCTGCGAAAGTATCATTCTGGCATCCAACACGTGGACTCCTCTTTCATAGGTAAAATAAGTGTTTATCTTGAAATCCGCATAATTTACAAACGGGTCGATATACAACCGCTCCCCTTCCTTCACGTCATCCCACATAGAAAAGGTAAGCTCTGCATCTGCGCCACGATGATGATAATCTCTTACCATACGGCGCAAAAAACGTGGATCGTTATCGTGAAAGCTTTCTGCGTAAAGATATACGCGGACAAGATGTTTTTCGTCAACGTAGCCGCTGTAAATAAGAGGATTAAGGGCGTGAAGACCTTCTAATATAACAACGTCATCACCCGAAATGCTCACAGGTGTATATTCCTCATCTCGGCACTTGTTGACAAACGTATATTTGGGCAGATATGCGGTCTTTCCCGACATAAGGTCGGTAAGAAAAGAGTGAAGATAATCAAGGTCTATGCTGTGTATGGTTTCCAGATCCTTGGTGCCGTCCTCACGAACAGGCGCGTCCTCATAATTGAGATAAAAGTCATCTATGGAAACAGAAACCGCTCTTCGTCCTGCCGCGGTAATGCCTTGGGTTATTCTTCGGGTAGTGGTAGTCTTGCCTGCGCAGGAAGGCCCTGCAATAAGGATAAGCCGCTTGTCACGGTCTTGCAGAACGGAAGATACTACTGCACCGATATTATCTCTGTATCTTTTTTCCTGAGATTCAATCATTAAAATGCTCAAAATAAAACTCCTTGATACGGTCGGCGCCGATTCCCTTATGCTCGGCTAAGTACTCATACGGATATTTCTGATGTGCTATACGGTCGATTATCTCTTCATCGGGAGAGACCAGCTTGGTTATGGCACCTGCACCGCAGGCAAATACGCTGGAATGCTCCTCCATCATAAGTATATTATACAGGTTTTCCTTTCCGGGAACGGAATATCCCGTATTTTCTGCATTACCCACGGTGTTTTTCTGGCGGTACAGATAATAAGGCTCCATACCCTGCTCTATCATTCTGTCGTAAACGTATTGAACGCACTTCACAGCAAGCTTACCCATTGGGTCATACACGTTTTCTTTCTCAAAACGCATAGCGGCGGCGTTCTTTATACTCAGAGTATGCAGGGTAATATTCTCAAATCCCATAGAAAGCACTTTCTCAAAGCTGGAAACAAAGGTATCAAAAGTATCCTCGGGAAGTCCTGCAATAAGGTCGGTATTAATACAATCAAAGCCTATTTTACGAGCAGTATCGTACGCATCAAAGAACTGTGTTACGCTGTGCTGCCTTCCAATGGCACGAAGTACGTTTTCGTTAAGGCTCTGGGGGTTTATGCTTACACGGTTTGCGCCGCTTTCCTTTGCAGCAACAAGCTTTTCCGCTGTAATGGTATCGGGTCTGCCTGCCTCAAAAGTAAATTCACGAAGAGAGGACAGGTCAAAATTATCCGTAACCGTACCGAGAACACGGCGTGTCTGCTCGGGAGAAAGAATGGAAGGTGTGCCGCCGCCAACATATATGGACGACACCTTAATACCCAGTTCCTTCATAACAGATGCGGTATCTTTTATATCCTTCACCAAAAGCTCGATATAATCGGGAAGCATTTTGAGAAGACGGGGTGTCGAATAAGAAACGAAGGAGCAATAGGCGCATCTTGTGGGACAAAACGGAATGGAAATATAAAGTCCTGCCGTTTTCTTTTCCACGTTTTTAAGCATACGTATCTCGTTATGTGCGGTGCGGATGGAAAGCTGTGTCTTTTCCGGAGAAATGTTGTGGTCCTTTACAAAAAGGTTTCTTACCGTCTCGTCATCGTAGCCGCGGTCAAGATAATACCTTGCACGCTTTACGGGACGCAGACCGGTAATATATCCCCAGGGAAGAGAAAAACCAAACAATTTTTCTCCTGCGATAACAAAGGCTTTGCCTATGGCACACTGCGCTTCAAGCTCTTTGTGAACCGGAACGGAAAAACCATATCCGTCAGTACAAAATTCCCCTTCCGCAGAATATTCACCTGCGTGAAGCACGGCTTTTCCGTAAAAGCCGTTTCCCCGTGCTTCAAGAAAATACTCCGCACGGTTGGGACTAAGATCCACACCCGTGGGGAATTTCTCGCCGGGGAAATAAAGAAGGCTAAGGGTCTGAAAATAATAATCGTTAAGCAGACCCGTTGTGTTATTTATTGTAAGTCTCATAGTGAAGCGGTATCAAGGTATACAGTAACGGGACCGAAGTTTTCCGCACTGATACGCATATCTCCTCCGAAAACGCCGCAAACTGTGGGGACCGACTCCGACACGATGGCGGCAAGCTTTTCATAATATTCCTTTGCCTTGGCGGCAGGCGCGGCGGAAAGAAATTCCGGACGCCTTCCGTGGGAGCAATCTGCACAAAGAGTAAAGTTAGATATAAGCATTATGGAACCGCCAACGTCGCTTACAGACAAAGACATTTTACCCGCATCGTTACGGAAGATACGTATTCCCGATATCTTTTTAGCGGCTTTTTGTATATCATCTTCGGTATCTTCGGCTGTAACACCGCAGAACACCAAAAGCCCGATACCTATATCAGATATATGCTCGCCCTCAACGGTACATGAAGCAGACAGCACTCTTTGTATAACTATTTTCATTAAATACCTCTTTCGTTACCTCTGGTAACGTCCCTTACGTTGGGCACCTTGCGAAGCTGAGCCATGATGCTGTGCAGATGGTCGATGTTACTGCACTTAATAACTACGGTAAGCAAGCAGTTGCCCAGATTTTCCTTAGCAGACATAGATATTACATCAACCGACATATTCTTGAGCTGCATGGAAACGTCTGCAAACAATGCAGAAGAATACTGTGCGTATACGTTAAGCACTGCATCGAACTTGCCTGCCTCACGCTTTTCGACCTGAGTAGACCAGGAAGCGACTATCCATCTGTCCTTATCCTCAGGCTTTTGAAGTCCCGCCTGAGCGTTGGGACAATCATATTTGTGGATAGAAACGCCGTATCCCTTGGTGATAAATCCTATAATACTGTCACCGGGAAGAGGATTACAGCATTTTGCAAACTTAACCTCGCATCCGGAAACGCTGTCAATAATAACGGACTGGGAATTGGTTATTCTGCCAGTGGAGACTACCGGCTTTTCAGGCACAGGAGTTTCCTCAACAGGCTCGGGAGGACAAACCACACGGGTAAACTCGTCCTTCAGCTTTACTGCAATCTTGGTTACGGAAAGTCCACCGTAACCGATGTTGTTATAAAGATCCTCCGGATCGGGCAAGCCGATACGGGAAGCCACGTTGGAGACGATCTCATTTTTCTGCGCTTCGGAATAGCTCTTTCCGTAACGCTTAAGCTCACGGTCAATCTCAGTCTTGCCGACAATTATATTCTCCGCACGCATTTCTTTCTTGAAATACTGGCGTATCTTATTTCTTGCCTCACCGGAGCGGACTATCTTAAGCCAATCTCTGCTGGGACCCTTGGATGAAGAGGAGGTGATAACCTCTACGATCTGTCCGTTTTCTAATATGGAATCTATAGGTACGATGCTTCCGTTTACACGGGCACCTACCATCTTGTTACCTACCGCAGAGTGGATAGCATAAGCGAAATCTATAGGTGTTGCGTTAGTGGGAAGATTTACAACGTCACCCTTGGGAGTGAAGACAAATATCTCATCCTCAAAAAGGTCGATCTTAAGAGGACGGTAGAATTCGTCAGGATCATCGGTATCCTTTTCGGTCTCAAGAAGAGTACGGATCCACTGAAGCTTTTGGTCAACGATCTCTTTCGCCTGCTCACCGGACTTGTATTTCCAATGTGCGGCAAGACCGTATTCAGCCTCACGATGCATATCCCAGGTACGAATCTGCACCTCAACGGGAATACCCTCTTTACCGATAACAGTGGTATGAAGAGAACGGTAAAGATTGGGCTTGGGAGTAGAGATATAATCCTTGAATCTGCCGGGGATAAAGTTAAACGCCTCGTGAATGATACCCAAAGCGGTATAACAATCCAATTCGGTATCAACGATTATACGTATTGCATAAAAATCGTATATCTCATCAAAGCTTTTACTACCGGTATACATCTTTTTGTATATGGAATATATAGATTTGATTCGTCCCTCAAGACGGTATTTTATATGGTTCTCATCAAGCTTTTCGGAAACAAGAGTTTTGTAATGATCCAGAAAGCCCTTGTTCTCGCCGTAGCGCTTCTCAACGTCGCTCTCAACCTCGTGATATCCGATAGGATCAAGATAACGAAGTGCCAGCATTTCCAATTCCTGCTTGATCTTCTGGATACCGAGACGGTGAGCAAGCGGTGCGTAAACGTGCATTGTCTCCAACGCAACGGAACGCTGTTTTTCCTCACGGCGCACGTCCAGAGTACGCATATTATGAAGTCGGTCAGCAAGCTTTATGAATATAACGCGCAGATCCTTGCTCATTGCAAGAAACATTTTACGCAAATTTTCAATACTTTCATCCTGCTTTGTTTCAAAGCGGATGTGCACAAGCTTTGTAACGCCGTCAACAAGTGCAGCAACCTCCGCACCAAACTCTTTTTTGATAACGGTAAGGTTTACTTTATCGCCGCAATCCTCAACTGTATCATGCAGAAGGGCGGCACAGATGGAATCGGTATCCAACTGAAGATCCGCAACAATATGGGACACCGAAACAGGGTGCATTATATAAGGCTCACCCGAGATACGGGTCTGACCTTCGTGCATCCTTGCCGCAAATTCATATGCTTTTGTAATTTTAGCTATATCGTAGCCGCCGTTTTGCTTTAGTTTTTCAACCAAGCTCTCAAAACTAACAGACATTTTACACCTTATATAAGCGCGTGTTTTGCCTTTATTCTGCTAAGCAAAGCAGAATTATCAAGATTTATCTTTCCGCTGAATGGCAAAAGCTTTATCTTAACAAGTAATCCCGGAAGATGCTCGATCTCCGCAATTCCCTGCTCTTGCAAAACATCGCTGATTATCATAATTTTACAGATATTGATATCCTTACCCGTTTCCTCATGGATAGCTCCCGAAACGCGGCGGAGAGAAAGAGGCTTACTACCGTCAACAGTGCGGCGGAGATAGCGGAACACTTCTCTGAAATCCATAAGAGTGGGAACGTACTTTTCGGAGAGCATTTCAGTACGGGATTCATCTTTTGCAATACGGTATGCGTTAATCATTTCCTCGATATAGGCATCCTCGCCTGCAGAGAAACGCATTCCTTTTACCAAAAGCTGAGGAGCGGCTGAGCCCATAAACTCGTTTATCTCAAGCGTAAAGGCTATATCGCACCTATCTCCCTCACAGAACTGAAAGCTATCTGCGCTCATACCGAAGTATACGGCGGTAACATCATTTCTGCCACCATCGGATACCTTGATCTTTATGTGCTTTCCGCCGGATAGCGGAGTAATGGTTCTTATAATCGCATCACGCAGCAGAAAAACGGGTACGGGATTGGAAAGACCGAAGGGCTCAAGACGCTGAATATCCTCAGCCTGCTTGAGATTAAGCTCGGAAAAATAAGCTTCGCAATCTATCTCAAGAGGAATAACAAGCTCGTTTTTCTTTATATGCTTTTCTGCATATGCGTTAAGACGAGCGGTGAACTCGGGCAGCTTTTCACGGGAAATGGAAAGTCCCGCTGCCAGCTCGTGTCCGCCGTATTCAAGCAGCAGATCTGAGCATTCTGCCAATGCATCCATAAGCGAAAAGCCTTTTATGCTGCGTCCGCTTCCCTTACCTGTATCTCCATCAAAGGAGAACAACACGCTGGGAAGAGAATATTTTTCGGTTATTCTTGAGGCGACAACACCGATAACGCCCTGATGCCATCCGTCAGAGGACAGTACAAAAGCAGTTTTGTCGGAATGCTGCTCGTTTATCTGGTTTATTGCCTGATTATATATATCCAACTCTGTGGACTGACGCTTTTTGTTTATCTCACAAAGCTCCTCGGCAATACGGGTAGCTTCCTCCTCGTTTTCCGCAAGCAAAAGCTCCACCGCTCTTACAGCGCTGGTAATTCTGCCTGCCGCATTTATACGGGGAGCAAGAACGTATCCGATGGTAGAAGAGGTGATCTTCTTTGCCTTCTTGCCGTTTTTATAAACGCCAACCTGCTCCATAAGTGCACGGAGACCGTGGTATTTGGTGTAAGCAAGATTTTCGATACCGATTGCCGCAATAAGACGGTTTTCGCCAACGATAGGCATAACGTCAGCAATTGTACCGATAGCAACTATCTCACCGTAACGCTTGCAGATATCCTCACTGTTTCCGTGCAAAGCGCAAAGCAGCTTAAACACGACACCGACGCCTGCCAGCTTTTTGAAGGGATAACCGCAATCCTCGCGATGAGGGTTGACTACCGCAACAGCATCCGGTAAAGTCTCACGACAGCTGTGATGGTCGGTAATTATCATATCCATACCCAGCTGCTTGGCATACTCTGTCTCCGCAACGGCGGTTATACCCGTATCTACTGTTATAAGCAGATCCACCTTGCCTTCAAAACGCTGAATAGCGGCACAGCTGAGTCCGTACCCCTCGTTCATACGCTCGGGAATGAAATAAGTGGTGGGTACGCCCAGAGAGGACAGATATGTATACAGCATGGTGGTAGAGGTAACACCGTCTACGTCGTAATCGCCGTAAATGCAAACACGTTCTTTATTTTCTATAGCCTTTTTTATTCGGGTAACGGCTTTGTCCATATCCTTAAGCAGATACGGATCGTAAAAGGAAAGCTTTGACAGATCATAGAATTCATCCACTTTTTCAACACTGTCAAGTCCTCTTGAGCACAGCAGTCTGGCAGTAAGCGGCAAAAAGCCCGACTCCGAACGGAGTGCCGCTACTGCTGATTTATCAACGCTGTTTATGACCCACTTCCTTGAAGTCAAGGTCCTCATCTCCTAAAATTTATTTTATGACGATCCGAACGGTATATGCGTTTCTATTGTGAACGAACACACCGGAAATATCGGTGGGGGTTTCGGTAACCGTAACGGGAACCGTTATCTCACCGGCGGTAAGTGCGCCGAGAAGCGACATATCCACGGTAACCGAGATATCTTCTTCGGTAAGACCGTCAAGTACGTCCTGTACGCCGCGAAGCTCCACAATAACGTCTTCCAGCGCCTTTGCGTCATATCCCTCAGGAATATTGATAAATTCAATATTTTCGGATTCAATTACCATTTCGCGTTTTCCCATATCGGGTACCGAAATAAGCACGGTAGCGTACTGTGACTCACTTACGTTGGTAACACCTGCAGGAGGATTTATGAGCAGTTTTATGGGGGAATCCAGATCGGTAGCCGTTTCGTCAATAGAAATGACGTATTCGGTTACGTTAGCCATTTGCTCTACCGTACCTCTGAATTTAACCGTTTCCATATCACAGCGGATATCCGCTGTAAGTCCGGAATATACACCGCCCGTGAGATTGACTTTTACGGGGATATCTTTTTCAACATATACCGAAACAGATGCTGTAACCGTATTGTTTTCGATAAAGATATAGGGATTATTCACTTCCTGCTTGTTAAGATCAAGCAGCTTTACGTTGGCAGATGCCTTTACTGAATTAACCAGCTCACCAAGCTCAAGATCCAAAAATGCACCGGAAATCTTTTCCAGCTCGTTAGCGGGTCCCCACACGGTAATTGCAGCGGGAGAGCAGTTGACGGTATCAATATACAAGTGCTCATCCAGCACGTAGCTCATCTTACGGATATTCACTACGTACTGCTTGGAAATAAAATTATCAACGTAAAGGCGGAGCTCACTAACGGACTGAGAGGATACCGTGGTTCCGTTAGGCGCGGATATCTGCACGGTAAAACGATTCATACCTGCAGCAGCAACCGAGGAAAGGTCGATACTGGCAGTAATATCCGAAGCGCGGACACGGTTAACGTCCGTACGCTTACCGACTATGGTAACGTCGACTGTAAGATTAGGCTGTTCCAGCAAAGTATAACCAAGATTCTCTCTCAGCTCCGCTTCACCGGTAACGCCGATTTCGATATTGGTAAATGTTTTTGAAAAATCCGGGCTGTCATAGTCGATAGCGAAAAACCAAAGCACAATTGCACAGCCAACCGCCAAAAGCACTGTAAGGAAAGAAACTATTTTGTTTTTGTTCTTGCGGCGGTCATTATCGGGGGCTTTACTGTTTATCCTGTTCATCGTTCATATCCCCCTTTTTCTTTTTTGTAATGCGGGTAATCTGGCTCTTTACCCTGCTCTTAAGCAGGTTTTCTTTTACTATAAGCTGTTCTTCAAGATAGGTCTCCAGCTTTTTGCGGGAAAATCCTCTTTGGAGAGCTCCGTCGCAAGCGATGGAGATAACTCCCGTCTCTTCCGAAACGATAAGTACGATAGCATCACTGTTTTCACTCATACCGATGCCTGCACGGTGGCGGGTACCCAGATCCTTTACTATCTCGCTGTTATCAGACAACGGCAAGAAGCAACCGGCGGCGTGTACCCTTCCCTCACGGAAAATAACCGCACCGTCGTGAAGAGGGGCTTTGTTGAAGAAAATGTTTCCGATAAGGAATGACGTGGGCTTTGCGTCCACAACCGTGCCGGTACGGATAACGTCACCAAGCTTGGTGGAGCGTTCAAACACCATCAAAGCACCTGTTTTGGACTGGGAAAGCTGTTCTGCGGCAATAGCAACCTCGGTTATACACTCGGTATAAGTTTTAACAGTCTCGTCGTCCATTTTGCCCTTAAAGCTTCGGAGAGACTCACCGCCCACCTTCTCAAGCACGCTTCGCAATTCCGGCTGGAATACTACTACCAACGCCAGAATTCCCACGCTGAAAAGATTTGAAAGAATAAAGTTGAGAGCGTGCATATCCAGCACTTCACTTACCAAAAGAAGCAGTAAAAGCAGAATAATACCGACAGCAAGCTTACCGGCACGGCGTTCCCTTATGAACTTGAATGAATAGTAAAGCAAAAACGATACTATCACAATATCTATTACGTCTATTACCGTAATATTAAAGAGAGTTTCCTTTACGTAATAAAGAAAGTTACCCACCTTACTTGCCTCCGTTCAAAACTTTTTTCCCAAATATTATAATACCACAATTAACGCATTATGTCAACATTATCGGCGGCAAACACGGAAGCAAAAGTTTTAACTGCTTTGCCTCTGTGGCTCACCTTATTCTTGGTCTCCATATCCATTTCCGCGAAGGTTTTTCCATACTCTTCGTTAAGGAAAACAGGATCATAACCAAAGTCACCGTCGCCGCGGCATTCAAAGATTATCTTACCCTCGCTGTACTCCTCACAGTCAAGACGCTTTCCACCCGGAAATACACAGCAAATATGACAAACAAAGCGCGCCGTGCGTTTTTCCAAAGGAACTCCGTCAAGATTTTTGAGCAGCTTTTGAATATTGCGGATATCGTCCGCATCCGCACCCGAATAACGGGCGCTCATAACACCGGGAGCACCGTCCAATGCGTCAACAGCAAGTCCCGAATCATCTGCAACAGCGGGAAGACCGCAGAAATCGCAAACGGTTTTCGCTTTAATATAAGCGTTGCCCTCAAAGGTATCGGCATCCTCGATGATATCACCGGAAAAGCCTACTTCCTTAAGAGTGAGAATTTTAACTTTATCTCCGAAATATCCGTGAAAAAGCTCACGAAGCTCGGAAACCTTATGTGCATTGTTGGTAGCAAATACTAATTCCATATCAATCACCGAACATAGCCTTTACGAAATCCTCAGGAGAAAAGGGACGGAGATCGTCTACACCCTCGCCTACACCTATAAATCTTACGGGGATATTCAAAGCATGCTTTATTGCAAGAATAAATCCGCCCTTGGCAGTGCCGTCCAGCTTTGTAAGCACAAGGCCTGAAATGCCTGCAGCTTTACCAAACTCCTGTGTCTGCATAATAGCGTTCTGACCTGTAGTTGCATCAAGCACGATAAGTGTCTCACGATGGCAATCGGGAAGCTCTCTGTCAATAACACGATTGATCTTTGCAAGCTCGTCAAGAAGATTCTTCTTGTTATGAAGTCTGCCTGCAGTATCTACTATAAGCACGTCTGCCTTTTGTTTGCGGGCAGCAGCCGCCGCATCAAATACAACTGCGGCAGGATCGGCGCCTTCGGACTGGCGTATCATTTGCACTCCTGCTCTGTCCGCCCATACTCCAAGCTGATCTATAGCGGCAGCACGGAAGGTGTCCGCGGCGGCAAGAATGACCTTCTTGCCTTCCGACTTATACAGAGATGCCAGCTTACCGATAGACGTGGTCTTGCCTGCACCGTTTACGCCGATGACAAGTATAACGTTAAGTCCATCCTTGATTTCAAGAGGCTGATATTCACCGATGGTTTCGCTCATAACACGGCGAAGCTCCTCCCGTGCCTTATCTGCTTCCCAGATATTTTTCTTCTTAAGGTCGGCACGGAGAGTTTCAACGATGTAATCTGAGGTCTCTACACCTACGTCCGCCATTATGAGAACGTCCATAAGTTCATCGTAAAAATCTTCATCTACCTTTTCGGCAGAGGAAAACAATTTTTCCAGAGGGGTTATAAGCGCAGCCTTTGTCTTGGCAAGACCTTGCTTTAATTTATCAAAAAAGCCCATTATTGCTCCTTTTATGAATGACTGTATTTTCTGATATTCTCTTCCATCATATCCACGTTGAGACGGAGATAATCGGAAACACCCTTTTCGTACATGGTTACACCGTAAAGCACGTCGGCACGCTCCATAGTACCGCGGCGGTGGGTAATAAGGATATACTGGGTGGATTCGCTGTGTTCTCTTACGTAATCCGCAAACTTGGCAAGGTTAACGTCGTCAAGGGCGGACTCGATCTCGTCAAAGATACAGAAGGGAGACGGATTTATCTCCTGTAACGCAAGATACAAAGCGATTGCCGCAAAGGACTGCTCGCCGCCGGAAAGGAGAGAAATGCTCTTTACGCTCTTTCCGGGAGGTCTTAAAATAATATCTATGCCGCATTCCAAAGGATTCTCGGGATCCTCCAATTCAACACGTCCGCTTCCTCCGCCGAAAAGTGCGGCGAAGGTGCGTCCGAAGGCTGAATTGATACGATCAAAACAATCTATAAAGGTGTCCTTCATTGTGCGGGACAGCTTTTCGATAGTAGAATCCAGCTGACGGCGGGTACGATTAAGATCATCCGTTTGTGCGGTAAGAAAATCGAAACGTTCCTTTTCGGTCTTGTATTCCTCAACGGCGTTTACGTTTATATGACCCATTGCACGGATCTTAGCGCGTAGAGATGCAACACGGGTAGCCGCAGAGCCCATCTGTTCAGCAGGAAGTCTGTACGCACAGGCGGCTGTATAGGTAAGCTCGTATTCATCCCAAAGCTTTGCGGAAACAGCGTCATAATCGGTACCGAGATTTTCACCGCGAGACTCAAGCTCGGTAAATTTACGCAACGCCTCTTCCTTTTTGTTTTGTGCATCCTTTACGAGTCCGCGGATGTTGACTGCATTCTTTTCGGATTCATCACGGGAAGCAAGCAGCTTTTCAAGCTTTTCACGGTGGAGCGCAGTTTCGCTTTCACAAGCAGCTTTACGCACGTCATACTCTGCAAGTGCGTTTTCAGCCTCAACGGCGCTGTTCTCCGCGTTAGCGATAGATGCTCTGATATCCTCGATGCGAGAAACGATTCCATCTCTCTTTTCGGTAAGCGCGCGGATGTGAGTATTCTGTCTGTCAAAGGATGAGGTTTTCTCAAACAGCTCAAGACGGATGCGGTTGCATTCCTCAAAAGCATCGCTCTCCTTTACCTTTGCCTGAGCAGATTCAAAGGAAGCCTGTTCCAAAGCGGTACGGAGAGATGCCAGCGACGCCTCATTCTCAAGCAGGCGGCTTTCCGCATCTGCGGAATCCTTTTCCGCATCCTCCAAAGGACGCATACTCTGCTGACGGATTGTCTCGTTATGGCTGTTTTCCTCTTCAAGCCTTACACGGATGCCGTCACAAACACGGACGGCGTCGTTAACGCAAATCAGCGCATTTGCAACAAGCTTTTCGCACTCCTCTGCACGGAGGCAAAGAGAAGCGTATTCTTTATCGATATCCTCTACCTTTGATTCAAGAGACTGAATTTCTTTGTTCTTGCCGTCTATCTCCAAGGAGAGACGGTCGATATCCATAGCACGGGTAAAAAGACCCGTCTTTTTGTGTGCACTTCCGCCAGTAATACTTCCGCCGGGATTTACTACCTGACCGTCCAGAGTAACTGCTTTTACCTTGTATCCGCAAGCGGCACAGACAGAGGTGGCTGAATCCATATTTTCGGTAACTACGGTTCTGCCCAAAAGGTCGTCTGCTACAAGGCGGTATTTAGCATCACACTTGATGAGGTCGGAAGCAATACCCAGATATCCGTCAATACCCTTGAAAGGCTCTTCGTTGACACGGGTTCCCTTTATGGTCTCAATAGGCAAAAACGTAGCTCTTCCGCCGGATGTCTTTTTAAGATAACGGACTGCGTTTTTAGCGTCCGATTCCTTTTCGGTAATTATAAACTGTGCGGAGGCGCCCAATGCGGTCTCCAAAGCCAGAACGTATTTTTCATCTACGGAAACAACGGATGAAACGGTACCGACTATACCGTCAAGCTCCTTGCCTGCAACGCTCATTACGTTTTTAACACCGTCGGAATAGCCCTCAAAGAGAGCTTCCATTCTGCGAAGATTTTCTCTGCGGTGATCGAGAGCAGAAACATCCAGCTTGATACCGGAAATACTGTCGGTTACCTCCTTATGCGAAGCGCGGTTGGAAGCACATTCCGCTTGAACCTTTTCACCCTCGGAAACAGCGTTTTCATATGCTGTATTTGCTTTATTATGCTCTGCTTCAGCCTTATCAAGGTCTGCACGAAGCTGAGCTATACGGGTTGCGGACGCCATAAGCTGCTGCTCCGCCTCGTCTCTTGCCTTAACAGACTGCTCCAATCTCACACGGAGTCCCGCATAAGTCTCGCGAAGAGAAGCAACCTTTTCGTAAACAGCGGTATATTCTCCGTTTACTTTTTGCTCGTTTTCACTTGCTTTTACTGCTTCTTCTCTGCAGGCGGAATACGCCTCCTCGGCAGCGGCAAATTCTTTATTTACCTTATCCTGCTCGGCTTTGAGAGATTCCCCTACCTCTTTGGCGGAAACAAGCATATCCGCTACCATGGCAAGCTCACGCTCGCTTCTGGAAATATCCTCGGAATATCCACGTGCAACACGGCGGTAATGCTCAGCGTCGTTAACGCGGAGAGCTTTTTCAGCCTCTACTGCGGCGATGCTCTTTTCGCCCTCAGAGATAAGACGCTCCGTCTCGGAAAGCTCACGTCCAATATCGTATCCCTCACGGAGAGCACTGTCCAGCTTTTCGTCAAGCTCCTTTACAAGGCTCTCGCTGTTATCGAGAGAAAGACGTGCACCTGCAAGCTCAACGGCGTTTTTCTCCATCTCTGCACGAAGCTTATCTATTCTGTCAAGCCAGAGGGTAATCTCCAACCCTTTCTTTTCTTCTGAAAGAATGAGATATTTCTTTGCGTTTTCGGCTTCCTTCTCCAAAGGACCGATACGGGAGGAGACCTCACTCAAAATATCGTTTATACGGGTAAGGTTATTTTCGGTCTCGGCAAGCTTGCGCTCAGCCTCTGCTTTTTTATAGCGGAATTTGGAAATACCTGCCGCTTCCTCAAAAATATCACGTCTCTCGTGACCCTTCTGAGAAAGCACCTCGGATATTTTGCCCTGCGATATTACCGAATAACCTTCTCTTCCGATACCGGTATCATAGAAAAGCTCATAAATATCCTTAAGTCTTACCTGCTTTTTGTTTATGTAGTATTCGCTTTCCCCGCTGCGATAATACTTTCTGGTAACGGTTACCTCGGTACCGTCATAAAGCTTATATCCGTCGCTTTGTGCGGAAGCGGACTGCTCCTCGGGATTAAGCTCCATGAAGGTCTGGGCGTGTCTGTCGTACTCATCGGTAGTATCGAGAATGATAGAAACCGAGGAAAAGTTTGCGGCAGGACGAGTGGGAGTACCGTTAAAGATAACGTCCTCCATCTTACTGCCTCGCAGGCTCTTCATAGACATTTCACCAAGAACCCAGCGCACCGCATCGGAAATATTGGATTTACCGCTTCCGTTAGGTCCGATAATGGCGGTAACACCGCTATCAAAGGTTATGCGCGTTTTATCGGGGAACGATTTAAACCCCTGCATTTCAATACATTTTAACTTCAAAAAATCAATCCTCTATATAGATTTGTGCCGTATATTCAGGCATATTTTCGATGCCGTATACCGAAACATACGAAAATCCGTATACTTTCTTGAAAAATTCGATATTCGCTCTGTGCTGTCCCGCCGCCTTCGAGCAGGCAGAAGCAGGCACTTTTATTATAAGTCTTTTACCTCTTTGTTCTCCGATTCCTGCGGATATCCGTCTGCGGTATATCTCGCTTTCGACCAACTCACCCATCGCAGGATGTGTTGCCCCGTATGGCGCGGATACCAAGGATTCGGACGCGTGCAGTCCCACACGAAGAACCCTTACTCCACGTGATAAAAACACTTCCATACAGTCTGCACATCTTGTAACCCCATCCTCAACGGAAAGAGGTGTATATTCACCGCTTAAGGTCATACGGTAAAGCGGAGTATCTTCAAAAACTACTGTGGGATAAATTCGAGTCTCGTCTGCGCCCCAATCGCATATAGCGGTTGCGGTCTGTACCTCGAGACTTCTATTTGAAAGCGGAAGTCCCACCATCATCTGTCCGCCCAAGCGGAACCCGAAATCTTTTATCTTCCTGCACGCTATCTCGCTTTGGAGCGCGGTATGTCCTCGTCCCGATGATAAAAGCACATCATCGGAAACGCTTTGTATACCAAGCTCTATTACAGTCACGCCACTGTCACGAAGCAAAGAAAGTATCTCGTCATCAATAAAATCGGGGCGGGTGGAAATGCGTATTCCGCTTACCTTTCCGCTTTTCACATATTCGTACGCCGCATCAAGAAGCGCGGTCATCCGCACACGGTCGATAGCAGTAAAGCTTCCGCCGAAAAAGGCAATTTCACTTTCCTGCCAAGTGCTTTCCAAAGCCTTCTCAACCGTAGAACGAAAGGTGTCCAATTCTGCACGGCGGTCAACTCCCGTTATTTTTTTCTGGGAGCAAAACACGCAGGCGTTGGGACAACCCTCCTGAGGAATAAAAACGGGTATATTACGATGGGTCTTCATCAAGCTCACCAAGAACCGCAAGCGCCTCACGGGCGGCATGCTGCTCAGCTTCACGCTTGGTTCTGCCCTTACCCTCGCCAAGGCAATTGGAATTGAGCATTACCCTGAAAGTAAACACACGGTCATGGGGAGGGCCTTCCTCGCTGACGGGAACGTACTCAAGCAGCTCCTCGGGAGTCTGTTGAACGATCTTTTGTAATCTGGATTTATAATCCTCGTTTCCGCCCTTGGCAAGCTTTGCGATGGCACTCTTTATGCGGGGCATAAGAAAACGCTTCGCTTGTTCCATACCGCCGTCAAGATAAATGGCGGCAAGGAGCGCCTCAAAAGCATCTGCCACAGTGCTCTTTCTGTCTCTGCCGTTGGAAACCGCCTCACCGTGTCCCATAAGAAGATACTCACCGAGATTTATCTCCTTTGCGAACTCGCTTAAGGAATTCTCACAAACCACATTAGCTCTTACCCTGGTAAGGTATCCCTCGTCAAGATCGGGAAGAGAACGGTATATATGCTCCGAAACTATTACAGACAGAATGGAATCACCCAAAAACTCAAGTCTTTCGTTGGACTGAGCCGCAGATCTCTGCTTAGATTCATTTACAAATGATGAATGGGTAAGAGCGGTGAGTATAAAATTCTTGTTACGGAAAACGTAGCCGATTTTTTTCTCAAGCTCTGTATAATGCAAGGGCTCAATTAATTGACTCACTGCTTATTGCCTCCTTAAGTCTGGGAATAAGACCGCTTTCATGGAAGGTCTTTGCCTGACGGATAGCGGTATAAATGCTCTTTTCATCAGAGCTTCCGTGGGCTTTGACAACCGGCTTTGCAAGACCCAGGAAGGGTGCGCCGCCATGCTCACGGTGATCGACCTGCTTTTTAAGCGAGGTTATCTGTTTTTTGGTAAGGGCGCCTGCAACCTTTGAAACGGGATTTGCGTAAAAGATGCCCTTTATCTTTCTGCTCATAAACAAGCCCATTCCTTCAATGGTCTTAAGCAGGATATTTCCGGTAAATCCGTCACACACAACGACGTCACAAGTATCACCGGGGATATCTCTTCCCTCAACGTTACCAATAAAGTTAATACCTTTGGCTTCACGCAGGATGGCGTTCGCCTCAACGTAAAGCGGTGTGCCCTTGGTAGTCTCACTACCGTTATTTACCAAGCCTATACGGGGATTATCAACACCCATAACAAGGTTTGCGTAAAGACTGCCCATATACGCAAAGGTACGGAGTAATTCGGGAGTCGCGTCAATATTAGCGCCGGAATCCACGATAAGCACGGGATTCTCAAGGGGTACGATGGCACCCAACGCCGCACGGCGTATGCCGGGAAGTCTGCGCACCTTCAGGGATGCCACGGTAAATAGTGCACCGGTGTTTCCGGCGGAAACAAGTGCATCTGCCTTGCCGTCCTTTACCAGCTCTGCGGCTACTGCCATGGAGCAATCAGCCTTTTCCTTTAACACCGCAGAGGGGTTATCCTCCATAGTGATGACGCTTTTGGCGTGGACTACCGATACGTTATCCGGTTGGGGACCTCGCTTGATTATTTCTCTGTATACAGCGTCACTGTCGCCGACAAGTATAATATCTATAGGCAGCTGCTCTGCGGCGCGCAAAGCGCCTGCAACTACCGACTCGGGGGCTTTATCGCCGCCCATTGCATCTACAGCTATTGTAGTTCTCATTTTTTGTTTTCCTCTGTCCATCCGCAGTTACCGCGGCAATAATACTGATCTCTGTTTTTCTTTTTAAGCACGATATCTCCGCACTTGGGACATCTTCTGGTCTGAGGTATATCCCAAGAGATGAATCCGCAGGAAGCATCCTCACACACGTAATAGGTGGTCTTTTTCTTGCTGGTACGTATTACGATACGCTTACCGCAGTTGGGACACACCACGCCGCTGTCCTTGATAACGGGAAGAGTAGTCTTGCAGTTGGGATATGAACGGCATGCGAAAAAGCTTCCGTATCTGCCCTTGCGGAGCACCATTTCTCCTCCGCAGGCAGGGCACTTTTCGTCAGATATTATTTCTTTTGCCTCAACAGGCTTTTTCTCGGTCTCCAGAGGCTTTGTGTTCTTACACTTGGGATAGTTGGGACATGCAGCAAACTTGCCGTAGCGTCCGTTACGGACAACCATTACCGATCCGCACTTTTCACAGATCATATCCGTTTTCTCGGGCTCAAGGGTTATCCTGCTGCTTCCGACGGAGCTTTCCGCAGAATCAAGCTCTTCCATAAGGTCCTTATAAAAGTTGTTAAGAACCGCTATATAATCCTTTTCGCCGGATTCGATCTCGTCAAGATTCTCCTCCATCTCGGCGGTAAAGTTATAGTCAACGATACGTGAAAACGCATTCATCATAAGATCGGTGGTAACGAAGCCGAGATCTGTGGGAACGAGAGATTTTCCCTCACGCACCACGTAGCCTCTCGCTATAATGGTGGTGATGGTGGTAACGATGGTGGAAGGTCTGCCGATACCCTTTTCCTCAAGCATCTTTACCAGCGATCCTTCGGTATATCTGAAGGGCGGTGCGGTAAAGTGCTGCTCAGGCAGTATGGCAGAGCATACGCAAACGTCGTTTTCGTTAAGAGGAGGAAGCTTATCCTTGGCCAGATCGTCATCACCGTTGTCGGAATCATCACAGATAACGAGATATCCGGGGAATCTGACGGTGGCACCGGTAGCGCGGAAAACACTTCCGTTTGCATCCAGATCCACGGAAACGGTATCAATTTCCGCAGGCTTCATCTGACTGGCAATAAAGCGATCGTAAATAAGCTTATACAAACGATACTGATCCGTAGTAAGACGGCTCTTGATCATATCGGGAGCCAAGGTGGGGTCAGAGGGACGGATAGCCTCGTGTGCATCCTGTGCTCCCTTCTTGGCTTTGTAAATATTGGGGGTGGAGGGATAATACTTATCGCCGTATCTGCCGACGATGTATTCCTTTGCGGCGGCACGCGCCTCATCCGAAACACGGAGAGAGTCGGTACGCATATAGGTTATAAGACCGTGAGTGCCGCGCTCACCGATATTAATACCTTCATACAGCTCCTGCGCGATCATCATAGTGCGCTGAGTGGGAAGCGATAAACGACGGTTTGCCTCCTGCTGAAGGGTGCTTGTGGTAAAGGGAGGCTGGGGACGGCGGTGCTTTACCGAACGCTTGACGGAAGAAACTGTAAAAGGTGCGTTCTTGACACCGTTTACAACGCTCATAGCGTCAGCTTCGTTATGAAGCTCCTGCTTGCCTGCCGACGTACCGAAATACTTTGCTGTAAAAGTATCGCCTGCAGAGTTTGAAAGCTTTGCGGTAACCGTCCAATACTCATCGGGTACGAAGGCCTGTATCTCCCTCTCCCTCTCAACAATGAGACGGGTCGCAACCGACTGAACTCGGCCTGCAGAAAGACCGTTTTTGATCTTCTTCCAAAGGAACGGGCTTATTTTGTAACCCACGAGTCTGTCAAGAATACGGCGGGTCTGCTGTGAGTTGACCAGATCCATATCTATATTGCGGGGAGATTTTATTGCTTCTTTAACAGCGGCTTTGGTTACCGAGTTAAAGGTTATACGCTTGATCTTATCCTCCGGAATGCCGAGAACGTTTGCCAGATGCCAGCTAATAGCCTCACCCTCACGGTCAGGGTCGGCTGCCAGAAGAACTTTATCTGCGTTCTTTGCTTCTTTTTTCAGTTCTTTTATAAGATCGCCTTTACCGCGTATGTTGATATACTGAGGCTCAAATCCGTTTTCAACATCTATACCGAGCTTGCTTTTGGGAAGATCTCTTACGTGGCCGTTGGATGCGATGACCTTATATCCCTTACCCAAAAATCCTTTTACGGTATGCGCCTTTGTAGGCGACTCAAGTATTACAAGTGTGCTCATATATTCTCCTTATTGCTTGCCTGCCTTTATATAACGTCCTCCTGCGGCGGCGATTATCGCACCGTCCAGCTCAAGGATGGTAAGCAGCTCATATATTCTGTCAATAGAAATTCCGGTTTTGTCCGAAAGCTCGGTCGCCGTAAGCGGCCCCTTGCTCAATATCTTCAACAGACCCAATTCGTCTGTATCGTTATTCTTCTTTTGTACGGGCGGTGTTATCTTTCTGCCGTAGCTTTTTGTTTTTGTTACCGTGTATGCGGTTACGGGTATGCGGAGGGTAGGATCCTTCAACTGCATATTCTCCATTACCTCTGCGGGAGAGGATACCGACACCGCACCGTCAAGCATTACGGTTACCCTGCCTGCCACAAAATATACCGGCCTGTTTTGCTGTATAGCTCTTTTGGCGGTGATTATGGCACCGCTGCCTTCCGCCGCCTCAACAACCAACGTGCAATCTGACAGCGCACTGATTATACGGTTACGGGCGGGAAAGGAATATCTGCCTACGTCTGCACGAGGCGAATACTCACTTATAACAAGTCCGTTTTTATACATAGTGTGAAACAGCCGTACGTTTTCCGGCGGATACACCTTGTCTATGGGAGTACCCAAAACGCCTACGGACAGTCCGCCGCTTACCAATGCGGCTTGGTTAGCGGCACAATCTATACCCTTGGCAAGACCGCTTATCACGGTTATACCTGCCTTGGCAAAGCTTTCCGCATAAGTTTTTGCATATTCAACACCTGCTTCGGTGCAGGTTCTTGTACCTACGATAGCCACAGCCTGCTTGTTTGCCAGACGGGAAATATCACCATAGCAAAACAGCATTACCGGTGGATCCGGTATGTTACGCAAGGCGGGCGGAAAATGCTCACCGTGATAGCATACCATTTCTATTCCTCTGTTTATGCAGGTCTTGAATATCTCAAGTGCCGCAGAAAGATCCTTGTTGCAAAGCTTATCCTGATATTTCTGGTACCCTTTAGGTAAAAAGGAAAAATCTCTGCAAGAGTAAATCTCCACGGCAGACGGAAACTTGCTGAATAAATAATCCGTAAAACGGTTGGCGGCACCGCAGATGCATTGAAGCCAAATATAATATACTCTGTTATCCATTATCTGCGTGTCATCTCCCAAATTATAATAGACGCGGCGGCAGCGGCGTTAAGGCTTTCTGTCTTGCCCGTCATGGGAATGATGACAGAAGCGTCTGCCAAAGCCTTTATCTCCTCCGAGATACCCTGCCCCTCGTTACCGATGATAAAGCTGTCTCCCGAAGCGATCTTAAACTCACCCAGAGTAAGCGAATTGTCGTAAAGGGCGGCGGCATATACCTTGCCGTGCTTTTTTGCATTTACCACAGCTTCCAAAAAAAGCCGGGGTATAAAGATGTTTGCGGCAAACACCGCGCCCATTGAGGCGCGGAGCGTCTTGGGATTATATATATCCGCACAGTCCGGCGAGAGGACTATCCCCTCAACACCCAAGGACACGGCGGTTCTTATAACCGTGCCGAGATTGCCCGTGTCACGTAGAGATTCCAAAAACAAAAGCGAACCGCTTGCGGGAGAAGTATCTGAAATTTCTCTTTGTTTGCAAACGCAAAGTATACCCTGCGGTGCAGACTCGGTAGACATTTTTTCAAACACGGTATCGGATACCAAGGTCATTATTTCATTGGGAAAGCGGGAAAGCATATCCGAATACGCATTAAGACCCTTTTGGGTAACGTACACCCTTTCAGGCAAGCCGCAATGACGGAAATATTCCTCGGCAAGATGTATTCCCTCTATAAAAAACAGACCCGTACGGTTACGCTCTTTACTTTCTTTGAGACGGACCACCGCTTTTATCTGCTCGTTGTTTCTGGATGTTATTTCATTCATCGTAAAATTCCCAAGACAAAAAAATATACTATTATTAATATTATAAATAATAGTACATTCTTTTTTTATTGTCAACACCTTGTCAACACTTTTTTCCTAAAACTACACGGTCAATTCCGTGGTTGTCTCTCAAAACCGCCACAGAGAAGCCTGCCGCCTTAAGAATTGCGGAAACGTCCTGTGCTTGACCTATACCTACCTCGTAGCAAATAACGCCCTCGGGCGAAAGAATTACAGGCAGGTTACGGGTTATCTCGCGGTAAAATCTCAAGCCATCCTCACCGCCGTCAAGCGCAGTCTCCGGCTCGGAAAGAACGTTTGCGTCCAGTCCCGGGATATCGTCGGTAGGAATATAAGGCGGATTGCTTACCACAAGGTCAAACTGTCTTCCGTTTGCGGTAACCAGCTCCTCGTAATCCTCGGGATCCAACGCATCAAATCTTTTTACTGTTACTTTGGAAAGGTCTTTTAGGTTTTCTTCTGTATAGGGAATCGCTTTTCTTGACAATTCAAGTGCAAATCCGCGTACGTCTGGACGCTCTGAAGCGATAGCGGCAGAGATGCATCCGCTTCCGGCACAGATATCAGCAAAGCATCCGTTCTTGGGGATAGCCTTCATAGCCGCTTGTGCCAGTATCTCGGTATCTCCTCGAGGGATAAACACACCGGGGCCCACCTTTATCTCCCTGCCGTAAAACCAACAGCTTCCCATAACGTACTGCACGGGAACGCCCATGGCGATCTGCTGAAGGGAATCTGCCATATTGACAGGCAGCTCTGCAGGGATGCTGTCCTCAAGTCTTAAATAAAGCTTGCTTCTGGGAATGGAAAGATGATGGCAAAGAAGAATATCGATTATCTCGGTAATTTCTCTGGCATTATCCTCCGAACAGCCTTCGGTAAGATTCTTTTTTATTTCATATCTGTATTCGCCGATATTCATTTGGTTTCCTCCGCAGGTGCGTTTTCTTCGATGGCTTGCTCTGCCTGTTCCTCAACAAGATCCTCTGTAGGAGCCACAAAATCAGGGAACTCTGCAGGAAGTGCGGATTTAATGGAGCAAATTGCAACCTCCATCATACTGTCATCAGGCTCACGGGTGGTGATGCGCTGCATCCACAAACCTGGTGCAGAGAATATTTTAGTGAAGAAATTATCATGCTTGCCTGCATACATTACGTACTCGTAGTCGATACCCACAACCAGCGGAAGGGCAATAAGCTTGACCAGAACGATAAACCACCTCTCCCCTACAGGCGCCAGGGGAAATACTGCGCTGACAGCCCAAAGGATAAGAGAATTTACAAGAATGGACACTATAAGCACCAAAAACATAAAGGAAGTGCCGCAACGGGGATGGAAACGTGTATGCTTGCGCACATTTTCCACGGTAAGTTCCTCGCCGGACTCATAGCAATCTATACTCTTATGCTCCGCACCGTGATACATATATACACGCTTTATATCGGGAATAAACGAAGTGAGTCCGATATAGCCGATAAAAATAAGTATTTTAAGTACGCCGTCAACACATCTGGATGCAAAATGGAAATCCGTATCCTCAACCTTAAAAATAAGGTCGGATATAAACGAAGGCAGCCACATAAACAGCACCATTGCCAGCGCTACGCCCAGCACTACTGCGATGGCGGATATAACCTTCATAAGCTTATCGCCAAACTTTTCGGTTATCCATTTATCAAACTTACTCTCGCTCTCCATCTCGTCAATACCCAAAAGCTCGGTAGCCTCTGTCATAGTACCCATAGAAAGCATAAGCGTTTCCACAAAGTTTACTATACCGCGGATGATGGGAATGCGAAGAAAAGCGCTTTTTTCCTTGACTGATTTATATTTCTTTTTTCGAACGGTTATTTTTCCGTTGTCTGTACGGCGGACAGCCATGGCAATATCATTGCCGCTTTTCATCATTACGCCTTCCATAAGCGCACTGCCGCCAACCCTGCCCAAACGACAGGAAACTTTATTATCGGATTTCTTTGACATATTTTGTCCTCCCGACTTGAAATCTTAACAAATAGATATTATAATAAAAACAAAATGAAAAGTAAACAGTAATTTGTAAATAAATTTCGGAGGAATAAGTGGAAAATACACTTTTTACAAAAAAAGACAGCGGTTTCGTTTGTCTCAACTGCGGTAAAGAGGTTCCGCCGCTGGGATATTCGTCAAGAAACCATTGTCCCTTTTGTCTTTGCTCGCGCCACGTTGACGTTAATCCCGGAGACAGAGCCAGCGAATGCGGTGCGGTAATGGACCCCATTGAAGTGCGCACCGAGGCAAAGCGCGGCTTCGTTATTACACACAAATGCAGAAAATGCGGATTCAAGCGTGTAAACGGAAGTCAGAAGGATGATGATACCCGTCTGCTCATTGAATATACCAATCCATATAATATTCCCAAAGGAGGCGGAAGATGAAGAAAACGCTTAAACGCTTTTACAATACTGCGGGAGTCCACGTTTTATGTGGTCTGTTGGGATTTATCGGAGCAGTATTTATAACCCCTTTTTCGGGATTTGCCACCGCACTTCCAATACTTCCGCTCTGTGCCGTAGCCGCAGGATTTATTAAACTCGACGTTAAAGAAAAGGTGCTTTTGTTTGCGTTGTGCGGAGGAATGCTGAGAGCGGGATATTCCGCTGTTATTGCGGACATATTTGTGTTCGCGCTGGTATGCGGTGCTTGCGGAGCATTGGGACATTACACCGTAAAAATCTTTGCGTCAAAAAAGCATCGGTTCTGGGCAGTAGTCCCCCTTGGAATCGCCGTTGCGTTTCAGATCGCTTTCGGCGGAAACCTTGTTTCGTATATAAACGCAAAAGCTCTCACCGACAATTATGTAAACCAAAATTACATCAGCGGAGATCAGGATATAGGCAAGCTGGAATATCATTATCTTTCCCGCACTTGGCGCAGAGAAATTAAGTCTTTGCCCATACCCGAAGCGACAGGAGAGTTGGTTGTTTCCAAGAAGTACGTAATGGATAGTTATGTAAACCAAGTTGAGCAATATCTTATGGCTGAGCAAAGATCAGATATAGCAAACGTATTGCGTAAAGCATTTCCCGACGGATCCTTTAAGGTAGAAGCTGAAAAGATATTCGGCTATCCTAACGGAAGAGTTTATATATCGGACACGGCTGACTACTCCGACAAGTCTGTATTCGTAGTCTATCTTGGTGCGCTGACAGACAAAGACGGATTCCTGTATACCGCTTCCCTTTACCGTCAGGCTTTGGAAGAAGCAGGTGTTGAATCGGCACAAATTATATTCCGCGGCGGCGGACATGGGCTGTACCCCATGGAGGAGGTTTACGTTTCCTCACTGTTCGAGAAAAAACAAACCGTAAAATTCAACTGCGGAAGTGTATTCTATCCCCTTCAGCGTGAGCTGGATAAGCATTTCGGATATGAACAAATTGTATATATTAAAGGAGAAAGAAAATGAAAAGCAGAAATGAAATGAATCCCGAATTTATGTGGGATTTTACTCACATTTATCCCGACAAGGCAGCTTGGGAAAACGCACTTGCGGAGGCTGACCGTCTGGCAGACACCATTCCCGCAATAAAGGGCACTCTCGGCAACAGCGCAGAAAGCCTGAAGGCGGCGCTGGACCTGCTTGCACAGACCAACCAGGCAGCAGAGCTTCCTTACATTTACGCAATGCTGTACAAGAGCGCAGATAACTCTGACAACGAGGCTCAGGAGATGGAAGCAAAGGCTATGATGCTTTTGGTAAAGCTTGGCACCGTTTGCTCCTTTATTGAGCCCGAGATACTCTCCATTCCCGAAGAAACCCTTAAAGAGTATATGGAAGAGCCCGGTCTGGCTACATACCGCCATATGCTTGATGATATATCAAGAGGCAGAGCGCACGTGCTTGACGAAAAGAGCGAAAAGCTGCTTGCACAGATGGGTGAAATTACCAACGTACCCGACGATTGCTTCACTATGTTCTCCAACGTTGATATTGAGCTTCCCTGCATTACTGACGAAAATGGAAACAAGGTTCAGCTTACCAACGGAAACATGGGTATTTACCGCGAAAGCAAGGACAGACGTGTAAGAGAAGAGACCTTCGAGGGCTATTTCGGTACCTACAAAAAGTACGTCAATACCGTTGCGGCTATGTATGCCGGAAACGTAAAGATCGATAACTATTTTGCAGCGGTACGCGGTTACGAAAGTGCTTGCCACAAGGCGCTTTTTGGCGGCAACATTCCCGTTTCCGTCTACGATTCTCTTGTTGAAGCAGTTCACGGCGCACTTCCCACTATGAAGAGATACCTGCAGCTCCGCAAGGAAACTTTGGGTCTTGAAAGCATTGATATGTTTGACCTTTACACTCCTATGATTGAGGACGTTGACTTTAACGTTACCTATGATCAGGCAAAGGATATGGTAAAGAAAGCACTTCTTCCTTTAGGCGAAAGATATCAGGAACTGCTTGACAAGGCGTATTCCGAGCATTGGATGGACGTATACGAAAACAAGGGCAAGCGCTCCGGCGCATTCTCCTGCGGTGTATACGGCGTGCATCCTTACGTTCTTCTTAACTACACTGACAGCCTTGATGATGCGTTCACTATGGCTCATGAGCTGGGACACGCAATGCATTCATATCTGTCCTCGGAAAAACAAGATTATGTTAACCACGATTACCGCATAATGGTAGCTGAGGTTGCTTCCACGGTTAACGAAGTTTTGCTCACCATGTATCTGCTTAAGAACGAGACCGATAAGAAGCGCAAGGCGTATATACTTAATCATTTCCTTGAAGGATTCCGCACAACCGTATTCAGACAGACACTTTTTGCGGAATTTGAACGCAAAGCCCACGATATGGTTCAGGCAGGAACTCCCCTTACTCCCAAGGCACTGTGCGATATTTATCACGGACTTATATCCCTTTACTACGAGGGTGCAGGTATAAACGATATTATGCAGTATGAATGGGCATATATTCCCCACTTCTACACGGCATATTATGTCTACCAGTACGCCACCGGATTTTCCAGCGCTGTTGCTATTGCAAGAAACATTCTGGAGACCGGCGATGCATCAGGATATCTCGAATTCCTTACCACCGGCGGAAGCGATTATCCTCTTAACGAGCTTAAGATAGCAGGCATCGACCTTACCAAGCCCGAGGCTGTAAGCAGTGCAATGAGGGTGTTTGACGATACCGTTACAGAGCTTGAAGAGCTCCTTTCCGAAATATAAAATATAAGCATTAACAAAGTCCTCTGCTTCAAAAAGCAGGGGACTTATTTTTGAGTGGTTATTTCTGCATAATACATTCCCCCGCTGGCAAAAATAGTTTAGCCGGAATAAACTGAAAACGGGGCGATGATAAAAAGTGAACGAACAATCTGTAATACGGCGCGGAGATATATATTATGCGGACCTTTCACCGGTGGTAGGTTCGGAACAAGGGGGAATAAGACCCGTCCTGATCGTACAAAACGACGTGGGTAACCGACACAGCCCCACGGTAATTGCCGCCGCAATAACGTCACAAACAGGAAAAGCGAGACTTCCCACACATATAGAAGTAACCGGAAGCAGTATAAATACGGGCGGCGAAAACGGTTGCGGTCTGGCAAAAAACTCCATAATACTTTTAGAGCAAATACGTACTCTGGACAAAAAACGGCTTAAGGACAAGATGGGACATCTTGACGAAAACACCATGAGACTGGTTAACGAAGCGCTTAACGTAAGCTTTGGGTTATAACTGTTAAGGCATCCTTTTAAAGGATGCCGTTTGATTTTATAAAAAGAAAAAAATAATAAAATAATAGCAAAAAAAGTATTGACAAATTTGTTTTTGTGAGTATAATAGTGAATGTTCACGCGGCTGTGGCGGAACAGGCAGACGCGCACGTTTGAGGGGCGTGTGGGCAACCGTATGGGTTCAAGTCCCATCAGCCGCACCAAATCCAAGTCTTCGGACTTGGATTTTTTGTTTTTACAGAACTTTATGAGGGTAAGACGTGTTGATTATTTATATAAAATATAGTACAATCAATTAAAGAAATTAACTTAATGGAGACGGTTTTTATGAGCGCGTATTATACAAACAAGCCGATTGAGAAAGTGAATCCCGTTTGTGGAGAGAAAGTATCTGAGGAAAAAGTAAACCTGCTTTTGGGATTGCCTATACATTCTATTGAAGAAAAGGATTTTTTTGCCGCCAAGGGTACCCGTGCACATATGAATTACGATACGGATTGCTCCTTGCTTACCGACGGAGAGTACAGTCCCAACGTGGATTACCGCAACAAAGAATGGTTTCATATTCACGGCGGAGGAGGCAGAATTATTACCTTTAAGCTTCCCTGCCTGTGTGCTGTTGACGGTTTTTCATTCAACACCTGCCGTCACGATGAGGTTGGAGTCAGAACGCCCATATACGTTAAAATGCGTGTTTCCGCAGACGGAGAGAACTTTGAGACAGTTTATCAAAACGACGATACACGTTCATCCCGTGATCTGCATATACACATGATAAGCGGAAAGTTTGATAAAGTAAAAGCCTGCTACGTTCAGCTGATACTTCAGGTTACACACCACGTTTATATCGATGAATTAGAGGTTTTCGGGTGCACCGACCTTAAAAACGCAAGAGAACCCGTAAACGACGGCAAGTGTGTTTTCAACGATTCCCCCTCCCCCGACGAAATAAACGAATATCCCCCCGAGGACATACTTGGTGCGAAGAACATCGTGCTTGCATACAACTACCGCCCCGTTGATGAAGACAATGGGCTGCTTACCTATGAGGATTTTCTGTCTATGGCAGGATATCTTGACAGAGATGGAAATATTAATGATACGTTTATGGACGGTTTTTTGTTCCTGCCCGACGTTTCCTTTGAATTTTCTCCTACCGGAAAGTGCGTTGTGGGCTGGCGCGATTACATGGACAGTATTTTCGCTCCCGACAAAAACCTGCCTGCACTTGAAAAGGCAGCAGGAGAAGTTGGCAGCAAGCTGAATATGCCCGACTACAAGGTAAAGGTATTCTTCCCCATTATTTATACCTATACCGCACCTGAAGAATTTGGTGTTCTTAACGGAGAAAGACTTGTTTTTGATAACCCCGAAAGCCGCAAAAAAGCTATAAAATGGCTGATAGATTCGCTTATCGAGCGGTATAACGGCGGCAATTACCCTCATACCGAGCTTGAAGGCTTTTATTGGTTTGAAGAAGCGTTGAATATAACCGACAGATACGAAAAGGATATAATTAATTTCGCCTGCGAATACGTAAAGTCAAAGGGATTAAAATGCTTCTGGATCCCCTATTACCGCGCGCTGGGATACGAGGAATGGAAAAGCTACGGATTCACTACTGCTTGTATGCAGCCCAATTATATGTTTGATTATTCTATACCCGAGGACAGACTGTACGATACCGCCAAGGAGGCGCGCCGTATGGGAATGTCTGTTGAATTGGAGGTATGGAAAATATACGAGGACGAAAACGGAAATGTTGACGATGACAGCCGAGAGAATATAAGAAGATTTATTAATTATCTTGAGGCAGGCAAAGAAACGGGATATATGGAAACGTCCAAAATATATTATCAGGGCAGTGCCTACAAATGCGTTCTGACAAGAGCCTGGAGCAGCAAAAACGATTATTACAGAGAAATGTATGACAAGGCTTATCTTTTCGCAAAGAAAAAGCTGTAAAAAATATTTTTGCAAACGTAACCTTTTCGCGTTTTGAAAGGTATTATATATGAAACCATGAAGGGAGCGATTGTATGAAAGGCAAAAGCAAGTGCAAGATACTGAAAAGCATACGCAAGGAGATTGCCAGAAAAAACGATATTGAGTATATTACTTCCGAATGTAAGTACAAGGGAGATTGTCTGGGTACCTGCCCCAAGTGCGAAGCAGAGGTGCGTTATCTGGAAGAAGAGTTGAAAAAACGCAAGGCTGCGGGAAAGCAGGTTGCAGTTGCGGGAATTGCCGCTGCCTTTGTGGTGGGAGGTACGTCCTGCGACGTAATTGAAGCGTTTAACCCTATTCAGGGAGATATGGCTCCGCCGCCTGAAAGCTCTATGGAAATGGTTGCAGGTGAAATGCCTTCTGAGATATCCGAAGAGGCCACCATGGGTATTATGCCGCCGCCCGAAGAAAGCGAAGAAACGCACGACGAAAATTCCGAGGAATACGTTGAAATGGGCGACGTTCCCGAAGAATCCTGGGTGGAACTTATGGGCGACGTGGCGGAAGACTTTTCCGATGGAAAGTAAAGCGATGACAGCGCCTGTAAT